>NZ_JBEPPK010000008.1:0-182026 GCF_040547285.1 Hymenobacter sp. UYP22 | reverse complement strand
TTTGCTACCCGCTACGATAAACGCCCCGAATGCTTTTTCGCCTGGTTTCAATTGGCCGCTACCTTAATTTGGTTGAAAACTGTTCACACGCCCTAGCCCGCGCGCCTCCCGGCACTGGGTCCGGCACGCCATGAGCACAGCGGAGCGGGAATTGCTGAAGCCGTCCTCAGCAGCAATTTCTTTGCCTGTTGACAGCGTTAGAAAGGCGCTTTCAACAGAAAGAACAGCTTTTCTGAAAAAATATTTCGTTCTAATCCGTTTCTAATTTACCTCTAATTCGCCCCTAATACGGGGGGCGTACTCTTGCATATCTCAACACCGAATCTGGATATGCAACGCCTCCTTTTCCTGCTGCCGCTGGCCCTGCTGCTGCACTTCAGCACCCATGCTACGGCCGCGCCGCTCAGCGGCGACACCCTGACGCTCACGCTGCCCCAGGCCGAGCAGCAGTTCGTACAAAACAACTTGCTGCTGCTCGCCCAGCGCTACAACGTATCGGCGGCGGAAGCCCAGATTTTGCAGGCCCGGCTCTGGGACAACCCCACCGTTTACATCGAGCAGAACACCTACAACCCGCAGACGCGCAAGGTGCTCGACGTAACCAAAACCGGCAACTCCATTGTGCAGGTGCAGCAGCTGTTTGCCATTGCCGGCCGCCGCAAATCTGCCGCCAACGTGGCCCAGCAGAACGCCTTGGTGGAGCAGTTTACCTTTCAGGATTTGCTGCGCACCCTGCGCTACCAGCTCCGCAGCACCTTCTACGACCTGTACTATAAGCAGCAGAGCGTGGGCGTGTACGACAAGGAAGTAGCCAGCTTTCAGCGCACCGTAAGTTTGTACCAGGGCCAGTACGAGAAGGGAAACATTGCCCTGAAAGAGGTGATTCGGCTGAAAGCCTTCCTGTTTCAGCTGCGCAACGAGCGGCAGACCTTGCTCAACGACATTGCCACCGAGCAAGCCGACCTCCGCACCCTGATGCGCGACACCAGCGGCGCCTACTACATGCCCACCGCCGACGGCAACCGCCTCAAGTCCCTCAGCCTAACTGACCGTACCGAAGCACAGCTCATCGACTCGGCGCAGGTGAACCGCGCCGACCTAAAAGCCCGCCAGGCCGCCGTGCAGCAGCAAACTCAGAACCTGCGCCTGCAACGCGCCCTGGCCACCCCCGACCTAGCCGTGGGCTACGCCTACGACCGGGCCGGCAACTACATCCAGAACTATAATGCCGTGACGTTAGGCGTGGCCGTGCCCATCTTCAACCGCAACCAGGGCAACATCCGCACCGCTCAGAACCAGATTGAAGTCAGCAAGGCACAGCTAAGCCAGCAGCAGCTTCAGGTGCAGAACGACGTGCAGGAAGCTTGGCGCCTGGCTCGCCAAAACGACCAGCTCTACCAAGGCACCGCCCGCGAAACCTCGGATTTCGACCGCCTCATGAAAGGCATTGATGAGAGCTATGCCAAGCGCAACCTCACTATTGTGGAGTTTCTGGATTTCTACGAGAGCTACAAGAACAACCTCGTGCAGCTCAACAACCTACGCGCCAACCGGGTGCGTGCCTTCGAACAACTCAACTACGCCGTGGGCCGCCCGGTGTTCAACGCCGAATAGTTATGCAGCCCACTTCCCAATCCGTCGCCACTACCCTCAAACGCCCTCTTGCCATGACCCGCTTTGCCACTCTGGCCACCTCGTTGGCTCTCCCGCTCGCCCTGGGACTGGTGGGCTGCTCGAAATCCGAAGAAGCTGACGCACCGCAGAAAGTGGAAGCCGGCTTCACCATGTCGGATCAGATGCTGCGGGAGCTGAAGATTGATACTGTGCGCAACGAGCCCGTGCGCGACGAGCTAAGCCTCTCGGGCCAGATTGCCACCGACGGCGACAAAACCGTGAAAGTGTACCCGCTGGTGGGCGGCGTGGTAGAGCAGCTGAGCGTGGAGCTAGGCGACCATGTAACCAAGGGCCAGGTGCTGGCCGTCATCAAGAGCGGCGAAATTGCCGACCTCCAGAACCAGAGCAGCACCGCCGGCACCGACTTGGACATTGCCCGCAAAAACCTTTCGGTGCTGGAAGACCAGTACAAAGCCGGCCTGGCCTCGGAGCGGGATGTAAGCCTGGCCCGCCAGGAGCTGCGCAAGGCCCAAAGCAACGTAGGCAAAAGCCGCAAGCAGCTCGGCGTATACGGCGTTTCGGCCGATGGCACTTACACGTTGCGGGCCCCTATTTCCGGCTTTATCACCGAGAAGAACGTGACCGACCACATGCAGTTCAACGCTGATAACGTGGGCAACCTGTTCACGGTCAGCAACCTCGACGACGTGTGGATTATGGCTAACGTGTTCGAATCGGACATCAGCAAGGTGAAGGAAGGCTACGCCGCCGACGTCACGACCCTCTCCTACCCCGACAAGCACTTCACCGGCCGCATCGACAAAGTGTTCAATGTGCTGGACCCCGATTCCAAGGTGATGAAGGTGCGCGTGAAGCTCAGTAACCCCGGCTACTTGCTTAAGCCCGAAATGTACGCCCAGGTGAAGGTGCTCAACACCGAAAACCAGCAGATGCTGGCCGTGCCCGCCCAGTGCGTGGTCTTCGACAAGGACCGCAACTTCGTGATGGTGTTCAAGGACCGGCACCACGTGGAAACCCGCGAGGTTCAACTTTTCAAAACCGTTGGCGACGTGAGCTACGTGCAAACCGGCCTCAAAGACGGGGAACACATCATCGCCCAAAACCAGCTCTTGGTCTACGACGAGCTAAATGATTAGAGCTAGAAAGCTAGCTCCCCTCCTCAGATGAGGAGGGGTTGGGGGTGGTTGACCGGAGCGTCAGCCCATCTACTAATACTAGTTCTAGGAACTACCCAAACGACTATCAACCACCCCCCAACCCCTCCTCATCTGAGGAGGGGAGCTAGGCTAGCCTTGTCTTCTTCTAGCTCTAGTTACTGCCTTCTAGCTTTTGAAAAGCCATGAATAAATTCATCCAGGGCATTATTGCCTTTTCGCTTAAAAACAGGGGTTTCGTGTTTCTGATGACGTTTGTCGTCATTGTGGCCGGGGTGATGAGCTACCGGAACACGCCTATTGAGGCTTTCCCCGACGTCACGAACACCGAAATCACCATCATCACGCAATGGCCCGGCCGTTCGGCCGAAGAGATTGAGAAGTTCGTGACGGCGCCCATTGAAATTGCGCTGAACCCGGTGCAGAAGAAAACCAGCATCCGGAGCACCACCCTGTTTGGGCTGTCGGTGGTAAAGGTGATTTTCGATGATGGCGTGGACGATGCCTTCGCCCGCGTACAGGTCAACAACCTGCTCAGCCAGGCCGACCTGCCCGAAGGCGCCGACCCCGACGTGCAGCCGCCCTACGGCCCCACCGGCGAAATCTTCCGTTACACGCTGCAAAGCAAGGAAAAGACCACGCGCGAGCTGAAAACGCTGCAAGATTGGGTGGTGGAGCGCAACCTGAAAGCCGTGCCCGGCGTGGCCGACGTGAACAGCTTCGGCGGCGAAGTGAAGGACTACGAAATTTCGGTGAACCCCGGCAAGCTCCAGGACCTCGGCCTCACGCCCCTCGACCTCTACAACGCCATCCAGCGCAGCAACATCAACGTGGGCGGCGACGTGATAAACGAGGGCCAGCAGAACTACGTGGTGCGCGGCATCGGCCTGCTCAACAACATCGGCGACATCAACAACACGGTTATCAAGAACGTGAATGGCGCGCCTATTCTGGTGAAGGACGTAGCCATTGTGCATGAGTCGGCGCTGCCGCGGCTGGGCCGAGTGGGCCGCGGCCTGAACGACGACGTGCTGGAAGGCATTGTGGTGATGCGCAAGGGCGAAAACCCCTCTGAGGTTATTGCCCGCCTCAAAGACAAAGTAGCCGACCTCAACGATAAGATTCTGCCTTCCGACGTAAAGATTAAAACCTTCTACGACCGGCAGCAGCTTATCGACTTCAGCACCGAAACCGTGATTCACAACCTGCTGGAAGGCATTGTGCTCGTGACGGTGATTGTGTTCGTGTTCATGGCTGACTGGCGCACGACGGTGGTGGTAAGCGTGATTATCCCGCTGGCCTTGCTGTTTGCTTTCATCTGTCTGCGTCTGAAAGGCATGTCGGCCAACCTGCTGAGTATGGGCGCCATCGACTTCGGGATTATCATCGACGGGGCCGTGGTGATGGTGGAAGGGCTCTTTGTGGCCCTCGACCACAAGGCCCACAAAATGGGCATGGAGCGATTCAACAAAGTCGCCAAGCTGGGCCTCATCAAGAAAACCGGCCGCGACATGGGCAAGGCTATCTTCTTCTCCAAGGCCATCATTATCACCGCGTTGCTGCCCATTTTCTCTTTCGAGAAAGTGGAAGGCAAGGTGTTCAGCCCGCTGGCCTGGACGCTGGGTTTTGCTTTGCTCGGCGCGCTCATCTTCACACTCACTCTGGTGCCGGTACTGACCTCTAGCCTGCTGAAAAAGAACGTAGTAGAGAAAGACAACTTCTTTGTGCGTGCCATCAACCGCGGGGCTGAGCGGTTCTTTTCCTTCACCTACGCCCGCAAAACCGCCAGCTTGCTGGTAGCCACCGTGGCCGTGGTGCTGGGCATGGGCGCGTTCCACTTCTTGGGCTCTGAATTCCTACCCGAGTTGAACGAAGGCTCTATTTACGTGCGGGCTCAGTTGCCGCTCAGCATCAGCCTGAACGAAAGCAACAAGCTCTGCAACGAGATGCGTCGGGTGTTCCTAAGCTTCCCCGAGGTGGGCGACGTGGTAAGCCAGACCGGCCGCCCCAACGACGGCACCGACCCTACCGGCTTCTACAACAACGAGTTTCTGGTGCAGCTCAAGCACACGCCTGAGGTGGAAGCCGAAATGAAGCACAAAGACAAGCGCGAAGCCCTGATTGCCAACATGAAGGAACAGCTGAACCGCTTCCCCGGCGTGGATTTCAACTTCTCCCAGCCCATCACCGACAACGTGGAGGAAGCCGCCTCGGGTGTGAAAGGCTCCATTGCCGTGAAAATCTACGGCACGGACCTCAAGCTGATGGAGGAAAAAGGCCGCCAGGTGTACGGCATCCTTAAGAATATCAAAGGTATCGACGACCTGGGCGTACTGCGCAACATCGGCCAGCCCGAGCTGCACGTGGATCTGGATGAGCAGCGCATGGCCCAGTACGGAGTGAGCAAGGCCGATGCCAACGCGGTGCTGGAAATGGCTGTGGGCGGCAAGCAGGCTTCCCAGATGTACGAGGGGGAACGGAAATTCCCCATCCGGGTGCGCTACCAGGAGCAGTTCCGCCAGACGCCCCAGGAAATTGCGGCCCTCATGGTACCCACCCAAAACGGCACCACTATTCCCCTCTCCGAAATTGCTACCATCGGCGACGTAAACGGCCCTAGCCTCATCTACCGCGACGACAACCAGCGCTTTTCGGCCGTGAAGTTCAGCATCCGGGGCCGCGACATGGGCAGCACCATTGAGGAAGCTCAGAAAAAGGTAAACGCCGTGGTGAGTCTGCCCAAAGGCTACACCATGAAATGGACCGGCGACTTCGAAAACCAGCGCCGCGCCACCCAGCGCCTCACGCAGGTAGTACCGGTTTCGTTAGGTCTGATTTTCTTTATTCTGTTCATCCTGTTCGGTAACCTCAAAGACGCCGGGCTGGTACTGCTAAACGTGCCGTTTGCCATCATCGGCGGCATTGCGGCCTTGCTCATCACCCACACCAACTTCAGCATTTCAGCCGGTATCGGGTTCATTGCCCTATTCGGTATCTGCATCCAGAACGGCGTAATCCTGATATCGGTGTTCAAGCAGAACATGTTGCGCAAGATGAGTCTCGACAATAGTATCCATGACGGCGTCACCAGCCGCGTGCGGCCCGTAGTGATGACGGCCCTCATGGCTACCATCGGCCTGCTGCCCGCTGCCCTCAGCACCGGTATCGGCAGTGAAACCTCCAAGCCCCTAGCCATTGTGGTAATTGGCGGCCTCATCACCGGCACCATCCTCACCCTATTCATCTTCCCCCTGATCTTCGAAAGAGCCTACCGCGCCCAGCACACTCACTACGGCACCCCCCCCCAGCTGCATCCCGAGCAGCAACAGGCGGTACTGGTGCATTAATCAAGAACCCAAATGGTATTGCACACGTTGGTTCTGTATTGACATTGTATGTATAATACATACATTTGCATACTCACTTTCTGAAACGCAGAAAGCAAAATAACAGGAGCCGGCCTAAAGGCCAACCCCTGCTACCGTTCTAATGCCGGTGCAACCATTCGGTTACCACGGCGCGAACTATGCCGCTCAGAACTGTTTTCCCCAGTTCAAGCAGCACGCGAAATAGTCCGACCTTGTCAGGCTCTTCCGCTTTAACACGCTTCCTCTTCATCGTCCAAGAAGATTAGGTGTTTTGCCCACCTGCTTCTTAAAAACCCCGGCTGCGCTAACAGTCCGGGGTTTTGCTTTTCAAAGCGACTCGTAGTTTGGTGAGGTGGGTTAACCACCACGCGTTAATGCAACGAAGGTACGAAACGCGAAATATCCTTTTAGCTCATCATTTTAGCATTCCTGCTACTTTTTACTTAACCGCTACCCCGCCCTGTTCCAGCACTTTCTGAAAGAACAGCACGTGGTAAGGCAGCGCGTTTTGCCAGTACTCCCAGGTGTGGGAGCCGGGCCGCTCGGTGTAGTCGTGGGGGGTGTGGTTGTACACGAGGCGGCGGTGCACTTCCCGGTTGATTTCGATGAGGAAGTCGTCTACGCCGCAGTCGATGATGAGGGGCAGGCCGTTGGTGTAGAGTTTGTCGGCCATGTTCACGACTGAATTGGCGCTGTACAGGCTGGGAGCCGGCGTTTCGGGGCCGAGAATAGGGTTGAATAACGACTGCCGCTGCTGGGCTTCCTGGGGGTTGAGTTTTCGGTTGGTCACGCTCATATCCAAAGCTCCGCTCATGCTGCCGGCCGCCGCAAATAGCTCTGGGTGCCGCCCCGAAAGGTACAGCGCCCCGTGCCCGCCCATCGACAAGCCCGAAATAACCCGGCCTTCCTTACGTGCTACGGTGCGGTAGGTCTGGTCGATTTTGCCGATTACTTCCTTGGTAATGTAGGTTTCGAACTGGCTGGCCTTATTCACCGGCGAGTCGAGGTAGAAGCTGAACGTCTCACCTTCGGGCATTACAATGATGAGGTTGTACTGATCGGCGAGGCGGTGAATGAGGGTTTTGTCGGGCGTTTTGCTGCTCCAGTCGGAGAAGTGGCCGTAGGCGCCGTGCAGCAGGTAGAGTACCGGGTAATTGGCCTTCTTATTCTTGGCGTAGGAAGCGGGCAGGGCCACGGCGGCGCGGTAGGTGCGCTGCATGGCGGCGCTGGGAATATCCAGGGTATCCACTTTGGCGGCCAAGGCAGTGGGGCCCAGTAACAGCAGAAATACCAGCAGGCGAAGCGTGTTTCTCATAGTATGGAAGAAAGTGTATGGGCACAGACCCCAATTTAGCTGCATCGTTGCGGCGGCTTAGGCCGCTCCTATTCTGTGTAACGGTCCAAGCAGAAAACGGACTGCGCCCCAAATCATCAAGCGCAACAGCTAACCGGCTGGCCTGCAACCTATCGAAAACGGGGTAAACACAATAGCCCCGGCCCCAAACTACCGTGAGAATCTGTGGCTTGCGTCGTGTACGTGCACGTGTACCAGCTAGACCATCGTGCAGCACATAACAACTATATTAAATATTTTAAAAGGTACCTTGTTTTACATAGTACCGATCCATACATTTGATTCACATTCTGCCTTGCGCTAAGCATTATGATAATGTGTGCGCAGCAATGCCAAAAAGTTCGCAACTAGCACCCGTAAATCCTTTTCCCCTCCTGCTATGACGAAAGCTTTTCTACTGAGTCTGGGTCTGCTGGCCGCTACGCCCGCCTTGGCCCAGCAAGCCGCCCCCGCCGATACGGCCGCCCTGAAGATGTACCGCGAATCGGCCCGCAAAATCAACGCCCTGGTGCACACCAAGCTGGATGTGCGCTTCGATTACGCCAAACGCCAGTTGCTGGGCAAGGAATGGGTGACGCTGCAGCCCGTAGGCTACGCCACCGACTCCCTCCGCCTCGACGCCAAGGGGATGGACATTAAATCGGTGACAATGGTGGACGGCTCGAACACCAAGACGCTGAAGTACCGCTACAACAACGAGCAGCTGGACATCGACCTGGATAAGCTCTATACGCCCGGCCAGCAGTACACCGTGTACCTGGAGTACGTGGCCAAGCCCAACGAACTGAAAGTAAAGGGTTCCGCGGCCATCAACGACGCCAAAGGTCTGTACTTCATCAACCCCGACAGCACCGAGGCTGGCAAGCCCCGCCAGATCTGGACGCAGGGCGAGACGGAGGCCTCCTCGGCCTGGTTCCCCACTATCGACCGACCCAACCAAAAAACCACCGCCGAAATCAGCATGACGGTGCCCAGCCGCTACGTAACGCTGAGCAACGGCGCCCTGGTGAGCCAGACGCCCGCCGGCCCCGGCCTGCGCACCGATACCTGGAAGCAGGAGTTGCCCCACTCGCCTTACCTGTTTATGATGGCCGTAGGTGATTTTAAAATCTACAAGGATACCTGGCGGGGCAAGGAGGTGAGCTACTACCTGGAGCCCAAGTATGCCCCCTTCGCCAAGCAGATTTTCGGCAACACGCCCGAGATGATGGAGTTCTTCTCGCGCCGCCTGGGCGTGGATTATGCCTGGAACAAGTACGCCCAGATTGTGGTGCGCGACTACGTGAGCGGGGCTATGGAAAACACCTCGGCCACCCTGCACGGCGAGTTTCTGCAGAAGGACGCCCGTGAGGCCCTGGATGCCGAATATGCCAACGGCGAATCGGTTATTGCCCACGAGCTGTTCCACCAGTGGTTCGGCGATTTGGTAACGGCCGAAAGCTGGAGCAACCTGACGGTGAATGAGTCGTTTGCCGACTTCTCGGAAGCCTTATGGGCCGAGTACAAGTACGGCCAGGACGCCGGCGACGCCCACGCCTACATGAACATGCGCAACTACCTGCGCAGCCCCCGCGACGCCCAGAAGCAGCTCGTGCGCTTCCATTACGCCGATAAGGAGGACATGTTTGACCTGGTGAGCTACCAGAAGGGCGGCCAGATTCTGAACATGCTGCGTAGCTACCTCACCGACGACGTGTTCTTCGCCGGCCTGAAAAAGTACCTTACCGATAACAAGTTCGGCAACGGCGAGGCCCACCAGCTGCGCCTGGCGCTGGAGTCCGTATCGGGCCAGGATTTGAACTGGTTCTTTAACCAGTGGTACTTTGGCAGCGGCCACCCCGTAGTTACCATCGACTATGGCTACGATGCTGCCGCCAAGCAGCAGACCGTGACCATCAAGCAAACCCAGCCCGGCACCATATTCCAGCTGCCTATTGCCGTGGATGTGTACGTGAACGGTAAGCCGGAGCGCCACCAGGTGATGATGCGCCAGGCCACCGAAACCTTCCGTTTCCCGGCGGCCAGCAAGCCCACGCTGGTAAATGTGGATGCTGAAAAAGTGCTGCTGTGGCAGAAAACCGACAACAAGCCCCTGGAGGAGTTTGCTTATCAGTATAAGAACGGCCCGCGCTACGTTGACCGCCGCGAGGCCATTGCCGCCGCCGCCGCCAAGCCAACTACCGACGCCACCGCCCGCCAGCTGCTCCTCTCAGGCCTCAACGATAAGTACACCGGCATTCGGATGGCCTCCATTGCTGCCCTGAAACTGGATGACAAGGCTGTGCAGAAAGCCGCCGCCCCCGCCCTGCGCAAGCAGTTCGCCCAGGAGAAAAACACCAACGTGCAGGCGGCGTTGCTCGGTGCCCTCGGCCAGGTGAAGGACAAGAAGGACGAAAAGACGTTCACCAAAGCCCTCGAAAGCCAGTCGTACGCGGTGCTGGGCGCGGCCCTGGAAGGCTTGGCCGAAGTGCAGCCCAAAGCTGCCCTCACGCGCGCCAAGGCGCTGGAAGCCGGCGCCAAAGGCAACGTGGCCACTGCCATTGCCAGCGTGTACGCCACTCAGGGCGACGCCAGCACCTGGACTTACGTGCGCAACCAGTTTGACACGGCCGGGCCCCAGGGTCAGTTTCAGATGCTGGAAAGCGTAGCTAACTTCATGACCCGCCTTGACGACGCAACGGTGCTGAAAGAAGGCACGGAGCGCCTACAGAAGCTGGCCGTGCAGTACAAGCGCTACGGCGTGGATGAGCCCATTCTGGCTATGCTGGAAAAGGCTAAGCAAGGTAAACCCGCCGACCAGCAGGCTACCGTGCAAGCCGCCATTGAGACTATTAAAAAAGCAGAATAGCTCATTCATTTCTTGATTCTACACAAAAAAGGCCGGACTCATGTTCGGCCTTTTTTGTGGGACACAGTGTGGGGTTTCACCCTTTTTTACCCTGTTATTACGCCAGGCCGGTGCAACGCAGGAGTTGAGCTTGGGTTACAGCATCTTTGAAAAATCGAACTATTCTTGACCGCCGGGTGTCGGTACTGCATGCGAAAGACCACTCTGCTGACTGCCGGAGCCCTGCTGCTTGCGGGCCCGACCTGCACCCTGGCCCAGACCACTGACCCCGGCCTCAACAACGGTGAGTCGCCTTTTGTGCGGCTTATCCGTCCCGACCGGCCCGGGCAGACCATCACCACCAACATGCTCTACCCCGGCCAGTTTCAACTGGAAACCGGCCTTACCCGCTACGATGCGGGCAGCAGCGTGGGCTACGCGGGCCGCTCGGCCTGGGGCAGCACGTTGCGGGTGGGCTTTTTCAACCACATTGAGCTGCGCGCCACTCAACACTACCTGCTTGCCCCGCCCGCGCAGCCCCTACTTTCCGACGGTGCCCCTACGCCTTACGCTGGCCCAGCCGGGTTTGCGCCCCTAAATGTAGGCGCCAAGTTTTTGGCCTCTACCACTCAAAATGCCCGCTCCCAGGTGGTGGTACTGCTGGATATGAACCTGCGCAACGGGGATACCAGCTTCGGGGAAAAACAATTTGAACCGGGTGGCCGCCTGCTGGTGTCGCAGCAATTAGGGCAACGGTTTGGCCTGGAAGGCAACTTTGGCTTTCGACAGCGCGGTTTCAAGGCCGAGGGCACCAAACAGGGCCAGTACCTGACCACCCTGGCCCTCAATGGCCCAATTGGCGCTGGTACGCACGTTGGCTTTCTGGCCGAAACCTACGCTACCTGGCAGCGGCAGCAGGGCTGGCGCCCCGGCCTCACGTCGGGCCTCTACTACCGTCCGGCTCCCGGCCTGCGCCTTGATGTTACGGCGGGCCACGGCCTTACGGCCAACGCGGGCGGCTTCACCGTTGGGGCCGGCCTAGCTTTCCGGTTTGGCAAGTGAATCAGAAGAGCTGAAGTACAAGAGCTGTGCTGAAGGTGCCATCAGCCTGAGTTTGCAAAGAACCTTCCCACGCTGGAACAAACCACTCCTACGAGCCTGGTTCCAGCGTGGGCAGGCTCTTCGCGCTGGTTAGGCCAACAGCGCCCCGGTTCCTTACTCTCCCCGCTTATCGGCTCTGCTACCTCATTTGCGCACCATGCGCACAGTGGCTATGCACCGGAAGCCCAGCCAGTTTTGCGGGCTTTGGTAGGCCTGCCGGGCACTGAGGGTAAGCCCCCGCACCGAGGTTTTGAATGAGCCTCCTTTGGCCACGCCCTTTGTTGCCGTCATTTCGGCCACATTCCCAATGACATTCTGAAGGCTGAACCCCTTGGGCGGCCCGATAGTAATCGGCTGCAAGGGGAATTTTTCCTTGCCTGGAGCGCAGGCAAATACCTGGTTGCTACCCGCCAGATAGTAATTCTCCCGCAGGTTGTAGGGCAGTCCGTAGGCCGTTTCGGTGGCGGGATGAGCCAGCTGCTGAGCATCCAGGCAGGCTACCAGCTCTTCCGACTCATTGAGCTTACGGGCTTTGGGCTTGCGCACCGAGCGGGTTTGTACCAGTTCAAAAGGTCGTGCGCCTGTCGGCAGCCCACCGGCAGCAGCCTGCTCACACTCCGCCTCCGTAGGCAGGCGGTACTGCACCGTTACCTCATAGTCGCGCAGCTCGGGATGCTGCTTGCGAAACTCCGCGCTCCGGAAATAGCTGCGGTTTACTACGGCGCTGCGCCAGCGGCAATAGGCCTGCGCCTGCTCGTAGCTTACTCCCGTGGCCGGATGGTAGCGGTAAGCCGGTGCCCGGAAGTAGGATTGGGGCGGAGCGGTCTGCTCCGGGTCGGGTACGGGCTGCCAGCCGGTAGAGTCCGGCAGCTGCGCCTGGAAGAAGGCCAGGGCGGAGTCGCGGCGGATGAAGTGGAGGTACTCCAGCCAGTGCAGGTTGGCCACCTCGGTTTCATCCATGAACAGGTTATCGGCCACGCGGGCGGTGCCGGGCGGCTCGGGTAGCGCAGGCACGGACGCCACCCTTGCCTGCGCCTAGCTCGTTACCGGCCAGAACACCGCCGCACTAACCATGCCAAGCCAACACATCCAAACAAGCTTTTTCATATACTCCGGCAGCCTAAAAAGACCAGAAACGACCTGGGAAACCTGCGCAAGATACTTCAGCGGCAAGTTAGCCCGGCTACGGGCCGGCACTGGGTTTCCGGGGCGGCAGTTCGGCTACAAACCAGGAAGCTGCGTACTGCCTACCACGCATCCTTTGCCAAGCCGTTATGTGGGTAGTTTTTTCGTTGTTGGCCGCTTTGTCGGCTGCCGTGGTAGTTACGCTTTCAAAAGTAGGCGTCAAAAATGTTGAAGCCAGCGTGGCCTTCGCCATCCAGTCGGTTCTGATTGTATCGGTGGCTTGGGGCGTAGTGGCCTGGCAGGGGCACCTGGGGCAGGTAGCCGAAATTGACCGCCGCACCTGGGGTTTTCTGATTGCCGCCGGCATCATCACCTGCCTGTCCTCCCTGTTCTCCTTTCAGGCCCTCAAAATGGGGCAAGCTTCGCGCACATCTTCCTTTGATAAAATCTCGCTGGTGTTTTCTATCCTGCTGGCTGTGTTTTTTCTGAAGGAGAAGGTTACTTGGCAGATAATTTTGGGCGCCGCCCTCATGGCCGGCGGGGCTCTGCTCATTGCCTTCACGCGGGAAAGCAGCTAACCACCCCTGTTACTTACAGCGCCAACAGCTCATGGTTGACGAAGGCCCCGGCCTTGGTGCCGGCCGCTACGGCCACGGCCACTGTACGCATGGGCGTAGTGGCGTCTCCGGCCGCATACACGCCGGGCACTGAGGTTTTCTGCCAGTCATCTACCTGCAGGTGGCCGCTTTCCGTGAGGGTGCAGCCCAGCAGCACTGGCAGCTCGCAGTGCTGCCGGAAGGGCACATGCGCAAACAAAGCCGCTAAAGGTACCTGCCTGCCGCCTTGTAGCACCACTTGTTGCAGGTGCCCCCGCTCATGGTACAGGGCCTGCAGCGGGGTTTCTTCCGTGCGTATTCCGGCCTCCCGTAGCTGCAAGGTTTGCTGCGGACTAAGGGTAGCAGGGCCGTTGGTGAACAGTGTGAGCTGGGGGGTCCAGTTCCTGATCAGGCGGGCCTGCATAAAACCGGCGTCGCCGTTGCCAAGCACGCCCAGGGGCTGGCCGTGCACCTCATACCCGTGGCAGTACGGGCAGTGCAGCACGCTGATGCCCCAGCACTCCGCAAAGCCAGGCAGGGCGGGCATCAGGTCCTGAATTCCCGTCGCGAAAATCAGCTTCTGGGCCGCAATGAGCTGGCCGCTGGCAGTAGTAACCAGGAACCCGGCCGGTGTTTTTTCGGCTTGCATGGCTTGCTCCTGTACCACTTGCACGGTGGGATACTGCAGCACCTGGGCCAGGGCTTTGGCCCGAATTGCGGCCGGCGTTTCCCCATCCTGCGTCAGAAAGTTGTGCGAGTAGGGTGTTTGGCGGTTGCAGGGCTGCCCACTATCCAGCACCAACACCGTGCGCAACGCCCGCCCCAACGACATGGCCGCCGCCAAACCCGCGTAGCTGCCGCCAATAATTACTACTTCCACACTGCTGTTCGGTTCCATTATCAAGTAGTTAACGAAGCTTATTGCAGAGGAGCCCACCCTACCGGGCGGGCCATACAACGCACGAAGGTACACAAATGCAACTTAGTTGCATTTGTGTACCTTCGTTTTACGCTCCTTTGCTTACTCTAGTGCAAGCACAATTTTACCAGCGGCACGGCCTGTTTCGCTGTAGCGGTGGGCCTCGGCCGTTTCACGGAGCGGGAAAGTCTTGTCAATTACCACGCGTATAGTGCCCGCCTGCAGCCAGGCCGAAATCAGGGCCAGATCTGTGCCTCGCTCCTTGGCGAAGAACATATGGGCCGATTTGGTAGTGAGGGCGGCGGCCAGCTTATCGGTGATGAGCAGGGCCGGCTCGGGCGTGGTGGTTACGTAGCGGCCGTTGCGGCGCAGGGCCAGCTGGCTGGCCGAAAAGCTACTCTTGCCCACGGCATCAAACACAATATCGTAGTGGCTGCGGTTTTTGGTGAAGTCCTGCTCCTCGTGGTTGAGCACCGTATCGGCCCCCAGGCTACGCACCAGCTCCTGGTTATCAGGGCCGCACACGCCAATTACCTCGCCGGCCCCCAGGGCCTTGGCTATCTGCACCGCAAACATACCCACGCCCCCCGAAGCGCCGTTGATCAGCACCCGGTCGCCGGAGAGCAGCTGCCCGTGGTCGTGGAGGCCTTGTAGGGCCGTGAGGGCGGCCAGCGGCACGGCCCCGGCTTCCTCAAAGGTGAGCTTATCCGGAATAAACGCCGCCACCGACTCCGCCAGTACCGCGTATTCCGCATTGGCATTGCCCACGCCATCATTGGGCATCCCGTACACCCGGTCACCCACCTTAAAGCGCGTTACGTGGGTGCCCACGGCAGCTACCTCCCCGGCCACATCCCGCCCCGGAATTTTGGGAAAGCGCTGGCCCGTCACCAGCTTCATGTCGCCGTTGCGCACTTTCCAGTCGATGGGGTTGATGCTGCTGGCCCGCACCCGCACCAGAATCTGGTCGGATTTGGGCGTGGGGGTAGGTTGCTCGCCGTAGCGCAGCACATCGGCCGGGCCGTACTCAGTGAAATAAATGGCGTTCATCAGGGCAAGTTCGATAGTTGAGCTTTTGCCTACGCAATAACGGCGCAAGGGGGCCGGCATTGGTCAGGGTTTTGGGCAGCCTTTTGGCTTATACGAGGGCGAAACTACCCCAATAGACGCAAAAAACCGCCCTATCCAATGAATAGGGCGGTTCCACACATCGAAAGCGCACTCCCCTCAGACTACGCCCGATGATGGTGTGCAGCGGTGGCGGTAACCCTCGCTGCGGTATCGTGATTCTTTAGTGTAATAACTCAAGCAAGAAAATGAACGGAATCAATTGCACTACCTTCCCCTAATGCCCGAGCACCTGTACCTGCGGAATAGCTCGTAGCTCCAGCTGAATACCTCGCTCAGGGGCAGCCAGGCGAAAGTTTTCAATGGCTTCCAGCACGTCGTAGTCAATGAAGGAAGAGTTGGAGCCGTCAATTAGCACCTGCGTATCATCGGGCAGCTCATCCAGCACCTTCACAATGCTGGCTTTGTTGAGGAAGGAAACCTGCTCGGATAGCTTGAGGTGAATGGGGCCAGCCTGCATAGCGGCTGGTTTGCTCAGAAAGTAGGCCGACTCATAATTGGCCTTGAGAATGTAAAAGATGCCTACGGCTAGCCCAATGGATACCCCTTTCAGCAGATCGGTGAGCAGAATGGCCACAATGGTGATGATGAAGGGCAAAAACTGCTGCCAGCCCAAGCGCCACTGGGTAACATATAAAGCCGGTTTGGTGAGCTTGTAGCCTACAATCAGCAGCACGGCGGCCAGCGCCGAGTACGGTACTTGATTCAGGATTGACTCCAGAAACAGCAGGCTAACGAGCAGCAGAATACCGTGGCTGAAGGCTGCCATGCGCGTTTGGCCCCCCGCGTTAATATTAGCCGAGCTTCGCACGATAACCGCTGTGATAGGCAAACCACCCAACAAGCCGCTGATGATGTTGCCGGTGCCCTGGGCTACCAACTCCCGGTTGGTGGGCGTAATGCGCTTGTGCGGATCCAGCTTATCCACGGCTTTCACACTCAGCAACGACTCCAGGGACGCGACAATGGCAATGGTGAAAGCCACCACAAAAAAGCCCGGCCGCTGCAGGGCCGTCCAGTCGGGTTGGGTGAAGGAGCCAATGAAATCCTGCCAGGAGGAGATGTTAGGGAGACTAACCAGGTGCTCCGGCCGGATGCGCAGCACGGGCGCAGCCTGGTCGAGCAGGTTATTCAGCCCAATGGAGAGCAGTACCACCACTAGCGCGCTGGGCACCAGCCGTAGAATCCGGAAGCGCTTGGCAATGACATCGTCCCAGAGGAACAGCACACCCAAGGACACCAACCCCACCAAAGCCGAGCCAGCCCCAATTCCCTGCATAGCCCGCTCAATAGCCGAAAATGTATTCTGGCCATCAAACTGCAGAAAGGTCATGTCCTCAAAATAGTCGGCGTCGGCGCCTACCAAGTGCGGAATCTGCTTGAGGATAAGAGTCAGGCCAATAGCAGCCAACATACCCCGGATAACGGAGGTGGGGAAATACATACCCACAATACCGGCCTTCACTACCCCCAGCACCACCTGAATGATACCCGCAATAACCACGGCAGCCAGCACGGCCTGAAACGACTGTAACGACTGCAGAGATGCCAGCACTATGCTCGTAAGCCCGGCCGCGGGTCCGCTCACGCTCAAAGGGGAGTTGCTAACCCAGGAAACAACCAAGCCCCCAACGATGCCCGCAATAATGCCCGCCAGCAGCGGCGCACCCGAAGCCAGCGAGATGCCCAGGCACAGCGGCAAGGCTACCAAAAAAACAACCAGCCCAGCCGGTAAATCTTTGCCAAGGTGCTTCCACGGCGAGGATGGCACCCCGGAGGGCGTGCGGCCCGTGGAAGTTGCAGCGGAAGGAGCAACTTCAATCATACAAACGAGGGGAGGGAGAAAGAGCAGGATGCCCGCCGCGCAACGACTTTGCGTAGCGGATTTACTGCAAGTCTACAGCCACCTCGTTAAGACCTAATTAAAAGTGAATTAAAATCTAGTTAAAAGCGGTATAGTTTGTTGTTCAGCGTCTTACGCGGCATTTTACTGGCTATTTATTTACCGCCAGGCCTCCCCCTTGCCTACAGAATGGAAGGCAGCTCCAGGCTAACTGCTGTGCCCTGCCCCAACTGACTTTCGATTCGGATTTCGCCCTCATGCAGCTCCATGATTTTGGCCGTGAGCGGCAGCCCAATACCGTGCCCGGGCACCGTGCGCACCGACTCGGCCCGGAAGAAGGGAACGAACACCTGCTGCCGGTCGGCTTCCGTCATGCCCATGCCCTGGTCGCGGACGGTTAGGCGCACCCGGGTGCGGGAGCAGAACAGGCTGGCTACCACTGGCTGAGCAGAGGCGGCGGAAAACTTGCAGGCATTTTCCAGAATGTTGAGAAAGGCTGAGAGCAGCAGCGCCTCGTTGCCCAGTACAGCAAACGGCAGACGGTTCGGTACTTCCGAGGACTCGGAAAATTCCAGGTCGATGCGGCAGGTGGGGTGGCGGCGGTGCACCTCCTCGTGGGCCTGCAGCAACAGCTCATCCAGACGCACCAGGGAGCGGGGCACCTGGGAGGGGTCGTCGGAGGCGCGGGCAATTTGCAGCAGCCCGTTGGTCAGGTCCTTGAGCAGGCGGGCGGCATCCAGGGTATTTTGCAGCACCTGCCGGTACTCCTGCTGGCTTCGCTCCTGCTGCAGCAAGGCCACTTCCAACTGCCCGATGATGGCCGCCAGCGGCGTGCGGAGCTCGTGGGAAGCATCTCGCACAAAAGTGCGCTGTCCGGCAAAAGCCGTTTCCAAGCGGTTGAGCAGGCTATTGAAGCGCTGGGCCAGCAGAGAAACCTCGTCCTGCCCATCGGCCTGGGAAAGGCGGCGGTGCAGGTCGGAGGCGGTAATGCTGTCTACCTCCTGAATGATGCGCTGCATGGGCTTGAGGGCCTGGCCGGCAAAAAACCAGCCCCCAATGCCTACTATCACAAACGAGGCCAGCAGCCCAAACGTGAGAACGGTGAGCAGATCCTGCAACTTCTGGCGGCTGTCGGCATCCACGGAGGAGGCCACCACCACAAAGTCGCCGCGCAGGGCGTCGCGGTAGAGCAGGCCCACGGTCTGGCGGTGGTCGTCTTCCAGCAGAATTTCGCGGCCATCTTCCCGCACGGCATTCAGCAGGGCCAGCGGTATGGCCACGCGGCCGGCCAAGCCTTCCTCAAATACCACTTGGTTGTCCGCATCGAATACGCGCACCTCCTCTTCGGGAAGGGTGCGATAGAACTGACGCAAATACAGGCGGTACGAGGCCCGGCTGGCTTCGTCACTGCGGCGGGTACCATCCAGGTATACGTGGGCCACAATGCGGGCCCGGGCAAACAGACTCTCGCTGAATGCCTCGCGCCGCGCCTGCTGGGTGAAGAAGTAAATGGCCGAGGAAAACAGCAGCAGCGTTACTCCCAGAATAGCCACAAACTGCAGCGTGAGGCGGGTACGGATGGACATTGCTAGGAGCTGTCAGTTGGTGATTGCTAGTTGTCAGTTGCTGGTTGTTAGGGCTGGATAGAATGTCGTACCGGACTTTGGGCTAACCAACAACCGTCAACTAGCAACCAGCAACTCATCTACTCCTCCTTCATCACGTAGCCCATGCCTACCAGCGTATGAATAAGCTTGGGCGTGAAGTCCTTATCAAGCTTTTTGCGCAGGAAGTTGATGTACACGTCGATGACGTTGGAGCCAGTATCGAAAGAGGTTTCCCAAACGTGCTCCAGAATATCTACCCTGGACACCACCCGATTTTGGTTGCGCAGCAGGTACTCCAGCAGGGCAAATTCCCGGGCCGTGAGCTGCACCGTTTGGCCGGCGCGCTGTACCACCTTGCGGGAGGGGTCCAGGGTGAGGTCGGCCAGGCGCAGCACGGGGTCGGAGGGCAGCTCGTTGCGGCGGCGGGTGAGGGCCCGAATACGAGCCAGCAGCTCCTGGAACGCGAAGGGCTTCACCAGGTAGTCGTCGGCCCCGGCATCAAGGCCCCGGATTTTATCGTCGGTTTCGCCGAGGGCCGTGAGCATCAGGATGGGCACGCTGGTATCCTGAGCCCGCACTTGCCGGCACACTTCTAGCCCGCTCAGACCGGGCAACAGCGTGTCCAGCACAATCAAATCATAGTGCCCACCCAGTGCCAGGCGCAGGCCCAGCACGCCATCAGCCGCCAAATCAACGGTGTGGTGCTGCTCCGTGAGGCCTTGGTGCAGGAAGGAGGCCACCTTGGGTTCGTCTTCAACCAACAGGATTTTCATAGGCGGGCTATAGAATGCTTGGAAGCCCGAAGGTAGAACACGCGGCCGGCACTCCGTCACTACCAGAAAACAGCTTGGGGGCATGGCACGGCGCCTCACTTATATCAATACAAAAAAATACTAGAATAATTTAAAAATAACTTGACTTTACAGCTTCAATCCAATACGTTTATGGAAATATTCAATACTAGTGCAAACCGGCAAAATTCTGGTTCCGCTTGCTTTTTGCCCTGCTCAGCTACTCTTCTCCCTAGCTTTTCTCTACCGTATGCTCCTACTCTCACGCCTTCGTTACTTACTGCTTGTACTGCCCTGGCTGGTGTTGTTGAATGGCTGTGTGTCCCAGAAAAGCCTGCCCTACCTGCAGGGCAAAACTTATAACACCCGCACGCCGGTGACGGCTGACAATGTGCGGCAGCAGTACCGCCTGCAGCCCGGCGACGTGCTCAGCATCCGGGTACAGAGCGTGCAGCCGCAGCTCAACGACATGTTTAACACGGTGGATGCGCGGGCCGTGTTTAACGGCGACCCGGGCAACCTGTACCTGACGGGCTATTCCGTGGATGAAAACGGCAACATTACCCTGCCCACGGCCGGCGTGCTGAAGGTAGCGGGCCTGACCGTGGAAGAATCCCAGACGGCTGTGAAGCAGAAGGTAAGCACGTTTGTGCGGGATGCCAATGTGCTGGTAAAGCTGCTTTCCTTTAAGATAACGGTGCTGGGTGAGGTGCGCAGCCCGGGCCGCTACTTTGTGTACAACGCCCAGTGTACCGTGCTGGAAGGCCTGGGCCTGGCCAACGACCTGACCGAGTTTGGTAACCGCCAGAACGTGAAGCTAATCCGCCAGACGGCCAAGGGCTCGGAGGTGGTGCTGCTGGACCTCACCGACCCGGGGCTGCTGGCCTCCCCCTACTTCTACCTGCTGCCCAACGATGCCCTGTACGTGGAGCCCATGCAGGCCCGCACCTCCCGGGGCAATGCCGGCAACCTAGCCCTGGTATTCGCCGGCATTTCGGCGGTGGTACTGGTACTCAATTACCTGAAAGTTTTATAGCCCGCGCTATCCGCTTGCTCTGTCGCCTTCCCTCACCCTGCTAATATCTATTGCAATGGAACAACGCCCACACTCCTCCGCCGACGAACTCGACCTGCACGAGCTATTTTTCCGTTTGCGGCACCGTTGGCCGCTGTTTCTGGCGGCTTTGGTGGTAGCCGGCCTGGCGGCTTTCTTTTATCTAAGGGTGAAGCAGCCGGTGTACGCCTTCCGCTCCACCATGCTGCTCGGCGACCAGGGCACGGGCTCCAAACAGGCCCAGGAGCTGCTCAAGATTCTGGAGGTGAAGGAGAAGGGCACCAAGATGGAAGATGAAATTGGCCTGCTAACCTCGGCCGACATGGTGCAGCAGGCCCTGCACCGGCTACCATTTGAAACCTCTTACTACGTAGCTCCTACCACCTGGCTAAATACGGTGAGTGATATGCAGCTGCAGGAGCGGCCGGTGGGTGCAGTGCCGTTCCGGCTGCAGCCTCTGGCCTCAGCCCCGCAGCTGACCGGGGTGCGCATTTACGTGGAGCCCATGGCCGACGGGCGCTTCCAGGTGCGGGCCGATGCCGACAAGGGCCGGCTCTATAGCCTGCCCACCGGGGAAATGGTGCGCGAGGTGCTCAACCCCCACCTCAACGAAACCGTGCGCCCCGGCGACACCCTGCGCACTCCTTTGCTCACGGCCGTACTCCAGGCCGAGCCTGGCTACCCCGCCCAGAACGTGACGGAGCGCTACTTTGTGCTCCTGCGCGACCGAACCAGCCTGACGGGCGAGTACCAGCAGCACCTAGCCGTCCGGCCCATCGACCGGGAGTCGCGCATTATTGAGCTGACCAGCAAAGGCACCGTACCCCAGAAGGAAATCCAGTTTCTGGATACGCTGATGCGGGTGTACGTGGAAAACGACCTGCATACCAAAAACCTCACCGGCCAGAAAACCGTGGCGTTCCTGGACAAGGAAATCGGGCACCTATCGGACTCCCTGCGCCGCTCCACGGCCGCGCTCAGCTCCTTCCGGGTGGCACGGGGCGTAGTGGATGTGGGGGCGCAGTCGGCCAGCGGTATTCAGCAACAGGGCGAGCTGCAAATGCTGCGGGCCAAGGTGGCCACCAACCGCAAGTACTACCAGAACATGCTTGGCTACCTCCGCTCCCACCAGCAGGCGGGGCAGCTGGCGGCACCCAGCAGCATTGGCATTGAAGACCCGGTGGTAAACAACCTGATTATTCAGCTGACCGACCTGAACAGCCAGCGGGCGGCCCTGGGCGTGAATGCCTCCGTGGAAAACCCCATGGTCACGATTATGGACGAGCGGATTCGGGTGGCCAAGGAAAGCCTGACCCAGACGCTGACCAACATGACCCACGCCGCCGACATTGCCCTGCGCGACCTGGACAGCCAGCTGGGCCGGGTGCAGGGCACCATGAGCCTGCTACCCGAGAATGAGCGCCAGCTGGCCACGCTAAAAAGCAAAACCGACTTCAACGACAAAAACTATCAGTTTCTGATTGAGAAGCGGGCCGAAGCGGCCATTGCCCTGGCCACCAACGCCACCGATAAGAAAGTGGTAGACGTGGCCAGCATGAACGGCGACGGCCCCACAGCTCCCAAGCCCGGCCTGGTTATTCTGATTGCGCTGCTAGGTGGGCTGGTGGTGCCAGTGGGTATTTCATTGATGCTGGACAAGGCTAACCGCCGCATTCAAAGCAAGGAAGACCTCTCGCGCATTACCAACATTCCGCTGCTGGGCGTGGTAGCCCACGGCAGCAAGCACGACAAGGAAGTGATGCTGACCGAACCCAAGGGCGCCATTGCCGAGTCGTTCCGGTCGATACGGGTAAATCTGCAGTACCTCTCCGCCGGCCTCGACAAGAAGGTCATCGGGGTTACCTCATCGGTACCGGGGGAGGGCAAAACCTTTTGTGCGGTAAACCTGGCGGCCGAAATGGCCCACAGTGGCCGCAGGGTGCTGCTGCTGGAGTGCGACCTGCGCCGCCCCACCGTGGCTGGCTACTTCAACCTGCAAAGTGCCTGCGCCGAACACGGCTTGAGCAGCTACCTGATGGGCCTGAGCACGTTTGAGGAGTGCCGCCACAGCACCACGCAGGTACGCAACCTGGATGTGCTGTGCTGCGGCCCTATTCCGCCCAACCCCACCGAGCTCCTGGAAAGCGCCCGCATGGACGACCTGATGCAGCGCCTGCGCCAGGAGTACGATTACGTGCTGGTAGACACCCCGCCCACCGGCTACGTGGCCGAGTTTTTTATGCTGCTGCGCCACCTGGATGCCAACGTGTACGTGGTGCGCCAGAACTACACCGACAAGGGCCTCATCAGCCAGATTAACGAGCTGCACCATGAGCAGAAAATCAAGCAAATCTATATGATTATCAACGATATGCATTTCACTAAAACCTACGAGTATCGCCATAAGGAAAAGGCATACTCCTAAGGCTACTAAGCACTACACCTAGGAGCGGGCCACTTACTTTCTGCCGGCTCTTGATCAGCCACGAGCTGCCTGCTTCTCACCTGCCAACTCCACTCCTCCCCACCCTACCGCGCTGCTTTTCTCTGTCCGTTGCCCCTTTCACCCGGATAGTACCCCTACATGGCCTCCACTGCATCAAACCTGACTACTGCCGCCGTGCACGGCGTAAAATGGACCACTGGTGCTACCATCACCACGGCCCTGCTGCAAATTGGCTACACTGCCACCATGGCCCGGCTGCTCAGTCCGGCGGCGTTTGGGCTGGTGGCCCTGGCCGGGGTTATCCTGCGGTTTGGGTCCTACTTCGCTCAAATGGGCATGGAGCAGGCCATCATTCAGAAGGCCGAGCTGACCCGCGCTGACGTGCGGGCGGCGTTTACCTCCTCGGTGGTGCTGAGCCTGGTATTTGCGGCGTTGCTGGTAGTGGCGGCCCCCTTGGCTGCCAGCATTGTGCAGCAGCCCGAGGTGGTGCCCGTGGTGCGGGTACTGGCGGCCGGCCTGCTGCTCACGGGCCTGAACGCCACAGCCCTTAGTCTGCTGCGCCGGCACATGCAATTTCGCACCTTGGCCATCATAGAGGTAGTTGCCTACGTGCTCGGCTACGGCGGCCTGGGTATTGGGCTGGCGCTGCACGGGTACGGGGTCTGGAGCCTGGTAGCCGCTACGCTGGGGCAGAGCTTGCTGCTCACCATCCTGAGCTACCTGGCCGAGCGCCACGATATCCGGCCGTTGCTTGAGTGGGAAACGTACCGGCCGCTGGTGGCCTACGGCAGCCGCATGTCGGCCATTAGCTTTCTGGAGTTTGTAACCGGCTCCCTGGATACGCTGCTGATTGGCCGCCTGCTGGGAGCCGCCGCCCTCGGTATTTATAGCCGGGGCTGGATGCTGATTGGCTTGCCCGTATACCTGCTTACTACCAGCGTATCGAAGGTGGTTTTTCCTTCTTTCAGCCAAGTACAGGCCGACCGGCCCCGCCTCCGGGCCGTGTACCTGAGCAGCATTACGTTAGTTGGCGCCTTGGTAATTCCTATTTGCGCCGGGGCCGCCGTGGCTGCCCCCGAAATTGTGCGCGTGATGCTGGGGCCCGACTGGCTGGCGGCCGTACCCATTCTGCGGGTGGTGTGCGCGGCGTTTGCCCTGAGCATGGTGACCATGTTTGCCGGCGTGGTATGTGATGCTACCGCCACGCTCACGCCCAAGCTCTGGCTGAACCTGCTGTACGTAGTGCTGCTGACCGGCCTGTTTATGGGCCTGAGCCGCTACGGGCTGCTGGGCGTAGCGGGGGCGGTGGTAGCCGGCGAGGTACTCCGGACGGTGCTGTACCTGGGCCTGATGCGCCGGGTACTGCAGGTTTCCGCAACGGCTGTGCTGAGCACCTACGTGCCGGGTTTGCTGGCCGGAGTTCTGGTAGCGGCCGGTATTGCCGGCGTACGGGAACTGCTGCCCTCTGGCTCGGTGCCCGCCGCCGCGCTTTTGCTCACTGAAATACTAACGGGTGGCTTGCTGCTGCTGGCCTTTGCAGTAGGCACCCCACCCGCCCAACTGCGCCACGTGCTGCGCCGCATACTCCAGCGCCTGCTGGAAGGCAATACGGCTTCCGGCCGGTTTGGGCACTTGCTGCTTGCTTTTTCGGCCCGGCTAGCCCACCTGGATAATAGGCCCGTAGCCGCCCCGATTACCTCCTCCGCTCCTGTTCATGCGCATCCCGCCCTGTTTCCCGATCCTGAAACCGAACTGATATAACCATGCGTGTTCTGTACGATCATCAGGCGTTTACCCTCCAGGATTTCGGGGGCGTCTCCCGCTACCACCACGAGCTGCTGTGTCATGCCACCTGGGAGTCGGAGCTGGCGGTAGCGCTGAGCAACAACCTGTACCTGCGCGACGGGCACTACTCGCGGCACCGCACCTTTCTGCCCAACTCGCGGCTGCCGGCCCGCTGGCGGGTAATCGAGTTTTGCAATAACCGGGCTTCGCGGCGGGCCATTGAGCGGGGCGAGTTTGATGTATTGCACCCGACCCTGCTGGACGACAACTATTTCTTGGATCTGCTTCCGGCCGGCAAGCCCTTGGTTGTTACCATCCACGACATGATTCCGGCCCTGTTTCCGGAGCACTACCCCGACCGGGACGCCCGCCGCCTGGAACGGACAGTTCAACGGGCTGACCGCATCATTGCCGTATCGGAGCACACCCGGGCCGATATCCTGCGGCTGCTTCCTGTGGCCCCGGAAAAAGTGCGGGTAGTGTACCACGGCTATACCGACCGGGAGTATCCCTCGGCGGGCCCCGCTTTGCCCGTGCCCGCGCGCTATGTGTTGTTCACGGGTAGCCGGGCGCTGTACAAAAATTTTGGCTGCGTGGTAGAGGCCCTGGCCCTGCTCCCGGCAACTCAGGCCCGAGGCTTGCACCTGGTATGCGCCGGGGGAGGCCCCTTTACCCCCACGGAGCACGCCTTGCTGCAGCGGGCCGGCTGGGCCGGCCGGGCCCATCAGTTTGGGCCGGTTTCCGATGCTCAGCTCAACTTGCTGTACCGCCAGGCGCAGGCTTTTATTTTCCCTTCGGAGTACGAGGGGTTTGGGCTGCCTATTCTGGAAGCCTACGGGCAGCAGTGCCCCGTACTGCTCAGCCAGGCCTCCTGCTTTCCCGAAATTGCCCGCGAGGCGGCTCTCTACTTCCCGCCCAACCAACCGGCCGCCCTGGCCGAGCAGCTGGGCCGCTTGCTCACCGACGCCCGCCTGCGCCGGGAACTGGTGCAGCTAGGCCAGCTGCGGCTGCTCGATTTTACCTGGCAGCACACGGCCCGACGCACCCGCACCGTGTACGAGGAAGCCTGCCAGCCCCTGGGGGCCGCCGGTGCGCGCATGCCCACGGGTAGTCCCATTCCTGCTTTGGAGTTATGAAAATCAGTCTTCGCTTCCGCCACGTGCTGCCTATTCTGTTGGTGTTGCTGACCGACCGCGCCTTCACGGAATTTGTTATTGCCTACCCAGATGACCCCAGACTGGGCTGGTACAACTACGCCATTACGGGCTTTTCTCTGCTGCTTATTGCCCTGTATTTCCGTCAGCTGAGCCCATTGATGCGGCGCTGGCTGCTGGTGCTGGTAGCCGCTGTGGGGTTATTGGCCCTGGAGTCTTACAGTGGTTGGGGTGCTCCCTTCGTGTACCTGCACGTATTTGCCAAGCTGCTGGCCCTATTGCCCATTTTTGCCCTGTATGCCTATTATCGGCAGCACCCGCTGCCCATGGGTCTGCTAATGGTGCTGGTGCTGGTGGGGTTGGCTACCAGCCTGGCCCTTTTCCATTCGGATGCCCTGAGCCTCACAGCCTTTCTGGATACGGAGCGGGGCTTCGATGTAACTTCCGCCTTCCTGCTGCTGCTACCGGCGCTGTACTACTTCAACCAGTACCTGTTACGGGGCGGGCTGCTGCGCCTAGTAGTGTTTTTTGGGATACTGGCGCTGATTGTGTTCTTGCAGCACCGCACGGTGTGGCTGACTACGGCCCTGGCCCTGGCCCTCAACCTGCTGCTGATTGTGACCCACCGCGTGGAGGGTCTGCGGCTTAGCGCCCACCGCCTCACGCCCCTGCTGCTGCTGCCGGTGCTGGTGCTGGCCCTGGGGGGCACCGCCCTGGTGCTGGATAACCCGCTGGTACTGCGCAAGCTGGAAAGCAACGTGGAGGATATTACCAACGCCGACAAGCAGGGCACCGGTAGCTGGCGGCTCAAGCAAATGGAGGCCTACCTGCCTTTTGTGGAAGAGCACCCGGTAGCCGGTATGCGCCTGGCGGGGTTTGAGCTGCCCGTGCAGTTTTACGGCGACGGTGACCGGCCCGTGTGGGCCGACCGCACCGGCCACCACTTTCACAGCTTTTACTTCGACCGGCTGTTTTACTTCGGTATTCTGGGGGTGCTGCTGGTGCTGGCCGTTCCTGTCTGGCAGCTACTGAAACGGGCGCGCCAACCCGAGCCCTTCGCCCCCAATACGGCCGTGTTGCTTTGCTTTTCTGCCTGCGCTCTGCTCTACGGGTTTTCCTACGATTGGCCACCCTACCTCTACGGCATCATTGGGCTTACGCTGGCCGTGGCCCCGCCCCTGCGGCTGCCGGCCCGCCACCCGGCTGGCTCCCTACCCGCCCCGCTCCGGGTAGCCGATACGCCGGTGCCCTCCCCGGCCCTCCCGCTGCCTGCTTAACCTGCGCTTTTGCCTGTACCTGCTGCTTTGGCCATGCTCACTTCTACCTCCCACTCCACTCCGGCAACGGCGCTTCGTACGGCAGTGCTGCTGCTCATCTTTAACCGCCCCGAAACAACCCGGCGCGTGTTTGAGGCCGTGCGCCGGGCGCGGCCGCCCCGCCTCTACATTGCCGCCGACGGCCCCCGCACCACCCACCCCAACGACCCCGCGCGCTGCGCCGAAGCCCGGGCCATTGTGGCCGCTATTGACTGGCCCTGCGAGGTATTTACCCTGTTTCGGACCACCAACCTGAACTGCGGCGTAGGGCCGGCCTCCGCCATTGACTGGTTTTTTCGGCAAGAGGAAGAGGGAATTATTCTGGAGGATGACTGCGTGCCGGCACCCAGCTTTTTCCGGTTCTGCGAGGAGCTGCTGGCCCACTACCGCCACGATGCCCGGGTAATGCACATTGGAGGCAACAACTTCAGCCGCGAGGCCCGCCGGCCCCGCCCCGCCGGAGCCGAATCCTACTACTTCTCCACCCAGGTAAATAGCTGGGGCTGGGCTACCTGGCGCCGGGCCTGGCAGCACTACGATTTTCAGCTGAGCAACTTCCGGGAGCTACACCGCCAGGGCAAGTTGCAGGGCCTGTATGGTACCCGCCTGGAAAACCGCTACCGGCTCAGCAAAATTGCCAGCGTACTGGACCTTCCCCAGCCTCCCGATGTGTGGGACTATCAGTGGCACTTTGCCATTGTGGCCAACTCGGGGCTGTGCATTGTGCCGGCCACCAACTTGGTGGGCAACATTGGCTTCGGCGACCAGGGCACCCACACGCTCAACAGCACCGATGAGTTTGCCGATGTGCCCACCACCGATGCCCACTTTCCCCTGCACCACCCCAGCACCATACTGGCGGACCGTCGCCGGGATAACCGCCGGTTTCGGGAGTTTTTGCGGGGGCGGGTGGCAGCCAAGCTCCGCCAGCTTCTGTCCCGCCGGCCGGCTCCTGCAGCCTCAGTATCTGCGGCGCCCTACACCCCACCCGTTCCACTACTCACTTCAGTTACTCACGCCTGACCTCTATGAAGATTCTACTTTCCGCCTATGGATGCCAGCCGGCTAGTGGCGGCGAAAATGGGAATGGCTTCAATTGTCTGTGGGAAACGGCTGCGCTGGGCCATGAGGTATGGTGCTTTACTACCCCGCTCAACAAGGGTGATTCGCTGGATAGCCATTTGCGGAAACTTGCCCATGAGCCCGCCGCCCAGCGCATTACTATTGTGTACGTGGCAGTACCGGCTTTGCTTACCTATCTGTACCGGTGGCAGTTTGGCGTGTACCTGCATTATATTTTCTGGCAGTTCAGGGCCTGGCGCAAAGCCCGGCAGCTGGATGCGGTGGTGGATTTTGATATGGTACACCATATCACCTACAACAGCCTGCAAATGGCCTCCTGGATGTGGCGCCTGGGCAAGCCCTTACTGCTGGGGCCCTTGGGAGGCGGCATTCATGCGCCGGCTTCGCTGCGCAGCTACTTACCCGATTGGTTTAAGACGGAAACCATGCGCAACGTCATCAGTTGGCTGCTGATAACCTTTGACCCGAACGTCCGTCAGTCTTTGCGGCACGCCACGCTGGTGCTGGCCGCCAACCGCGAAACTGCCGACCTGGCCCGGAAACTGGGTGCCACCCGCGTGGAGCTGGCCATGAGCACCGGCCACCCCCTCTCCTTCTATCCCGAAGCGTACACCCCCCGCGAGCCGGCCCCGAACGGGGAGCTGCGGATTCTGTGGCTGGCCCGGCTATTTCCGCGCAAAGGCCTGCACTTGGTGCTCGATGCCCTGGGCCGGGTGCACCCCCGCGTCAAATTTCATCTGGATATTATGGGCGACGGGCCCGTGGCCCCCTATCTGCCGGAGTGGGTTGCCGCGGCCGGTCTGGAGGGCCGGGTTACCTGGCACGGGGCGGTACCCTACGCCCGGGGCCGGCAAGCATACCAGGAGCACGACCTATTTATGCTCTGTAGCCTGCGCGACACCTACGCCGCCCAGTACCTGGAGTCGATGGCTATGGGGTTGCCCATCCTGACGCTTGACCACCACGGCGCCACCGATTTTATTCCGGATGAGGCCGGCCGCAAAGTGCCCGTGGGCACCCCCACTGCAACGGCCGAGGCCCTGGCCCGGGCAGTGGAGCACCTCTACGACCACCCCGCCGAGCTGGAGCGCATGGGCCGCGCCAGCTTTGCCTACGCCCGCGCCCACAACTGGCCGGCACTGGTTGCCCACCACCTGGGCCGCATGGCCGCCGCCACCCCCGCCCTGCACGACTTGGCTACCCCACCTGCAGCAGTTGCCACTGCTGAGCTTTTCCCGGTTGCCTAAGCCGCGCTGCGCCGCCTTTTCTCCACCGCCCAGACAGGCTTCCAACTCCTGCCCTGCTTTCCGCCCTCCCTATGAACGCCTTGGTTTCCGCCTACGCCTGCAATCCTCAATTTGGGGGTGAAGACGGCTTTGGCTTCAACTGGGCCTGGCAAACTGCCCGCCAGGGGCACCGCGTGTGGTGCCTGACCACCCCCTGCGGCCGGGCCGGCATTGAGGCGTTTATGGCGCAACACAGCCCCGAACTGAGCCCCAACCAGATGCAGTTCATCTTCGTGACGGTGCCCGCCTGGGTAGAGTTTCTGCAGCGCTGGCAGTTTGGCGTGTACCTGCACTACATGGTGTGGCAGTACCAAGCCTGGCGGGTGGCCCGGCAGCTCAGCCAGTCCGTGGCCTTCGACTACGTGCACCATGCCACCTATGGCAGCCTGCAGATGGGCTCCTGGCTGTGGCGCCTGGGCAAGCCGTTGGTGTTTGGGCCCGTGGGGGGAGCTCAACAGGCCCCGGCCGCCTTCCGCCGGTTCATCCCGGACTGGTTTAAAACGGAAACCTTGCGTAATGCCATTGGGTGGTTGCTGCTCACCTTCGACCCCAACGTGCGCCAAACCCTGCGCCATGCCACCCTGGTGCTGGCCACCAACTCCGAAACGGCGGCCTTGGCCCGCAGGATGGGGGCCCGCCGGGTAGAGCTGTTCCTGGATTCTGGCCTGCCCGACGCTTTTTTCCCCGAAATCTTCCCAGTACGCTCCCCCCGGCCGGTGCTGCACCTGTTATGGCTGGGCCGGCTGTTTCCGCGCAAGGCGCTGTTTCTGGTGCTGGAGGCTTTGTCCAAAGTAGATAAGCAGGTACCCTTCCACCTCACCATCATCGGCGACGGGCCATTACGGCCGCTTTTGCCCGCCTACCTTGCCCGCTACGGCCTCCAAGACCGGGTAACCTGGCGGGGTGGCGTACCCTGGCAGGAAGTGCGGGCGGCCTACCTCTCTCACGACGTGTTTCTGTTTGGCAGCCTGCGCGACTCGTTTGCCTCGCAGTTTCTGGAGGCCATGGCTACCGGGCTGCCCATCATCACCCTCGACCACCAGGGAGCCCACGACTTTATTCCGCCTACCGCCGCCGTCAAAGTGCCTCTCAGCACTCCTGCTGCTACCGCCCTGGGGCTGGCGCAGGCCGTGGAATATTTTTACCAAAACCCCACGGCCCGCTGGGCGGCCGGCCGAGCGGGCTTTGCGTTTGCCACCACCCAAACCTGGGCGCTACGCACTCAGCGCCTGCTGAGCCTGCTGCAGCCGCTGTTGCCCCTGCCCCTGGCGCTGGCTCCCAGGTCTGCTTCCCCACCGCTTCACGCCTCACCCCAACCGGTGCGAGCATAACTTTTTACCTGGCTTCTACTGCTTTTCGCCATGCTGTACATCGTCATTCCCGTCTTCAACCGCAAAGAGTTTACCCGGGCCTGCCTGCATTCCTTGCAGCAGCAAACCACGTTGACTTTCACTATTGTGGTGGTAGATGATGGCTCCACGGATGGCACCGGGCAGATGCTGCGTGAGGAGTTTCCGGCGGTGCTGATTGAAGAAGGCGACGGCAACCTGTTTTGGACGGCGGGCGTGAACCTGGGCATCCGGCGGGCTTTGCGCGAGGGGGCCACCCAGGTAATGACCCTGAATAATGACGTGCTGGCCGCCCCCAACTTTGTGGCCGATATGCTGGCTAAAGCGGCCCAGCACCCCACGGCCGTACTGGGGGCCTTGGAGTTAGATGTGGCCACTGGCCGGCCCGTGTACGGGGGCGAAACCCTGGACTGGCGCACCAATACCCGCCACGACCTGCTGGCGCAGTTGCCCGCCAGTCAACGCCACGGCCTGCACCCGGTAACTTACCTGCCCGGCCGGGGCCTGCTCATTCCGGGGGCGGTACTAGAAACTATTGGGCTATTCGATGAAAAGCACTTGCCCCATTACCTGGCCGATTTCGACTACACCAGCGTGGCCCGCCGCCACGGCTTCCCGGTGTACTGCAACTACGATGCCCACCTGAGCACTTACCCCGAGGAAAGCGGGCAGGAAATTACGCGCCGCCGCCGCAGCGTCCGGGGTTACTATCAGCATCTGTTTGGCATTCGGGGGGGCGGCAACCTACGCAATTTCACGTGGTTCAGCCTCAAAAACTGTCCCCGGCCTTACCTGCCCTATTTTCTGCTGAATGGTTACGCCCGGCGGCTGGTAGGGTATTTCCTGCACTAGCCCCCGCCTCAGCGGCCGGCTGCTTTCCTTTCGTGTTATGCTAACTACCTTCTGGACCCGCCTATTGGTAGCGGGGGCCCTGCTGGCCACTGGAGCCACCTGCGCCTTACGCTCCGCCCCCGACGCCGTATTGGTCATCCGAAAAGGGGGCACTTACACGGGCCACTACCAGAGTACCAGTTCCGGGCAGGCCTGCATCCGCATTGCCACCACCGAGCCCGTAGTGCTGGAAGGCTGCGAGCTGCGCGGCCCGGGCCTGCTCATTGATGCCCGGGGCGGCGGGGCCAACCTAACGGTGCGCAACTGCCGGGGCTACGGCGAACAGCCCACCACCGACAACCAGGCCCGGGGCCGCTTTCTGGAAATCAATGATGGCACCCACCTGCTAGCCGAGCGAAACTACCTGGACCACACCAGCGGCTTGCTTGTGTACCGCTGGCAGGGGGCGGGCACAGCGGCCCAAACCATTACGGTGCGCGCCAACCAAGCCCGTAATATTGATGGGCGCTACCGCAACGGCGGGGGAGCCCTAGTGAGTTTTCTGCAGCTAAACCAGGTGCACGGGGTTGAGCACATTGATATCAGCTGGAATGAAATAGTAAACATGCCCAACCACAGCCTGGTGGAGGATAACATCAACCTGCACAACTCCTCTGGCACGGCCCGCAGTCCGCTGCTCGTGCATCATAACTACATCCAGGGTGCTTACCCGCTGCCCGCTACGGCCCCTAAGTTTACCGGCTCCGGCATTACCACCGATGGCGACGCCTCCTCGGCCCTAACGACCACCGCCTACGTGGAGGCCTACCAGAATACGGTGGTGAGCACCTGCAATGCCGGCATGAACATAGCGGCCGGCCACCACAACTACTTTCACCACAACCGCATCATTACCAGCGGCCTGCTGCCCGATGGCAGCCGCTTACCAGCCACCTACGCCGGCACGGCCGTGTTCAACGGGTATGAGAAGCCAGGCACGGTATTCTTCGGCAACCGCATGCACAGTAACACCATTGGGTTTGTGAGTTGGGGCCGGCATAGCCCCTACCCTAACCGCCACGACCTGAGCACCGATGCCTGCGCCCCCTGCACCGGCACGCGCCACCTGCCGGGCCCGATTACGCTGCAAACCGAAGCACAGGAGCACGCTAGCTGGCAAACCCAACTCCGCCAGGCCGGTCAGCAAGTAGGTTTAATTACCTCATTGGCAAGTAATTGACCAGGCAACGTATATTTTTTTGTCATTTACGCTCAGTAAGAAAAAGGCCCGTCTGTTTCAGATGGGCCTTTTTTGTTGCCTCCATTTCTATTGCCAATTAAAATAATACAATTCATTAGCAAGCACCGGTTGTATCCATATGTAAGTTGTTTTATACATTTGCAATGAACCTCAGGTATCGATTTGGTACTATTACCATAATCAAGTCGATCAGGCTTTATCCAAACCCTTCTGTATTCCCTGAAACAACGGATTCGGATTGGATGGAAATAAGAGCCGACTGTTCAGCGGGTTTTTACAACCCCTGGTGGCTGCAGATAGGATTGTGCGGAAGGATAAACAGGTTTGCCACACGTTTTTAAGCTTTCATCACTTCAGCAGATTTTGCTCTACTGAAGCGGCAGGATAAGAAGAAGCAGGAGCATCAGGTGCCAGATAACTCCTCACTTTCTACCCGTTCTGCCAGAGCAATGCCTTCAAACAGCGCCTTTTGTCAATAGTACGAATTCCATCCAGCTGCCTGGAACAAATTGACTCAGGAATGAATTTATCTAATCATTCCTATATAAATTTTTTCTTGCATAGGCTCGCAGAATGCAAAAAGCCCTCAGAACATCTTTTCACCTGATGACTCAACGCAACCGCTCTGGTGTCCGTTTGCTGTCCTTGACGGCAGCAGTAGTATCTTTCTTTAACCTGCAGCCCGCCGCCGTGCAGGCCCAAGGCCAGTACCCCACCAACATCACGTACTCAGCCCCCATTACCATCACCCAGGGCGGTACCTACACGGGCAATTTCCGCAGCACCGACTCCAACACGCCCTGCATCCGCATTCAAACAACTCAGCCCGTAACCATTACCGGTTGCGTATTGGTTGGTGCCGGCGACCTGATTGATGCCAAGAACGGGGGCTCTACCCTCATCATTACCAACAACAAGGGCTACGGCATTCAGCAAAGCGTGGATAACCGCCGCCACGGCCGCTTTGTGGAGGTAAATACGGGTCGCTCAGTGCGCGTGGAGAACAACTATTTCGAGCACACCTCGGGGGTTGCCCTTTACCAGTGGAGCGGCGACGGCTCGCCCTCCCAGACGCTAACGGTGCGCTATAACCAGGCCAAGAACATTGATGGGCGCTACCGCAACGGTGGGAGCGAATACGTGCAGTTTCTGGGCCTGAACCAAGTACGCAACGTGGGCAACATGGAAATTGCCTGGAACCAGGTGATTAACGAGCCCAACAACAGCCTGGTAGAAGACAACATCAACTTTTTCAACTCCGGCGGGGTGCAGCAAAGCCCGGCCCGCGTGCACGATAACTTCGTGAAAGGGGCATACCCCTACCCGGCCAATGGCACCAAATTCACCGGCACGGGCATGACTACCGACGGCGACGGGTCATCGGCTTCCACCACGGCGGCCTTCATTGAGGCCTACAATAACCAGTTCATCAGCACCTGCAACGCGGGCATGAACATTGCCGCCGGCCACGACATCTACTTCCACGACAACCGCATGGTTACCAGCGGCCTGTTGCCCGATGGCTCGGCCATGAATGCCCACTACGCGGCTACGGCCGTGTTCAACGCCTATCAGCAGTCGGGCTCGGTATTCTACAACAACCGGATCCAGAACAACACCATCGGGTTTGTGAAGAACGGGTACAACGTGCCGTTTGCCAACCGCCACGACCTGAGCTCGGGGGCCTGCGCGACTTGCACCGGCACCAACCACTTGCCCAACCCCATCAACCTGCAGACGGAAGCGGGGGAACTGACCCTGTGGCAGCAGAAGCTGCAGCAGAACAACATTGCGCTGGGCGCGGGCGGCACCAATACGGGCACTACCACGCCGGCTCCAGCCCCCGCTCCTACTACTACCTCGCCGCCGGTAGCCACTACCCCGCCCGCCTCACCCTCTAACGCTACGTTTGTGCGGGCCATCAATGTGAACGGCAGCGCCACCACCATTGACGGCAAAAGCTGGGAGGCCAGCAACACCTCGGGCTTCCAGGTAAACGGCACCACCTTCGCCAACCAAGGCGTAACGCTGACGCCGGCCACCGATGCGGCCCGCGCCCAGATGATTCGCTCTTCCTCCTACGGCAATGCCCTAACGGCTAACGTAGCGGTAGCCAACGGCACCTACTTAGTGTACGCCTATGTGTGGGAAGACAACAATGCCGAAACCTTCAGCCTGGCGCTGGAAGGCCAAACGGTGCAGAGCAACTTCAACAGTGGCTCGGCGGGCAGTTGGAGCCGCCTGGGCCCCTTCACGGCCAACGTTGCGGATGGTACTGTTACCCTCACGTCTTCGGGCGGCACCATCAACCTGTCGGGTATCGAAATCTGGAAATCGGGCACCACGGCCCCTGCCAACCAGGCTCCTACGGTTAGCCTGGCGGCTGCCAGCACCAGCCTAACGGTAAATTCGGCCCTGGCCCTCACGGCTACTGCCGCCGATGCGGATGGCTCAGTAGCCAAGGTGGAGTTCTTCAATGGTGCTACCAAACTGGGTGAAGACACGTCGGCCCCTTACCAGTTGAGCTGGACACCCACGGCCACCGGCACGGTTTCGCTCACGGCCAAGGCCACCGATAACGCGGGGGCCAGCACTACCTCCGGGGCAGTTAGCGTAGCAGTTACTGCGGCTCCGGTGGCGGCGGCCACTACCACGTTCTACCGGGCTATCAACCTAAACGGCGCAGCTACTACCCTGGATGGCAACGCCTGGCAGGCTAGCTCGGCCGGTGGCTACACCACCAACGGCACCACCTTCGCCAACCAGGGCGTGGCCCTGACGCCGGCCACCGATGCGGCCCGCGCCCAGATGATTCGCTCCTCAGTGTACGCTCGTAACCTGACTTTCACAATGAACAGCGTACCCAACGGCACTTACGAGGTGTATGCCTACATCTGGGAGGATAATGCCGCCCAAACTGTGAGCATTGCCCTGAACGGCCAGCCGGTGCAGAGCAACCTGAACACGGGTGCAGCGGGTAGCTGGAAGAAGATTGGGCCTTTCACCACCAGCGTTACCAACGGCACACTCACGCTCACCAGCTCCGGCGGCGACCTGAACCTATCGGGGGTGGAAGTGTGGCGCAAGTCGTCGGGCACGGCCTTCCAACTGCTGAACCCTTTCCAGTCCTCGGCTTCCACGTTGGCAACCACTCTCAGCCCTGCTGCGGGTAAGCCCGCCGCTGCTGCAGTACTGCGCCCTACCCTGCTCGCCCTGGCACCAACCAACTCGCGTCAGCGTATGGCAGCTCGCCTCGGTTAATTTAAAGCAGAAGTTTTCGGCCCCGGCCGATACCCAACCAAAAAGCCCAATGCCTTGCCGGCGTTGGGCTTTCTGTTTGGGTATGCATTTTATTTATTTACCTTAATCAATATTTAAAATAAATATTTTTATACAATAAGTTGGATATGCGGTTTATAATACAATAATTTGAAGCAAAAGTTCTACTACATCAACCTACTGTTGACCTGTCTGTTCACTTCTCAATACGCATCTCTATGAAGCGCGCACTCATTACTGGCATAACTGGCCAAGATGGCTCTTACCTGGCGGAACTCCTGCTCAGCAAAGGATATGAAGTGCACGGCATTAAGCGGCGCTCCTCCATGTTCAACACCGAGCGGATTGACCACTTGTACCAGGACCCTCACGAGGACCACGTGCGCTTCAAGCTGCATTACGGCGACCTGACCGACTCCACCAACCTGATTCGGATTGTGCAGGAAGTGCAGCCCGACGAGATTTACAACCTCGGGGCCATGTCGCACGTGAAGGTGAGCTTTGATACGCCCGAGTACACGGCCGACGTGGACGGCATTGGTACGCTGCGGCTCTTGGAAGCCATCCGGATTCTGGGTCTCACGCACAAAACGCGCATTTATCAGGCCAGCACTTCCGAGTTGTACGGACTGGTGCAGGAGGTGCCCCAGCGCGAAACCACGCCCTTCTACCCCCGCTCCCCCTACGCCGTGGCCAAGCTCTACGGCTTCTGGATTACGGTGAACTACCGGGAAGCCTACGGCATGTACGCCTGCAACGGCATCCTCTTCAACCACGAAAGCCCCCAGCGCGGCGAAACCTTTGTGACGCGCAAAATTACCCGCGCCGCCGCCCGCATTGCGCTGGGCTTACAGGACAAGCTGTATTTGGGCAACCTGGACGCCAAGCGCGACTGGGGCCACGCCAAGGACTACGTGGAAGCCATGTGGCGCATGCTCCAGCAACAGCACCCCCGCGACTACGTGGTGGCTACCGGCGTAACCACCACGGTGCGCGAGTTTGTACGCCTAGCCTTTGCCGAGCTGGGTATTGAGGTTGGCTTCAGTGGCAACGGCGCCCAGGAAACCGGTTTTGTAGTGGCTTGCCACCACCCCGATTTCCAGCTGCCCATTGGCCAGGAAGTGGTGGCCGTTGACCCCGCCTACTTCCGCCCCACTGAGGTTGAGCTGCTCATTGGCGACCCGACTCGGGCCAAAACCGAGCTAGGCTGGGAGCCCCAATATGATTTGCCGGCCCTGGTGCAGGATATGGTACGGGCCGACCTGCGCCTGTTCCGCCGCGACGCAGTGCTGCTGGAAGCCGGCCACCAGATTATGTACCACGATGAGTAGGCGGTGAAATGGTGAGTGGTGAAATGGTGAGTTTGACGGGCTATTTGCGCCACCTGCGCAGCTTGCCCTGATAAGACCGCCAGAACATCCACCTCACCAGTTCACCACCTCACCAGTTCACCTATTCTCCCTGCTATGGAACTCAACGCTAAAATATACGTGGCCGGCCACCGGGGTATGGTGGGCGCGGCCCTTGTGCGCCGCCTAAAACAGGCCGGTTTTCAAAACTTAGTTACCCGCACCTCCCAGGAGTTGGACCTGCGCGACCAAGCCGCCGTGGAGGATTTCTTCGCGCTGGAATGCCCGGAATACGTGCTGCTGGCCGCCGCCAAAGTAGGGGGCATTCAAGCCAACAACACGTACCGCGCCGATTTCCTGTATGATAACCTGATGATACAAAGCAACGTGCTGCGTGAAAGCCAGCGGCACGGGGTGCGTAAGCTGCTGTTTCTGGGTTCCTCCTGCATTTACCCCAAGCTGGCGCCCCAGCCCATTCGGGAGGAGTACCTGCTCACGGGCCTGCTGGAGCCTACAAACGAGCCCTACGCCATTGCCAAAATTGCCGGCCTCAAGCTCTGCGAAGCCTACCGGGCCCAGTACGGCTGCAACTTTATCTCGGTGATGCCCACCAACCTCTACGGGCCCGGCGACAACTACGACCTGCAAGGCTCCCACGTGCTGCCGGCCTTGCTGCGCAAGTTTTCGGAGGCGGTGGCCCTGGGCCTGCCCCGGGTGCAGGTGTGGGGTACCGGCACGCCCCGCCGCGAGTTTCTGCACGTGGATGACCTGGCCGATGCCTGCCTGCACCTGCTGCTGCACTACAACGGAGCCGAGCCGGTGAACATCGGGACCGGGCGCGACATCAGCATTCAGGAACTGGCCGACCTAGTAGCGGAGCTGACTGGGTATGCCGGCGAAATTCTCTTTGATTTCTCCAAGCCCGATGGCACGCCCCGCAAGCTCCTGGACGTGAGCAAGCTGCACCACCTGGGCTGGCAACATTCTATTGGTCTGCGGGCGGGCATTGAGTCCGTGCTGCAGTCGGCCGAGTGGCGGCGGGCGGCCCAGCTTCCTGTACCGCAGTTAGTCTAGCTAGCTGGGATATAGCGTTCAACCAAACCGGTACATGTATGCATGATGTTTTACTTCGGACGCAACGGAAGGCAGGCCGGCTGCTGCGCGAGTGGCTTCCTTATAACTTACAATACCGCCCGGTGGGGGTGCACGCCAGCAGCCGCGAGCTAGCAGCCCGGCCTGGTAGCGGGGCCGCTTATTTTGGCGTGGTGCCGGCCTATACTTCCCGCCTGCACATTCCGGCAGAGTTTTACGCCCAGGCCTCCGAGTACGCCGGCCTCCACGATAAGCCTCACCCCACGGAAAATGTGCCGGCCTCTTTTGTGCTGGAAATTATTGACGGCCGCATTTACGCCGACAACTTCAACAGCGTGGCCATTATTGCGGCCGACAACCGGCTGGTGGGCGACGTCTCGTTTCAGTACAGCAGCAAGCACTGGAACCTGACGCCGCCCGAGGACAACAACATCTTTCAGCAGCGCTACTTTGAGCCCCCGGTAGAGGTGCCGGGCACCATGTGCAGCCTGCTGGCGGGCGGGGGCGCAGCCAGTGGCAACTACTACCACTGGCTTATCGACTCCCTGCCCCGCCTGCACCTGATTCGTGAAGCCGGCCTGCTGGACGCCGTGGATTACTTTGTGGTGTATGATAAAACCAAGCGGTTTGTGCTGGATACCCTGGCTGCGCTGGGCATCGGGCCCGAGCGGCTGCTGGACGTGCAAACCACGCCCCACCTGCGGGCGCGCAGCCTGCTGGCTACCTCCGCCGTGCGGGGTCGCCTCACCCACACGCCCAACTGGGCCTGCGACTTTTTGCGCAGTATTCTGCTGCCGCCCCCGCCGGTAGCGCGCACTTTTAGCCCCTACATCTACATCAGCCGCCGCGACGCGCCGGGCCGCCACATCCTCAACGAGCCCGAGCTGGAAGCCATGCTGGCGGAGTACGGCTTTGAAACCCACGTGCTCACGCCCTACTCCCAAGCCGAAAAAATTGCCCTGTTTGCCCAGGCTCAAGTGATTATTGCCTCCGTGGGCGCGGGCTTGGCCAACATCGTGGTGTCGCCGCCCGGGGCCCAGCTGATTGAGTTGTTCCCGCAAAGTTTCGTGGTGGCCGATTACCTGGAATTTACTTCTCGCCTAAGCATGGGCTATCAGTTTCTGGTGTGCGGCTCGCCCCACGCTAGCGCAGACCGCACCAATGCCCAGCGCGACGACCTACGCGTGGACCTGGCCGCCCTACGGCCCTTAGTAGAGGCCGCCCTCAACCGGCTGCCGCAAACTACGCCCGCCTGATACTTTCGCCTCACTTTTCCTGTTGCTTATGCCTGCCGTTTTACTTTCCGTGGTTACCTGGAACAGCGCCGCAACTATTGAGGCGTGTTTGCAGTCGGCCCTGCAGCAGACGTTCCGCGACTTTGAGCTGTGGGTTGTGGATAATGATTCGCACGACGATACGTGTGCCCGGGTGGCCGCCCTGGCTGCCCAGGATAGCCGTATCCGGCTGCACGCGCTGGGACAGAATACGGGTTTCTGCGGCGGTCATAACTTCTCCCTCGACCGCACTGAGCACCCGTTCGTGCTGCTGGTAAACCCCGACGTGGAAATGGAACCCGACTACTTAAGCCAGGCCGTGGCCACTATGCAGCGCGACGCCCGCATTGGCACCGTGTGCGGCCTGCTGGTGCAGAGCACCGAGGCCGACCCCCGCATCGACAGCGCCGGCATGGTGGCCCTGCCCGATGGCCGCTACAGCCTGCGCCTGCACGGCCAGCGGCTAAGCGAGGTTGCGGACCTGGAGTCCACCTGTGTGGATGGGGCCGATGGCGCATTGCCGCTGTACCGCCGCACCTTTATTGATGATTTGCGCGTGCAGGGCGAGTTTTTCGACTCCCGCTTTTTTGCGCACAAGGAGGATTGGGACATTGCCTGGCGGGGCCAGCTGTTTGGCTGGCAGACGGTGTTTGAGCCCGCGTGCCGGGCCTTGCACCCCCGCGTGTTTCAGCCCGCCAACCTGCAGCTGCGCCGCCGCCTGCATGGGGCCATCAAAGTAGATGCGGTGAAGAACCAGTGGCTCCTGCTCATCAAAAACACCCCGCGCAAACAGGCGCTACGCACGTTGCTGCGGGCCCTGCCCCGCCAGCTGGCCATTGTGGGTTACGCGGCCGTAGCGGAGCGCAGCTCATTGCGGGCCGTGAGCTACCTGTGGCAAAATTGGCGTAGCGTGTGGGCAACCCGGCGGCTGGTGCAGCACCGGGCCCGCCTCCCCTGGGAGCCGGCACTGGCTTCCCCGGAGCCCTTACTCAGCATCTGCGTGCCTACGTACCACCGCCCGGAGCTACTGGCCCGGGCATTACGCTCCATTGGCCCGTTGCCGGCCGATGTGGAGGTTATCGTTTCGGATAACTCTACTCAGAACGATGCCGGCCAACACATAACCACTCATGTACTGGCCGAGCAACCCGCCGCCCGCTGGCGCTACTACCGCAATGAGCCGGGTGGCACAGCTGCCACCAACTGGACCGCCTGTGTGGAGCGGGCGCGCGGCCACTACCTACTAATGCTGCACGACGATGATTACCTGCTGCCGGAAGCACTGCCTACCATGCTCCAAACGCTGCGCGTGGTACAACACAAGCAGCACGCCGTGTTGTTTGGCGTGCGTGTGGTAGATGCCGCCCGCCACGAGCTGCAACGGCAAGTGCCAGCCCGTACCGAGTACTTACCAAATCAACGGGCTGTTGAGGCCCTACTTTCCAACTCAAGCATGGTGCGCATGCCGGCCCTGGTGGTGAGCAAGGAAGCCTACCTGCACACAGGTGGCCCCGACCCTCAGCAGCACGACACGGATGATACGGACTTATGGCTGCGGGTATTTGCCTACGGTGGTGTGCTACAGGTGCCGGCCCTCACGGCCGCTTATTCCGTGCATGAGGGTGCCTTGACCACCAGCGTTTTTCACGAGCAAAATATCCAGCTACTGCAGCGCATTTTCCAGAGAGCCCGCAGCCGCCAACTACTTCCGAAGCGGCAGCTGCAGCGCGCAGAAGCTCGATTTTTTCACCAGTTTGTGCTGGCCGGTGCCTACCGGGCCCTGCGCCGCCACGATGTGCAAGGGGCCCGCAAGGTATTGGCCCTGCTGCAACTTTCCCAGCTTCGGCACCTTTCCACTCCCCTACCCTGGCTGCCCATCCGACTAGCTATGCAGGTGCTGACTCGCTTCCAGCTCACGCCGCCACCGCTGAGCCGTGTGAGCTGGCTGCGTCCTTCACTGTAGGTAAGCTACCCGGACATGGCCAGAAGCAGAAAACGCTCATAAAACGAACCTTCATAAAACAGCACAAATCCTCCGAACCCTGACTAATCATGCAGTCAGGGTTCGGGGGCTTGGCATTAATGGGAACTAGTTATACCGGCGGTACACTACTTTGAGTGGGCGCCCGGCCAGGTATTTCTCCACGCCCGCATCCAGGGCCCGGCGGTATATCTGCACTACTTCGTGCAGGCGGTCTACCGTTTGGTCGATAATGGCGTTGGTCATGGAGTAGTTGGTGATGAAGGACGGACAGATAAGACCGCGCCGCATGGTTTCCTGCAGAAACAACGCCCGCAGCGCCTGAGAGGGTTGACCGGCCGCGTCGCGGGTGGCGTAGGTGAGGCAGCAGGGCCGGCCCAGCACCTGCAGGTGAGCCTGCAGCCCCTGGTGGGCAATGGCCTGGTTGAAGCCAGTTGCCAGCCGCTCACCCAGCGCATAGAGGTGCTCCACTACCGGTTCCTGCTGATACACACGCATCACGGCGCGGGCGGCAGCCAGGGCGTGGGTTTCGGCCCCGTAGGTAGTTGAAAGCAGAAATACCCGCTCATGTGGGTGCTCCAAGCCGCCACGTTCCATCATTTCCCGTTTCCCAGTTAGCGCCGCCAAGCTGAAGCCGTTGCCCAGGGCCTTACCGAACGTGGACAGATCAGGGCGGATGCCGTGGCAGTACTGGGCCCCTTGGTTGTGCCACCGGAACCCGGTAATGATTTCGTCGAAAATCAGCACTACTCCTTCGCGACGGCACAGGGCCTGCACTCCGGCCAGGTAGCCCGGCAGTGGGGGCTGGTCTTTTTCTACCTCCATGATTGCGCAGGCCACCTGCCCTGGGTGCTGAGCCAATAAGGTTTCCAGGCTACCAAGGTCGTTGTAGCGGAAGCCAAGGCTGAGTTTTTGAACGGCAGCCGGAATGCCGGCGTACACGGGCGTGGTGGCCATAAACCAGTCATCAACCGAAAAAAACGGATGATCCTGACACACGGCTACCAGGTCGCGGCCAGTGTAAGCCCGGGCCAGCTTAATAGCGGCGCTGGTTACATCGGAGCCATTTTTGGCAAACTTCACCATATCCCCGGCCCCTGTAAATTCCAGAAACTCCTCCGCCGTCTCCAGCTCCAGCAAAGCCGGACGGCCAAAGTTGGCGCCCAATTGCAACTGGTGCTGAGCGGCCTGCACCACCGGCGCGTAGGCGTGGCCCAGGGTTACAGAGCGCAAACCGGCCCCAAACTCCACAAATTGGTTGCCATCCACGTCCCATACGTGCGTACCCTGGCCACGCACCAGGTAGGGCGCCATGCCCTCCGGAAACTGGTCGTCGCCCTTGGCATAGGTATGGCTGCCTCCCGGAATTACAGCGTTGAACCGTTTTTGCAGCAGCGTTGAGCGCGTAAAGCGGGGCCGCATCCGCCCTGGGCTGGCAGGCGACGCTGGTGGCTGTGGCAGGTGTTCCAGCATCATGAGCAAAGTTGTGTTGCGACGCTTTTCAGTGGAAAAAGTACCCGAGCTGATTGCTGGCCCAACCGCCGCCCTGCGCCCTCCGAGCTCAACGTCTCGGGTGAGCTAGAAAGCCGGGGCCATATTGCCGCGCAGCACGCCATACCTAGCTGTACTAGGCACGGCCACCATGAGGAGATGAACGGCGACAGAAACCTAAGGCAAGATGGGTCCACTTTGGCAGGAAGAGGAAAACAGTGTACCCCGAACTGCGTTAGGTAAGCAAAAGCGGCCCACCGTTGCGCTCCAGGTATCAATCAAATACCTGCACCGCCGGAATAGGCACCACAAAGCGCCCACCCCACTCCCTAATGTCCTGCATCTGCTCCATAATCTCCTCGCGCAAGTTCCAGGGCAGAATCAGTACGTAGTCGGGGCGGGTTTGCCGGATGCGGTTGGGGTGGCAGACGGGGATGCGGGTACCGGGCAGGAAGTTGCCCTGCTTGTGCGGGCTTACATCCACGGTATAGTCCAGGAAATCAGTACGAATACCGCAGTAGTTCAGCAACGTATTGCCCTTGCCCGGCGCGCCGTAGCCTACTACCGTTTTGCCTGCCCGCTTCGCCTCCAGCAGAAATTCGAGCAGCTTGCGCTTCGTTTCTTTGGCGTTTTCCTCGAAGTGAGCATAGTAGTTTAAATCCGTAACGCCGGCCGCCAGCTCCAGCTCCCGCAGCTTGGCCACACGGCTGGTTGTTGGGTGGCACCGGGAGGCCAGGTGCCGGGCATAAATGCGCAAAGAGCCGCCGTGCGTAGGTAGCTCCTCCACGTCAAACAGCGTGAGTCCGTGGTGGGCAAAAATCTGCTCCACGGTGTAAAACGACAGGTAGCTGAAATGCTCGTGGTAAATGGTATCGAACTGGTTGCCTTCCATCAGGCGCAGCAGGTGCGGAAACTCCATGGTAATCACCCCATCGGGCTTGAGCAGTAGGTGCATACCCTCCACAAAGTCGTTGATATCGGGTACGTGGGCCAGCACGTTGTTGCCCAGCAGCAGGTCGGCCTGTCCGTGTACCTGGGCCACGTAGCAGGCCGTGTCACGCCCAAAAAAGCGCACCAGCGTGTTGATGCCCTTGGCCTGGGCATGCCGCGCTACGTTGGCCGCCGGCTCAATGCCCAGCGCCGGTACCCCTTTCTCCGTAAAGTACTGCAGCAGGTACCCATCGTTAGAGGCCACTTCTACCACCAGACTGTTACTCGTGAGGCCAAACCGCTCCGCGGCCATGTCGGTGTAGCGGCGGGCGTGGCGCAGCCAGGAGGCTGAATACGAGGAAAAGTAGGCGTAGTCGTGCTGAAAAATACGTTCTGAGCTCACGAACTCATCCAGCTGCACCAGAAAACAGGCCCGGCATACCCGCGCGTGCAGGGGATAAAACGCCTCGGCCCGATTGAACTCATGGGGCCGCACGTGGTCCTGACACAGGGGCGAGGTACCCAGGTTGACGAAGGTAAAATCGAGGGGAGCCCCGCAAAAGCGGCAGGGGCTGACGGGTGGCTCAATGGGTCCAAGCAGCGCATCAGCCTCCAACGATACGGCAGACGACGCACTGAGGGGAGAAAGAGCCACCACGGGCAAGAACGGGGCAACCGGTTCCGTGGTCATACGAGGGGAGGAAAGATAGAGGAAGGAGCCTAGGCCGCTGAGGGCAGCTTAGAGAATAGAGCGGACACCCGAGAGGATGGCAGTTGTGGAGTACGAGCGGAAGTATTCTTCCTGCTCACGGCGGAGCTGGTCAATCAGGCGGCTTTCGGGCAGCAGCACATCGTCGTAGGTCAGCACCTGATCCTGGGGCACATCATGGCGCAGAATGCAGCCTTCGGCTACCCCTATTGGGAGTAAGTTTTCGCGCTGGGCTACGTCGGCGTTTTCGGCCAGGCCGTAGGTGTGATAGTGCCCGATACCATCCAGCACCTGCCCGGCGTGCAGGGCAATTTTGGCCGCCGTTACCACCTCCACGCACATGGGGCCAGCCGGAGCAAGGGCGGCGTCCTGGAACAGCACGGCCCGGGCTACGGTAGTCGGGGTTTCAAAGTGGCAGAGGTGGTAGGGCGTATGGAAGCAGTATAGCGGCCCGGGGCCCAGCTTGTACAGCTTCAGGTAATGTTGCTGCACGGGGTCATCAATAGTGCCCAGCACAAACACGCCGGGGCCTGGCTCTGCGCCCACCACGTAATCTACAATACCAGGGCCACCGCTCAGCAGCAACTCCTGCGGGTACCACTCGGCCGCTTGAGTAACGGGCGTGCCCGGCGCTACGGTGGGGCCCAGCATCCCGCGCCGGGCCACCTGCATGCCCAAGGCATTGGCAATTACGGCCTGCTCAAAACTGATTTTGCTGCCATCGGCGAAGCTGGTAACCATACTCGGGTTCTGGCCCCACTGCCGGGCAAAACCCTCCTGAGTGGTGGGGTTGCGGTAGGGGTCGTGCAAGCCTTTGATGTTGCCGCACAGCACCGGCGTAACACCCAAGCCCTTCACGAAGCGAGCCAGGTTGAGCGTAACGCCCGGCTGGTCGCCGTCGGATACGGTGTACACCACGCCGGCGCGGTCGGCGTACACTTTCAGAATCGGGCCCACGGTGCCATCCAGTTCGGCGTTCAGTAGCACAATGTGCTTGCCGTGCCGAATGGCTTCCAGTACTACCCGGGCCCCATGCTCTACGGCGCCGGTTACCTCAATAATGGCCTCAATGCCGCTGGCCCGGCTTAGGAGCAGGGCATCGTCCGTAATGGCGGGGCGGCCCTGCTCAATGCAGGCTTCCAGCTGAGCCACGGTGCCCACTTCCGTCACATCGGGCACGCCGGCCTCGGCGTAAATAGCGCGAGCCTTATCAAGGGTGCGGTTGGCAATGGCCACCAGCTCCATCCCGGGTACGTAGCGGCAAATCTGGCGGGCTACTCCCCGGGCCATAAAGCCCGCGCCTACCATGGCCACGCGTATGGGCCGGCCTTCCCGCTGACGTTTTTGCAAGGCAGTATCAATGATGAGCATATGCGAGAGTATCTGAGTGAATAAGGAACTGAGTAGCCGAATGCGGAAAAGCAGCGGAAGCACGGAGTGAAACCAGCCCGCCTGAAGCCGCGCCAGTATTCGCCCCGGCGGGGTAAGCACTCCGCCAGGCCGCGTACTGCGTTATGCTACCGGCTCGGGCACCCGCAACAGGAAATCGGGGTGGCATTGGTCCTTCCCGGAAATCAGGGTGGGTGCAATGGGCCACTGAATGTTGATGGCGGGGTCGTTCCAGCGCAGGCCCCGCTCGTGGCCGGGCGCGTACTTAGCCGATACCTGGTAGCTCACATCGGTGTTATCCTGCAGCGTGAGGAAGCCGTGGGCAAAACGGCCGGGTACGAATAGCATCCGAAACGAGTCGGCGGTAAGCTCCACGCCCAACCACTGCCCGTACGTGGCCGACTCTTCCCGCAAATCCACGATGACGTCGTAGATGGCGCCGCGGGTGCAGCGCACCAGCTTGGTTTCCTCGTGGGGAGGCAACTGGAAGTGCATGCCGCGCAGGGTGCCCCGTTGGGGGTTAGAGGAGACGTTGGACTGCAAAGGCGGCATCAGAATGCCGTGGGCGGCAAACTCGTCCTCGCACCAGGAGCGGGCAAAAAAGCCCCGCTCGTCGGCCATCCGGTCAACATCAATAATAAAAGCCCCGGCAAGTTCCGTTTCGGTAAAAATCATGGCAGTGGTGGTTGGTTGGAGTAGTTGAGCGGTAGAGCGCGGGGGAGAAACTAGGCTAGCAGAGCAGCCGGCACAGGCCGGGTACTGCTCGCGCGGGCCCAGTTCAGGTCGTCGCCCAGCTCCTGCGTTTCGCGCAGGCGCGTGAGCACCCGCAGGCGCATCAGCTCCGAGGAGCGGAAGCTGGCGTCCCGGAAATTCATGGCCAGCAGTCCGTCACGCAATTCGGCAATGGCATCTACCAATGTGCGGCGGGGCTGGTGGTTGGGGGCCAGCTCCTGGTACAGGCTGAAATCGACGCGGTAGGAGCGTTTGTCGGGTGGGGCATCGGCGTTCAGGCTCACGCGGGTACCGGGCAGGGCATCGGCCACGGCGTAGGCTAGGTCGCGCACTTGGTAGTTCCAGTGGGCCGAGCCGGTATTGATAGCCAGAAAGTTGCCGCCTACCTCGGTGGGCCGGCCAATGGCCCACTCAATGGCGCGGGCCATATCTTGCACATGAATCAGGGGCCGCCAGGGCGTACCGTCGCTCAAAATGCTGATTTCGCCGGCCGCTACGGCCCCGGCCACAAAGTCGTTCACCACCAAATCCAAGCGTAGCCGCTCACTCCAGCCGCAGGCCGTGGCAAAGCGCAAACAGGTTACCACAAACTCGTCGTCGGCCAGGGGGCGCAGGTCCTGCTCACTCATCACCTTGGAGCGGGCATAGGCCGTGAGCGGGTTGAGCTGGGAGCTTTCGGTTTTAGCCCCTTCGCCCCCGGCCCCGTACATGCTGCAGGAGGAGGCAAACACGAAGCTGCTTACCCCGGCGGCCTTGGCCTGGCGGGCCAGCTCAATGGTGGCGTGAAAGTTCACGTCCAGCGTCACCTGCTCGTAGGTCTGGCCCATGGGGTCGTTGCTGATGGCGGCCAGGCTTACTACCGCATCAACGCCCTCCAGCAAGCCCCCGGGCAGGTGGCGCACGTCCCCAAAAATCTGCCGGTCCAGGCGCGACTCAGGCAGGCGCGTGGGCCCCGTCAGGCAGTGGGCAAAGTAGCCCATGTCAAAGCCAATCAACTCAGCGTGCGGAAACTGCTGACGCAGGTGGCGCACTACGCCCGGGCCCACATAGCCCATATTGCCCGTGATAAGAATGCGCATATGGAAAGGTGATTTAGTGAGTTAGTGATTCGGTGAGTTGGTGATGTAGTAATCTGAGAGTGTATAAGGCTGAGACAGGAGCCATCCGGTACGGCTCATTTAGCACCCTACTCACTAAATCACCACTTCACTAACTCACCGCTAGTCGGCGGGCATGATGGTGGGGGCGGCTACCCGCTCACTGAGCGGAGCTACCAGCGGCGAAGCCAGAATTTCGGCCAGTACGGGGTCGGGCTCCAGGGGCTCAGGGGCACTGCCCCACACCTTCCATTTGGCCCGGCCCTGCTGCCACATTTCTTCCAGCATGTTCTTGTCGCGCAGGGTGTCCATGGGCTGCCAGAAACCAGTGTGGCGGAAGGCCGCCAGGTTGCCCTCCTGGGCCAGGCGCTCCAGCGGGGCCTTTTCCCACACGGTGTCGTCGTCGGCTATGTAGTCGAGCACGCCAGGTTCCAGCACAAAGAATCCGCCGTTAATCCAGGGTGTTTCGCCACCCTCCGGCTTTTCGGTGAAAGAGCCCACCAAGCTGTTCTCGTCGCTGAGGTTGAACACCCCGAAGCGGCCGGGCTGGCGCACGGCCGTGAGCGTAGCCAGTACGCCCTGCTGGCGGTGGTAGCGCACGGCGGCGCGCAGGTCAATATCCCCTACTCCGTCGCCGTAGGTCAGGCAGAAAGTTTCGCCGGGGGTGAGGTAGTCGCGCACCCGGCGCAGGCGGCCACCCGTCATGGTTTCCTGGCCCGTGTCTACCAGCGTCACAGTCCACGGCTCGGCGTGGTTGCGGTGAATCTGCATCTCGTTGCGGTCCATGCGGAACGTCACGTCCGAGTTGTGCAGGAAGTAGTCGGAGAAGTACTGCTTAATCATATGGCCCTTATAGCCGCAGCACACCACAAAATCCCGAATGCCGTGGTGGGCATAAATTTTCATGATGTGCCACAAAATCGGCTTGCCCCCAACCTCCACCATGGGTTTGGGCCGCACACCGCTTTCCTCACTAATGCGGGTGCCGTAGCCGCCCGCCAGAATAACTGCTTTCATAGGAAGTAGAATTGAGAAACATCGACTACAGGAAAAGACGAGCTGAGAAGCCCAACTACCGCCATGCAATCGGTGTACACGAAGGGCTACGGTTTAGGAAATGTAGCACTATTTATAATATTGTCAATATTTTTTATTACTATTTTTTATATGAAGTAAAAATAAAATATAAATAGTATAGTACATCAAACACATCTGCTCTGCTTACATTCATTGCAAGCGGTAGCATTACCAGGACATCGTTAGCTTAAAGCAACTCAGGCCGCAGCCCGGGGCGCAGGCTTACCCACCAGTTGGGCTGCGCCTCGGCGGGCCAGCAGGTACAGAAAGCGGGAATTGGTGACTAAGTACCGCCGCCACAACCGCCGCGGCTCCAGCCAGAGGCGGTAGGCCCATTCCAGCCACAGCTGGCGGGCCCAGGCCGGCAGGCGCTGCTCCAGCCCGGCATACACGGGAAACGCCTGGCCCACGCCCAGCATACAGGCTTTCACCTGGCCCCGGTGGGCCGCCATCCAACGCTCCTGCCGCGGGCAGCCCAGGGCCACAAACAGCAAATCGGGGTCGGCGGCGTTAATGGCGGCTATTTCGGCGGCATCCTCGGCCGGCGTGAGGGGCCGGAAGGGCGGTGAGCAGGTACCCACAATGCGCAACGTGGGCAACTCGTGCCGGGCCCGGGCTACCATGGCCGCCAGCACCTCTTCGGTAGTGCCGTAAAAGTAGACCGACTGCCCACTTTCCGCTGCCGCTGCCAATAAAGCCGGCAGCAAATCCATACCTGCTACGCGGGGCTGCGGCGGTGTTCCCGGGTTTAACCAACTTACCGAGGCCGCCACCGGGCTGCCATCGGGGGCTACCACGGCGGCTTCGCGCAGTATCTGCCGAAACTCAGCATCCTGCTGGGCTTCTACTACCATGTGTACATTGGCAAAGCACACGTAGGCTGATGCGCGCATGGCCCCCAGCCGCAGGATGGCCGCCACAAACTCAGCCGGGGTACCGGTGGAAATCCACGAATCCAGCAGGGGCAGCTTGGGCAGCATAGGTGGAATGGTGAAGTTGTGAAATGGTGAAGTGAACTATTGGCAACAACTGCGCGGGTGCAACGGCAAAACTCACCATTTCACAACTTCACCGCTAGTAGGCGTTTTTCTCGCCGCGCAGCATGTTCCACACGGTGAGGAAGATGATTTTCATATCCAGGCCAAACGACCAGTTTTCCACGTACTTCAAGTCGTATTCCACCCGTTTTTCCATGGTGCCGGCCTCGCGGGTTTCGCCCCGGTAGCCGTGTACCTGCGCGTAGCCGGTGATGCCGGGCGTTACGGCGTGGCGCATCTGGTAAGTGCGAATGTGCTTGCTGTATTCCTCCAGTTGCGAAATCATGTTGGGGCGCGGGCCCACCACCGACATGTGCCCGAGCAGCACGTTAAAGAATTGGGGTAATTCGTCCAGGTTGTACTTGCGCAGGTACCGGCCCACGCGGGTAATGCGGGCGTCGCCCTTGGTGGCTTGCAGTTCCGTTTGGCCGTGGTTGGTGCGCATGGTGCGCAGCTTGTAGCACGGAAACAACTGGTTGCGCTTACCAGGCCGCAGCTGCTTGAACAATACAGGCCCCGGCGAATCGAGTTTGATAAGCACGGCCAAAGCCGTAAGCACCACCGGAAAAGCCAGCAGAATAACGGCCAATGAGAAGGCAATGTCAAATACCCGCTTCAGCGCCAGGTTGGTCCGGATGCCCAGCGGCTCGTGGCGGATGGTGAGAATGGGTAGGTGGTCGTAGAAATATACATTCACGTCTTTACGGACGGTGCCGCGAAAATCGGGTACAATACGGAACGCTAGAAAATGGTCGTCGGCGAAACGGGACAGGTCCTCAATCAGCTGCCGCCGGTCCAGGGGCATCGCAAAGTAGATTTCGTCAATCTGCTCCTGCAGGCAATAGTTTTTCAACTCGGCCAAACGCCCCTGCACCAAAGGGCGCAACTCCGCAGACAGCGAAGCGGGCGTATCCGTGAAGAAGCCCATGAACTGATTGGCAATAGGGTCGTGCGACTCCAGAAAGCGGTACAGCTCCTGCCCGCTTGGGCCGGCACCCACTATCACAAAGCGGCTGTTTGGCCGGGCGAAGTGCTGGTGGTAAGCCCGGTACAGAAACGTAAGCAGGAAGCGGCCAGCCACCACCGCCGTGGTAGACAGGCTATACACCGAAAACAGGTACTCAGCCGGCGGCCAGTACAGGTGCAGCACTACCACTACGAGCAGTACCACGCTTGCGTGCAGCACAAACGTGCGCATCAGGTACAGCAGCTTTTCCGGGTAGGTGATGAGCCGGTCGGTGCGGTAGATGTTCGCAAACTGCCCCGACAAAATCCACCATAGCAGGGCAAAAATGGCAAAGAAGAGTGGATAGTAGCCGTTGAAATGCCAGGTACCCAGGTGCTGATAGCCCGCCAGACGGAAAGCCCCGAAAATCAGCAGCACATCTACCACAGGCAGAATGATGCGGGAGGTATCAGTGTAGTGCCGGTAACGTTCCATGGAGCAGGCAGTAGAGGTATGCGTAAAGGACTTAAGCAGACCGGGTGGGAACGGCTCAGAGCGAGGCAACCTTTGTTTCTACAAAGGAAGCATTATGTATGTTTTAAACAATAATTTTTAGAACTTTTTAACACAAAAAGCATATAAATAATCAAAATGATTCACTTAATCATCGGTTGCTTCCCAAACGGATAAGCATGTCTAAGGTTGGGAATGATGAGTTCGGCTTGTAGGTTTTTACTCCCAGGCATTCGGTAGTGGCCGGTTACAAGCCCGCCCGCTTGCCCATGCCTACCACTCCTCTGCTTTCGGAAACTTGGCTAACCGCTTTCTTGCCTGGAAGCTGCGTATCCGAAAACCGCCCAATACCAGCATCACCATTGCTGTAACGCATTAGCAGTGCACCTTATGTACGCATAACCGATTGAAACACAGTGAATATATAGTACGTCCATATATTTAATCCCCGTTTTTCAACATTCTACCGAGCTTTTTCGTAGTTTCGTCCTGCCAGGCAGTTACAGGTGTGTGTCTGTCGGCAAGAGCCTCCTATTGCAACACGAAGGCCTCAACTCATCAGTTGAGGCCTTTTTTGCGGGCACTAATCCGGTAGCAGGCAGGTTGTTGGCAGAACGCACGCTAGCCTGCAAAACTGCCTATCTTTGTACCACCATGGCCACCCCCGACCGGATTTCTCAGACTCTTACCCGCCACAAGCTGCGCCATACGCCCGTGCGCCGCGCAGTGCTGCAGGTACTGTCGGTTTCGCCGTTTGCCTTATCGGGCCACGAGGTGGAGCAGCAACTTGGCGGCGAGGTTGACCGCATTACCCTCTACCGTACCTTCAAGACCTTCGAGGAAAGCGGCCTAATTCACCGCGTAATTGATACCAGTGATACGGTGCGCTACGCAGCCTGCTCTATGGAGTGCAATGCTCACGCCCACTCCGATGACCATGTGCACTTCAAATGCACGAACTGCCAGCACATTTACTGCCTCAACCAGGTGGCCATTCCGGCCGTAACGCTGCCGGCTAAATTTCAGGCCCAAACCCGCGACTATTTGCTGGCGGGCGTCTGCCAGGATTGCCAGCCCTAGGCTTCCGCGTCAGCAAGTGGCCCCTCTCCGCATTTTGCACGGGTGCATAAACGTGATTTGGTGAGCGTGGCAGGAATAAAGTGTATCAATACCACCACTGTACCGCTTCCTGGTAGCAGCAGAAAAGCAAACAGCGTCATTACCAGCAAATAGCCCTGCAGTCTGCCATAGAGGCAACATAACCCGCCCCTATCCACTACCAGTTAACGCTATCATGTTAAGGCGACAGCGCCGGCGTTACGACTTGCAGGTAATGAGTAGCAAAGGCGTTCTGCAGCACCTAAAACTCGTTGATCTAACTTAACAGGCAGTTCTGTCCATTCACCGGCTGGATGACCCAGCAGAATCGTGAGCGGCCGAATATAACTACTAGGAAACCTTCAACACTCTCCCTTGCTCTCTTTTCAGGGCAGAGTAACGGGTTAGGGCTTCCATGCAAAATGCTGTGGTTATTTCCTCGGAACCCCAACCCAGCAAACGTTTGGGTCCGCCGTAATAGACCAGCCAACGAGGCCACTCGCCTGTAACCTCCTGCGCTTGCAAAATGTAGCTTACAGCGGGCTCTAATTCAGGGGGGTAGCATTGTAAGTTAATCAGCGTGCACACGGCCCACGCTGTGTCTACCAGTGTCTTGCCCAGTCGGCCATCGGGCTGAGCCTGCGCTAGGATACGCGTAATAATGGGCTGGCGCAATGGCTCCAGCTGCGTAATACCGGCGTAATAACATCGGGTAAATGAGTAATACACGAAGAAGATGTCCAGATACCACAAATCACACGTTCCTTCCTCCTCATTGGCAATGACGCGCAATAGGAAACTTATAACTGCCTGCGTTTCTGGAATAGCACCTAAGTAATATAAGGCATTGGCGTTTACCACTGCATCCACATCATTCCGCTTGGCCTCAACTCCGTACCAGAATAATATGCTTTTGAGGGGATGAAGCAATTCCTGGGCGGCAACACGCCAGAAAGTACGGTTGGCAACCCAGCGGGGACGGAGTAGAAACCAGGAGTAGAATAAGCCTTTGCTATTCCGATTAGCCAGTATTAAGGGCTTATTTGTGGGCACCGGACAATTGACGCCCCGCGCCTGCAGTATAGCCGATACGCAGGCTGTATCATCAATGTCGAGCGGGCATAAGTGACGCAGGTGATGGATATTGGTAAAATGATTCCATAGACCGCCGTGGTTCATCTGATTTCGAAAAAAGTCGGTAGCCCGCGTTAGGATGAGGTCTGTTTCAGCGCTTGCGGGCACGTGTAGCAAAGAGTGAGCGACTAAAGCCGTCGGAAACACAGCACTGTCGGTGTACCGCCACCCCTGCATAGGCAGGTCAAGAGCACAATAAGAAACAAACTGCCCATCAGCGGATTGGCGCTGGCGTAGGTAGCTAACAGCCCGCTGAACTGCTTGCTGCAGTTGATTTTGCCAATCCGACAGATCAGACAACTGGGAAACGACAGGCTGCATAAGGTATTTGCACTATGAGTAAGGAAGATTTTTGCGCTGGCCGTACTACCCCCCGGATACGGTACGGTTACGTATGATGATTGAAAAATAAAAGTTCTCCGGTAGGGTTGGTTTGCTCTTACCTGGTAATTATACTCTTACTTTGTACAAATGTAGACATATACAGTCCGGCTGTTGTCATGTACTGCTGACTGGTCAAGATTCTACCAAAATTATGTCACAAGCGCGAGTTGTTAGTAGTGTATCTTCAAATGGCGCTTTGTTGGAAATAGCACGCTTGCAGGATTGGTGGAATTGTAAGTTTTCTCCGGTGCTGGCCACTTTTTACGCTTCCGCTTATCTTATTGGCATACCGGTTTGGCCTTTACTACCCAAACTATTGGTTTTACTGCTGAGCTTGACTGTGGGCGCCACGTACGTGAGTATCATCAATGACTGGGCCGATCAAAGTGATGATGCCGCCGGAGGAAAGTACAATCGGGTGGCCAATAAACCTGCTTGGGCAACGGCTTTGGCAGTGGGCCTCTGCCTGACGTTTGGCCTGGCATCAGGCATTTACTTTTGGCAGACCAACCATTTAAGCGGCTGGTTGTATTTGGGATCTTGGGTAGCTTTTTCGGCTTACTCTTTCCCTCCGCTACGCCTGAAAAAACGAGGGTTGGCCGGCGTGCTGGCCGACGCCTCGGGCTCCCACTTATTTCCGCAATTACTCACCGTGTCATTGGTTGCAGCTTGGGCTGGCCAACAGCTTCCGGCTTTCTGGTACGGTGCGCTTGGCACTTGGGCACTAACCTGTGGCCTACGCAATATCCTGCTTCACCAGCTTTCCGACGCGGAAGCTGATGCTCAGGCGGATGTAGACACGTGGGTCTTACGCCGAGGCCCACAGCGTGCACAATGGTTCGGACAAGCTGTGCTGTTCCCCATTGAGCTTGCGGCTTTCTGCTCACTTCTTGCCATGAGTCAGCAACTATGGTCACTGGTTCTGCTACTGGTGTATGCTGCCCTGGAAGGGTTGAGATGGCGCTTATGGGGTAGCCCGCCCCGGATTTTACAGCCCCAAACGCGTATTCTGCTGGGTGAATATTATGAGGTGTTTTATCCGCTGGCTTTTCTTATCGCCCTCAGTAGTCGGCATCACACTGATGGGATAGTGCTCCTTGTCCACCTAGTTTTATTTGGCACCGTTTTCTGGCAACCCTTGGTTATAGTAGGACGGGCAATTCCACTGGCAATACATAAAATACTAGGAAAATTACGCTAGGAAACCAGCGCGTGCGTCCACTCCAGTACTTTGTGGGCTAATAACTCTACTGAGTTGGCGGGCACTGTAGCCCGAGCATGATGGGCAGCAGCGGTTCCGTACGCAGGCCATTGGCCTCGCAGCAGCCATGCTCTTTCCATTGCCTCATCCAGAGCCTGCACGGTAGCCGCTCCTGCCAGAAAACCGGTCTGGTTATCAACCAACAATTCAGCTATCCCCCCGGCGTCTACCGCAATTGTTGGCCGGCCCGACAGCATTGCTTCCACCAAGGCAAGTGGTAAACCTTCGTGGCGGGAGGGCAGAATCAAAGCGTGGTGGTTACGCCATATAGCCATAATATCGGCTGTATGGCCTCCGAAGCTGACGGAAGAGTCCAGTTTTAAAAATCTTATCATCTCGCTAAGCGCAATTTTATCGGGCCCGTTGCCATACAAGGTTACCTGAACGGGGCGGCGGCGCCACTTTGGCTGGGCCAATACCTGCAATAGTAAATCCTGCCCTTTATCGGCTATGTGTAGGCGGGCTACGCAGGCTAGTCGAACGGGGGCCTCGGCACTGGTAACGGGCCAGGGTAACTCGCCCAGGAAAGGTACATTAAACGGGTTCCACACTACCTCGGCCGTTGGCAACTCCATGCCCAACTGTAGCTGAGTGAGCAGGAGATTATGCCGCGACACGAATAAACTACGCTGGGCAGCTTGAAAAACCGTCTGTACCAGCCGCCGCTCCAGGTAAGGAGGTAAAAAATAATCAATGGCTTTCTGGGCCAGCAAGATGTAAGGAAAACCCTCCTGCCGACATATGTCAGCAAAGATGAATCCATCGTAGTTAGAGCCCTGCGAGATGATGACAATATGGGGTTGTAAAGTTTTCAGCCCCTGCTGCAATAGACGCTGGCTGATTTTTCGGCCGGTGTACTGCTGCCGATATGGTAGTAGCCGATTAGTGATACGACGACTCAGGGAAACTGCCGGATCAAGATCCGTAACCGGGCAGCCTGCAGCCTGCAGAGCAAGTAGCCGGGGCTGGTGCTTATCTACATGCGTTTTAAATGCCCTCACGGTATGCCCAGCCCGAACTAAAAAATGAGCCGTTCCGGCCCATAATTCTTCGCTCCCCCCCCAGTCGCCAGTACAGGAGCTTACAAAGACAATGCGTAAATGTGTAACGGAACTACAGTTCAGTTTAGTGGAGTTGGTCACAAACCAGGTTGTATTCTGTTGAGAGTCAAGTAAGACCTATTATGGGGCAACCCTCAGGTATTGATCATCCAATCTGATAAAGCAAATATACTATTCAAGAACATTTTTTTCAAGATATAATACCGCTTATATAGACAGATTATATAGTTCTGCTTGCTACAAATCTAATTTTTGAAACTAGTCTGTTCTGCCGGATTAATCATCTCATGCCGCCAATAATATTTCGCTTCAGCCAGTCCTTGCCGCTTGGTGGCCGTAGTAGTTAGTCAACTAACTATGCAATATGAACACGGAACAAAACGAACCGCGCCCTACCAATAGCGAAATCAAGCCCAAGCCCACCAGCTACCCCACCGCCGAGGGCGACATGCAACAGCAACCCGACTGGGATATGTCGAGCTACCAGCCGGCGGGGAAGCTGCGCGGCAAAGTGGCCCTGATTACCGGCGGCGACTCCGGCATCGGGCGGGCGGTGGCGCTGGCCTTCGCCATGGAAGGGGCCGATGTAGCCGTTATCTACCAAACCAATGCCGAGGATGCCGCCGTAGTGGGCCGGGCCGTGGAGGCCCAGGGCCGCCGGTTTCTGGCTATCCAGTGCGACGTCCGCTCCGCCACCGAGTGCCGGGAGGCGGTGCGCCGCACCTACCACGAGTTGGGCGGCTTCAACATTTTGGTTAATAACGCGGCCTACCAGATGGGCTACGAGAATTTTGAAACCATCCCGGAGGAGAATATTCACCGCACCTTCGATACCAACATCAAAGGCTACATTTTCATGGCTCAAGCGGCCATTCCCTTCCTAAAAGAGGGTGACTCCATCATTAACACGGGTAGCATTGCCGGGCTGCTGGGCAACCCCCACCAGATTGACTACGCCAGCACCAAAGGCGCTATTCATACCTTCACCAAAGGCCTGGCCGCTTACCTGGGCGAAAAGAAAATCCGGGTGAATGCCGTGCTGCCTGGCCCCGTCTGGACGCCCCTGATTCCGGGCACCATGCTGGAGGAAGACCTCAAGAAATTTGGCGACGCCACCCATTTGGGCCGCCCCGGTCAGCCCGAAGAGTTAGCACCGGCTTACGTGTATTTTGCCTCCCAGGATGGTAGTTATGCCACCGGGGCGCTGCTGGAGGTTACCGGCGGCATGCCCAAAGGCAGCTAACCAGTTCTTACTATCACTCTTGCAGGGGCTCCGCACGCAGCGGGGCCCTTGTCGTTTGGGGTTTTAAGTTCCGGAGGACTGCTACGGGGGCCAGTTACCCCAACATTGCCCGTATCTTGCGAGTCGTATTTTTTGCCCAACCGCATGGTTCATTTTCTACTGATTGACTGCCCCGACGAGCCGGGGCTGGTGTTTCGTATTACCGAAGTGCTGTACCGCCACGGCCTCAATGTGCTGCGCAACGGCGAGTTTGTGGAGCGCGAGGACAACCACTTTTTCATGCGCACTGAGTTTGACGGGCAGTGTGAGCCGGAGGCTTTGCTGCGTGATTTGACTGCCGCCTTGCCTGCCACGGCCCGCATCCGGCTGCGCGACAGCCGGGCCCGGCGCATTGTGGTGCTGGCGACCAAGGAGCATCATTGCCTTTCCGAGTTGCTGGTGCGCCACTTCTTTGGGCAGTTGCAGGCTGAAATAATAGCCGTTATCAGCAACCACGACAACCTGCGCGAGCTGACGGAGCGCCTGAACGTGCCCTACCACCACATCAGTGCCGAAGGAATTTCCAGGGAGGCGCACGAGGCCGCCGTACTCCAGCAAATTGCCCACTACGAGCCCGAATTTGTGGTGCTGGCCCGCTACATGCGCATTCTGTCGCCGGAGTTTGTGGCCAATTTCCCGGAGCGGCTCATCAACATTCACCACAGCTTTTTGCCCGCTTTCATTGGTGCCAGCCCCTACGCTCAGGCCTACGCCCGAGGAGTAAAAAGCATTGGGGCTACGGCGCACTTCGTAACCGACCAGCTCGACCAGGGGCCTATTATTGCCCAGAGCGTTATTCCGACGGACCACACCCAAAATGCCCACGACATGGCCCAGGCCGGCCGCGACGTGGAGAAGCTGACCCTGGCCCGCGCCCTTACCTTGGTATTTCGGGAGCAGGTGGCCGTGCACCGCAATAAGACCATTGTGTTTGAGTAGAGGCAGCCGCCTTCTGCTACCTGTTCAGCTCGCCTGGTTCCAGCATTATACTGGTTGCAGGCGAGCTTTTTTTACGGCCCGGCCACTTGCTTTCGTGGTATCTTTGAAGCCTTTCCCTTCGCCAACTTGCTCTTTACTGAATGAAATACTTCTCCTTGCTTTTACTACTGCTGAGTAGCCTGGGGGCCCAAGCCGTGCAGCTTACCTTCCGGGTAGATATGCGCCAGCAGACGGTGGCTGCCGGCGGCGTGCACGTGGCCGGCAACTTTCAGGCCGCCGCCGGCTACCCCGCCGACTGGAACCCCGCTACCACCCTGCTCACCGACCCGGATAACGACCGAATCTACGAGGTGACGGTGAACGTGCCGGCCGGCACCTACCTCTACAAGTTTGTGAACGGCAACGCTTGGGGCGGGGCCGAGCTACCGCCTGCCACCTGCGGCGTTACGGATGGCAGCGGCAACGTGAACCGGCAAGTGGTGGTGGGCAGCAGCGCGGTGCGGCTGCCGGTGCTGACCTTCGGCGGCTGCAACACGCAGGTACGCTTCGCCGTGAACATGCGCGGCCAAACCGTGGCCCGAACCGGGGTGCACATCGTTGGTAACTTTCAGCCGCTGGCCGGCTACGGCTTGGAAGGCGACGCTACTGCCCTACCCCTCACCGACGACAACGGCGACGGAATTTACGAGGTGCAGATTGCCTTGCCCGCCCCCATCCGGTTTCAGTACCGCTTCGTGAACGGCAACGTGCTGAGCGGCGCGGAAACCGTGCCCGCCGCCTGTGGCACCGCCGATGCCAGCGGCACCCTGACCCGCGTGTTTGATGCCACGGCCGCCGTAAATACCATGCCGGCCGTGTGCTTCGGCACCTGCCAGACGTGCACGCCCTCCCTCACCGAGTACACTACGCACTGGTGGAATGACGCCGTATTTTATGAGGTGTTTGTGCGCAGCTTTTATGACAGCAACGGGGACGGGAAGGGTGACTTCGCGGGCCTCACCCAGAAGCTCGACTACCTCAACGACGGCAACCCTGCCACTACCTCCGACCTGGGCATCACCGGCATTTGGCTGATGCCCATGATGGAGAGCCCCAGCTACCACGGCTACGACGTAACCAACTACAAAGCTACCGAGCCCGACTATGGCAGCATGGCCGAGTTTGAGGCTTTCCTGACTGCGGCTCACCAGCGCGGTATCAAGGTAATTATCGACCTGGTGCTCAACCACTCCTCCGACCAGCACCCCTGGTTTCAGCAGGCCGCCAGCAGCCCCGCCAACGCGTACCGGGACTGGTTCCGGTGGTCGAATACGGTGCAGGGTACGGGGCCGGGCAACGGCACCGTATGGCACCCGCGCAACGGCAGCTACTACTACGGCGTGTTCTGGAGCGGCATGCCCGACGTGAACTGGCGCAACCCCCAGCTGAAAGCCGCCATGTGGGATGCCTCCCGGTTCTGGCTGCGCAAGGGCGTGGATGGCTACCGCCTGGACGCAGTGAAGTATCTGGTAGAAAATGGCAACATTCTGGAGAATACGCCCGAAACCCTGGGTATTCTGGAGGAGTTTCACGATTCGGTACGGGCCGTGAACCCCAATGCCTTTACTATTGGAGAAGCCTGGACGAACACAGCGGCCGTGGTGCCCTACGTGCTCAACCAGCGCCTCGACGCCTGCTTTGAGTTCGACCAGGCCGCAGCCATCATTAGCAGCCTGAACGCGGGCAACCCTGCCGCCCTACGCACCCAGCTGGGCGTGGTGGACCGCTCTTACCCCAAGCTGCAGTACGGCACCTTCCTCACTAACCACGACCAGAACCGGGTACTTGACCAGTTGGGCGGCAACCTGGCCCGCATGAAGCAGGCCGCCGCGCTTTACCTCACGCTGCCCGGCGTGCCTTTTTTGTACTACGGGGAAGAAGTGGGCATGCAGGGCTCGGGGGTGGATGAGGACAAGCGCAAACCCATGCAATGGACGGCTGGGGCGCAGGCGGGCTTTACCACCGGCTCGCCCTGGCGCGGCATCAACAGCAACTACGGCCAGTTCAACGTAGCCACCCAGCAGGCCGACCCCGCTTCCCTGCTCAACCACTACAAGCAGCTCATCCGGGTGCGCAATAGCCAGGAGGCGCTGCGCAAAGGCTATCTGCTGCCCCTCACCTCCCCGGCCAGCTCGGTACTTAGCTATGCCCGCGTGCACCAGCAACGGGCGGTTCTGACGGTAGCTAACATGGGCAGCTCGACCAGCCCGGCACTCTCCCTGGCTCTATCAACGCTGCCGGCCGGCGTGTACCAAGCTACGGAACTACTTACAGGACAGGCAGCCGGCACCGTTACACTTGATGACCAAGGCGGCTTCAGTAGCTGGGCGCCCAACCTGGCGACGCTGGGCTCCAACCAAACCTGGGTACTGCAGCTGGTGCCCACGCAAATTACGGCTACAGCCGGCGCAAACGCGGCGTTTGCACCCCAGCTCTACCCCAACCCCGCTGCTCAGCAAGTAACCTTGGAGTTGCCCAGCACTACCCCGGCCCAACTGCTGGTATATACAGTGCAGGGCCAGTTGGTGCGCACTATTCCACTCAATGGCCGCCGCCACACGCTTGATACCAGCGCTTGGCCAAATGGCACCTATCTGCTGCGCATTCAAAGTGGCACGGCCGTTGCCGTACAGCGGCTGGTAGTGGCGCACTAGGTTTTATGGACTACTCTGAGCAGGAATAGCTGATTCCTGTTCAGAGCAGCTCAGGTTGCCGAAAGTATGATTTTCACCTGACTGGGAAGTAAATTCGCCAGCGTGGCCAATTCCAGTCGGTTGAGTCCACGCCGCCAGTCTTGCAGAGTTTCACACTCCACCGACCAGCAACTGCCGGCCCCTAGAGCATCATATTCCGGCGGGTAATACAGGCTGCAACTAAGCTGCCAGAACTCCTCCTCTCCTTCCAGCTGAAACTGTCGGGTGACATCGAGGCAAAACTGTCGGCCCATTTCGCCTTCGTAGTAATAAGTGCCCCACTGAAATAATAGCATATCGTTATCATATGCTGAAGTATCGATGCTGGCGATGCTAGTATCAAGGTAAAACTGGCTCATTACATCAAGGACCAAGCCTATTGTCAGCGGTGTACCTGGAGGGGCAGTGGTGGCCAACCGTTGCCGGAAGTAAACCTCGACTTCATTGAGCGCAATGGATGGTTTCCTGTTCATTTTGCTACAGCTTCATTTTGCTACAGCTTGACTTTTCAAAAACCGCTGCAGAAATGGGGCGGTTTTGCTGTTTCGGGACTTAGCTACCTCGGCCGGTGGGCCGGCGGCCACCACTTGCCCACCCTCGTCGCCGGCACCGGGGCCCATGTCCAGTACCCAATCGGAGGCGGCTACTACGCGCATATCGTGCTCCACTACTAGTACGGTATTGCCCGCATCTACCAGCTTTTGCAGTTGGGCGAGCAGGCGCTCCACATCGGCGGGGTGCAGGCCGGTGGTGGGCTCATCCAGCACGTAGAGGGAGTTGCCCCGGCCGGTGCGCTGCAGTTCGGTGGCCAACTTGATGCGCTGGGCCTCACCCCCGCTCAGCTCGGTGGCGGGCTGGCCCAGGCGCAGGTAGCCCAGGCCCACGTCGCGCAGCACAGTGAGGGCCCGGTGCACGGTGGCATCGTCCCGGAAAAACTCCCAGGCCGCATCAACCGTCAGGTTCAGCACCTCCGCAATGTTCTTATTCTGGTAGTGAATTTCGAGGGTTTTGGCGTTGTAGCGGCTGCCGTGGCACACTGAGCAGGGCGCATACACGCTGGGCAGAAACAGCAGTTCCACCATCACAAATCCTTCGCCCTGGCAGTTTTCACAGCGGCCTTTGGCTACGTTGAAACTAAACCGCCCGGCATCGTAGCGGCGTTTACGGGCCTCGGGGGTGGCAGCAAATAACTTACGTACGTGGTCGAAGAGGCCGGTATACGTTGCCATATTGGAGCGGGGCGTGCGGCCGATGGGCTTTTGATCCACGCGCACCAAGCGTTTGATGGCTTCTAAGCCGACCACAATGCGGCCGCCGGTTGTGGGGGCGGCGGTGCGTTCCAACGGATCGGTTTCGGCTTCTTCCTCCGCTTCGACGGCCTGACCCAACTGCTCGGCTACCAGCTCTACCAACACCTGGCTAACCAGGCTGGATTTACCCGAGCCCGACACCCCCGTAACGGTTGTCAGCACGCCCAGCGGGAATTCCACGGCCAGGTTGCTCAGGTTATTGCGGTGTACTCCTTCCAGCCGCAGCCAACCCTGTGCCGGCCGGGCGGCGTCAACTGAGGCCGAGCCGGTAGTCGGGTACAGGAAGCGGCGAGTTTCCGAATGCGGCACGTTGGCTAAACCGGCTGGCTCCCCGCTGTACAGGATTTCGCCGCCCAGCTCACCGGCGGCCGGACCCACATCTACCAGCCAATCAGCCTGCCGAATCACGTCCAGGTTGTGCTCTACCACGAACAGGGAGTTGCCAGCCTGCCGCAGGCTGGCCAGGGCTTTTAGCAGCGCCTGGGTATCGGAGGGGTGCAGGCCGGCCGAGGGCTCATCCAGCACATACACCACGCCAAATAGGTTAGAGTACAGCTGCGTAGCCAGCCGCAGCCGCTGCAGCTCACCCGGTGAAAGCGTGGGCGTGCTGCGTTCTAGCGACAAATAGCCCAGGCCCAGGTCGAGCAGCACGGTGAGGCGGGCGCACAAATCCTGGGTGATGCGGCGGGCTACTTCGGCCTGCTCCGGGTGCGCGGCATCGTGGGCCTGGGCGCGGGCTTTGCCTTCGGCAAAAGGCCGGATCAGGGCCTCCAGACGCTTGAGCGGCAGGGCTGAGAAATCGGCAATATCCAGCCCGGCAAACGTGACGCTCAATGACTCCCGGCGCAGGCGCTTGCCCTGGCAGGTAGGGCACTCGGTGCTGAGCATGTACTGCAACGCCCGTTTCTTCATGAGTGGACTTTGCGTAGTAGCGAAGGTGTGCAGCACGTGGCGGCGGGCACTGCTGAAGGTGCCCATGTAGTTGGGCGGCTCCTTGCGCTTGAGGGCCCGCTGGGTTTCCTCAGGCGAGTAGCCAGGGTACACCGGCACCACCGGCTGCTCCTCCGTGAACAGAATCCAGTCGCGCTGCTGCCGGGGCAACTCCCGCCACGGAACATCCACGTTATAGCCCAGGGTTACGAGGATGTCGCGCTGGTTTTGGCCACCCCAGGCCTGGGGCCAGGCCGCAATGGCCCGCTCCCGGATGGTAAGGGTAGGGTCGGGCACCATGCTGTCCTCGGTTACCTCATAGATGCGGCCCAAACCGTGGCAGGTGGGACAGGCTCCTTCCGGCGTGTTCGAGGAAAACGCCTCGGCGTAAATGATGCCCTGGCCCTTAGGATAGTCGCCGGCCCGGGAATACAGCATGCGCACCAGATTGGACAGGGTAGTAACTGAGCCCACCGAGGAGCGCGTGGTAGGCGTGCCGCGCTGCTGCTGCAACGCCACGGCCGGCGGCAGCCCGTCAATAGACTGCACCTGGGGCACCGACATCTGGTGAAACAGCCGCCGCGCGTACGGCGACACCGACTCCAGGTAGCGGCGCTGGGCCTCGGCGTACAGGGTGCCAAACGCCAGGCTGCTTTTGCCCGAGCCCGATACGCCCGTAAACACTACCAGCGCATCCCGCGGGATGTCCACGTCCACGTTTTTGAGGTTGTGTTCCCGCGCCCCGCGCACCCGCACGAAGCCGTTAAAGTTGGCAGTAGATTGAGAGGAATCAGGCATGGCGGTGAAGCGAGTTGGCGGCTCCGTATACGAGGCTGGCAGGGAAGTATCCACCCTACCCTTATGCCCGGGGGCCTTTACGGCCGAAGCTAGCTGATGGCTTGGCGGTTAGGCGCCCAATATTCTGCCGGAGGCCAGGTGCTTGAACCCGTTACCTCCGCTCCAGGCTCACGGAGTTGATGCAGTAGCGCAAGCCCGCTGGAGCGGGTCCATCGGGAAAAACGTGGCCGAGGTGGCCCTCACACACATTGCACACGGCCTCCATGCGCTGCATGTGGTGGCTGTCGTCGAAGGCGTAGCGAATGGCGTTGCGGGTGGCGGGCTGGGTGAAGCTGGGCCAGCCGGATATGGCGTGGTACTTGGTGGCCGAATCGAACAGTAGAGTTGCGCAGCCGGCGCAGTGGTAGCAGCCCGGCTCGTAGCTGCGGCAGTAGGCGTTGCGGTAGGGTGGCTCGGTGCTCCGGTTGCGCATCACCGCGTAGCAGTCCACCGACAACAGGCGGCACCACGCAGCCTCCGAGAGCACCACACGACGCGGCGGCTCCGGGTTACCGTATTTTGCGTATGTCAGTACATCAATCCATCGAAGCATTGCCTTGCGTAGGTTTTGCGCTTTTTAGTTTATATTCCGGTAACTATGTCCGCGCGGGTACATCTGCCCAGCCTATTTACCGCCCCAGCATATGGAGCATTTGTACGATACCTCTCCCCTAAGTATTTCCTACGATTTTGCCAATAGCTGGCTGTTTGTGGAGTGGAAGGGCGCACACGATGCTCAATCATCCCGGGCGGGCGGCGAGCTAATTCTGCAGTACCTGCAGCAGTACCCCTGCCGCAAAATGCTCAACGATAACAGCCAAGTGACCAGCGACTGGGAGTTGGGGGCCCGGTGGGTGGGCAGTGAGTACTACCAGCAACTGGCCCGGCAGGGCATCCGGCACGTGGCCTGGGTGTGTCCCCCCTACTGGCCGGCCCGCAAATCCATGGAAACAGCCATGCGCTTCGTTACCATCCCCACCGTGCTCCTCTTCGATGACGTGGCCGCGGCCTACACCTGGCTGCTGCGGCAGGTATGAGTGAGTGGGTGGTTGATGGTTGTTGGGTGTCAGTTGTTGGTTATTCGCGAACGAGCTTCTGCTAACAACCAACAACTGACACCCAACAACTAATATTTCATCAAGAGCTGCACGAAAGGGTGGCGCTGCCCGGTTTGGTACGGGCCCACTCGGGGCGCTTGGCGGCCAGGTCCTCATAGGCGGGGTGTTCCTCGAAGGGAGTTTTCAGCACATGGTAAAGCCGTTCCAGATCCGTCAGGTCGCCGGCCTCCGCGGCCTCAATGGCTAGCTGCGCCAGGTAGTTGCGCAGCACGTATTTAGGATTGACGGCCAGCATACCCGTTCGAATATCCTCGGGGGAGGCAGTTTCCAGTCTCAACCGCTCGGTGTAGCGCTGCAGCCACGCCAGCAGCAGTGTGTGTGGCGCACCCTGAGGGTTGTAGCTCGCCTCCTCAATGAACGCCCGATGGTTAGCCGCGTCACCTTCGGGTGCGGCCAGCAGCTCAGGTACCAAGTGCGACAGGCGCCGGAAAAACAACGTCATATCTACCTCGGAGGCTTCCAGGGCCGTATCCAGCGCTTCAGCCAAAGCCAGGTCGGGGGCGGCATCGGGCTGGGCAGTGAGGCCGAGCTTGCCCAGCATTAGGGCCTGGCGGGTGTGGTTGAAGGTGGCCGCATACGTATCCAGGCCGGGCCGCAGGGCTTCGTTGGGCGCGGTTACCAGCGGGGAAAGGGCCTGGCCCAACTGCATCAGGTTCCAGAGGGCCACCCGGGGCTGCTGACCAAAAGCGTAGCGGTAGGTGCTGAAGTCGGTGGTGTTGGGGGTCCAGCCGGGCTCGTACGGCTCCAGCCAACCGTAGGGGCCGTAGTCGATGGTCAGACCCAAAATGCTCATGTTGTCAGTGTTCATCACCCCGTGCACAAACCCCACCGTCATCCAGTGGGCTATCATCACGGCCGTGCGCCGGCAAATTTCGGTAAACCACTGCTTGTATACTTCCTCCGAGGGCTCACCCAACTCGGGGAAATGGTGGCGAATTACGTAGTCGGCCAGCTGGCGCAGATTATCCAGCTCCTGGTGGGCCAGCAGAATCTGGAAATTGCCGAAGCGCACAAATGAGGGCGCCACCCGGCACACAATGGCGCCAGCTTCGGGGCGGGCATTGCCGTTGTAAAACATGTCGCGCACCACCTCGTCGCCGGTGCTCACCAGGCTCAGGGCCCGGGTGGTGGGTACGCCCAGGTGGTGCATGGCCTCGGAACACAGAAACTCCCGGATAGAGGAGCGCAGCACGGCCCGCCCATCAGCCCGGCGGGAGTAGGGCGTGGGCCCGGCTCCTTTCAACTGCAGCTCCCAGCGGCTGCCGTCGGTGGCCAGCAACTCCCCCAAGGAAATAGCCCGCCCGTCGCCGAGCTGCCCGGCCCAGTTACCAAACTGGTGGCCGCCGTAGCGGGCGGCGTAAGGCTGCATGGTGGTGGCCACGCGGTTCCCGGCCAGCAGCTCCACCGCCGGCCCTTGCTCAGACGGCCGCGCTACACCCAGAAACGCCGCCAACTCTTCTGACCAGGCCAGCAGCCGGGGGGCTTGTACCGGCGTAGGCTGCACCGGCGAGTAGTGGTAGCCGGGCACCTGCCGGGGTACGTTTTCCCGGGAAACATCCCCCTGTAGCTCCTCCACAAAGGAATTGGTGAAGGTAGCCTGCTCGAGCGGTTGGCGTGAAGTTGTCATAGGCGGTTAACGTGCGGCCGGGGGAAATAATGCCGGTCGGCTGCGGGTAGCTACTAGCAAAGCGTTTCGATTGTTTTGGGTTGAGCTTGGAAACTGGCCCGTACTGCCGAGCCTACGCTCAGCGGCAATACACTGTCTATCAACACACTACTCCTGTCTGGTTTTTCCACGTCAGGGCCAGCTTCCCCGCTCCCGAATTGTAATAATTCAATAACGGATAGTTGGTTTTCAGAAACAGAATCAGTATATTTTCCCACGTACTCCCCTGCAGACCATTCAGTTACTGTCCCGTTCAGCATCCATTTTTCAGCTCCCATCCCATGAAAAATCTGCTTGTTCCCACTGATTTCTCTCCGGAAGCCCATTATGCCCTTGAGGCAGCCCTGCAGCTGGCCCACCGCAGCGGGGGCCACATCACGCTGCTGCACGTGGTAGATGCGCCGCCGGCTTCGGGTATTGCTACTTCGGGCGGCATGCTGAGCAGTGATGGCCTCAATAACGTGTACATGCTCAAGCTGCTGCAGGCCACCAAGCGCCGCATGCACGAGTGGATGGCCGAGGCCCGCCAACTAATGCCCGATGTACCAGTGCGCGACCTGGTGCTGACGGCCGAGTTTGAGCCGGCCGTGCTGGAAACCATCCGGGAGCATCACATTGACCTGGTGGTGATGGGAGCCCACGAGCACACTTCCTGGACGCGGTTTTTCCTGGATTCGCACACGGAGCGCATCATGCGGCTGGCACCCTGTCCGGTGCTTACGGTGAAGCATCCGGCCACCGACTTCACAGTGCAGCACCTGGTTTTCGCCTCCGATTTCACGCCCGAGGCCGACCGGGCCGTACCGGGGCTCCGGCAGCTACAGGCCCTGTTCCCGGAGGCCACGCTGCACCTGCTGGATGTGACTCCTTCTGCCGACCGGCACGGCGCGGCCCTGCACTCCATTGAGGACTTCGCCCGCCGCCACCAGCTCACGCATTACGAGGCCGACGTGTTTGATGCCCCCCGGGTGAGTACCGGCATTCCGCGCTTCGCCGAGCAGGCCCACGCCGATTTGGTGGTGATGCTCACCCACGGCCGCTCCGCCCTCAGCCACTTGTTTCAGAGCAGCACTTCCGAGGCCGTGGCCCTGCACGCCCCCCAACCGGTACTAACCATGCACGCCTGAGCCGGTGCGGGTTCTATCAGGACCCGGTATCCGGTACCAGAAGGAGTTGGTTGGCTCCCTGCTGAAGCGTTAAAGCGCGCCGCCAGGGCTTGATCCGACGGATATTCCGCAGGCTGATGGGCTGCCAGGTGGTGCCATTGTCGGCAGTTGCCAGCACCTGGCCGGCTTCACTCAGGAGGTAGCCTTTTCCGGTATTGGCCACGAAAGCCACCTGCCCGAAGCTGCGGGCCTGGGGTAGCGCGTACGGCTGCCAGCGGCCCTGAGTGAAGCGCAGCAGCTGCCGGCTGGGCAGCGGCACGTAGCGTAGCACGCCCTTGGAAAGGCGCACTTTGCGGTTGTCCAGCGTGGCCCATAGCTCACCGGTATCGGCCTGGGCCAGGGAGGTGACTTCCACGGTATCGGGCACATCCAGCAGGCGGTAGGGCGGGCGCAACGACACCGGCAGCTCGTAGATATTACCGGCCGTGGCACTTACTTCATCCGGCGGCAGCGTCGGCATCCGGTCACTACCGAAGATGAACAGCTGTTCACCGGTGGCTGAGAAGCTGAAGCCCCGCACGGCCCGGTGCACCGCCAACCCATACGGACGCGCCGGGACGTTGCGGGCCAGCTCAGGGCTGAAAGTGGAGTCTTGCCCATAAATCCAGACGTCGCCATCGGCGTGCAAGGGGCTGGGGCTCTCGTGGGGGTTGGCATAGGTGCCCACCAGAAAATTGCGGCCGATGGCCGTGAGGGCCGTGACGTAGAAGTTGGACGGAATTTGCCGGGTTTCCCAGCTTGCGCCGCCCGTCTGCGTCAGGGCAATAAAGGATTTCTGGCCTTTGTTGCCCACGTACTGGTGGGTGGAATGTTGCTTGAGCTGGGAGCGGCTGAGCTGGGTAACACCTTCCCAGGCTGGGTCGGGCGTGCGGTATTGCTGCCACCCTCGGCCGCACCCCGCCAGCAGGCCACCCAGCAGTAGCAGGCTCAACAAAGCGGCCCTAAGCTGCTGCCCTACCGATTTACGCAGGAGCAGCACTAGCACCAGCGGCAGCAAAGCCACCACCCCCACACTGCCCTGCTGCACCGGCAGCGCCGCCGGCCGGTAGTTGCCGGCTACGGCCCCGTGCGTGGCATCCAGAAAGTGAAACTGAGTTACCGTGAAACCGGCTGGCGTGGCTACCGGCTCCGCGTGGTTGCCCCGGAATCGGTAAAGTTGCCCGCCGTCCGCCAGCACGTAACCGGAGGAATCGGTAAGAAACTGAAAATCCTGAATCTGCTTGATGGCATCCAGTGTGAATACGCGCATAGTTTTATAGACACAGGATTTTAAGGGAATTTTCAACGGGCTTTTGTCCCTGGTGCAAGGGCCCGGTTTCTGCTCAAAAGTAAGTGCCGTGCCCGGAGGAGTAGCGCGCAGGCCGCGTGGTTGCAGGCCCCGCGCGTGAATTGCGGCCCGAGCCTTAAGCACGTCCGCATTTCGTTGTAATGGTGTATGGTAATGTTGCATGCCTGGGTGGCAGCGGCCGGCTGCGTATCTTTGCTGGGCGTATGTTGCTCTTCCTCTCCCCTTCCTTTCCTGCCAGCACGCCCACTCCACCCTGAGAAATTGGCCCGCTTACCCTTTGCCGCCGCTTCCTGCCCGAAGCGTGCGGCTTTTCTTTTGCCTTTTCCTTAGTGAGTTCGATGAGTACCCTCCCCGCGTATTTTTCCCAGTACCGCGTTAATGCGAAGAACGAAGTGCTGGCCGGCCTAACCACGGCCCTGGCCCTGGTGCCGGAAGTGGTGGCTTTTGCCTTGCTGGCCCATATTAGCCCCTTGGTGGGTATTGGCTCGGCTTTCATCATCTGTCTACTCACCAGTGTATTCGGCGGGCGGCCGGGCATGATTTCCGGGGCGGCCGGCTCGGTGGCCGTGGTCATTGTGGCCCTGGTAGAGCAGCACGGCCCCGAGTACCTGTTTGCCGCCGTGGTCCTGATGGGCCTGATTCAGATGGGCGTGGGGCTGCTGCGCTGGGGCAAGTTTATCCGGCTGGTGCCCCAGCCAGTGGTGTTCGGCTTCGTCAACGGGCTGGCCGTCATCATCTTTATGGCCCAGCTGGAGCAGTTTAAGGTAGCGAGCCCAGGCGGCAAGGAGCACTGGCTCAGCGGCACTCCGCTTCTGCTAATGCTAGGGCTGGTAGCCCTGACCATGGCCATTGTGTACCTGCTGCCCCGCCTCACCAAGGCCATTCCGGCCTCCCTGGCGGCCATTGCCGTGGTGTCGGCCCTGGTTATTCTGGGCGGGCTCGATACCAAATCGGTGGGGGATATTGCTTCCATTGCCGGGGGCCTGCCCCAACCGCACTGGCCCCAAATTCCCTTCACCTGGGATACGCTGGTACTGGTCTTGCCCTACTCCATTATCATGGCGCTGGTGGGCCTCACCGAAAGCCTGCTGACTCTGACCGTAGTAGACGAAATTACCGATACCCGCGGCCAGAGCAATCAGGACTGCATGGCTCAGGGCCTGGCCAACGTGGCCTCGGGCCTTACCGGGGGCATGGGCGGGTGCGCCATGATCGGGCAGACGATGGTGAACCTGGAGTCGCGGGGGCGGGGGCGCCTGTCGGGAGTGGTGGCGGCCCTGGCGCTGGCGCTGTTCGTGGTGGCCGGATCCTCCCTTATTGAGCGGCTGCCGCTGGCAGCGCTGGTGGGGGTAATGTTTACGGTAGTTATCAGCACGTTTGAGTGGGCCAGCCTGCGGATTCTGCGCCGCATGCCCCGTACCGACGTGGTGGTGATGGCCCTGGTAACGCTGGTAACGGCCGTGTCGCAGAACCTGGCGCTGGCGGTGCTGCTGGGCGTGGTGGTGTCGGCCCTGGCCTTTGCCTGGGAAAACGCCCAGCGCATCCGGGCCCGCAAGTATCTGGATGCCAGCGGGGCCAAGCACTATGAGCTGTACGGCCCACTGTTCTTCGGCTCGGTGCAGGCTTTCACCGAGAAGTTCGACCCCGCCGCCGACCCGGCCGAGGTGGTCATTGATTTCCGGGAAAGTCGGGTGGCCGATATGTCGGGCATTGATGCGCTGCACAAGCTCACGGAGCGGTACCAGCGGGCGGGCAAAACCCTGCACCTGCGCCACCTCAGCCCCGACTGCCGCCGCCTGCTGCAAAACGCCGGGGCCCTCATCGAGGTCAATATTCTGGAAGACCCCGAATACGTGGTGGCTACCCCGGAGGGCTAGCCTGCTGCGCGTATGGGTTTCCTACCGCCCCGGTTGACCTGGCAGCCGGGGCGGTGTCTTTTCTCACCTGTTGCTTTTGTAGCACAGTGTGAGCAGATTTTAGTATGCATTGCCACTCCCTGCTCGTGCAGAATTATGCCGCTACCGGAAGCCGGGGCCAAGCACCGGCTTCCGTAAGGAAAGTGGGTTTCATAGGTAACAAGGCATCTTTTAGACTCCTGGCAGCCGGCTTATACCAGCCGGCCTATTACCGAGTTAAGTTACGGCCGCCTGCTTACCTGAACAATGAGGCCACATTACGGGCTGGTTCACGTATGGTAGTATGAACTTGCTCCTACCATGTCTGATCAATTACGGCTCCCGCTCGGCGCATCCGCCCCGAACTGCCTGCTTCCCAACGGCCTTCACTTGCACGATTTGCGCGGCCAGCCCGTGCTGCTGGCTTTCGCCCCCGATGAGTGGAACCCGGCTCAGGCTCACCAAAGCACGATTTTCACCCAACTGCTACGCGAGTTTGACCACGGCAATTTCGCGCCCGACGTTGCAACTTCCTACTGGCACTCATTGAGTTGCCACGAACCAGTGGCGGCACAGTTTGGCGTAGCGGGCCAGCGGGCTTTGGTGCTACTGGATGAGCAGGGCCGGGTGCGCTGGCAGACAACGGTACTCCCCGGGCTGGAACTGCGGGCGGGCCAGGTGCTGGCGGCCCTGGAGGCTCTGCGCCCGGAGGCCGCCGCTACTGAAGTTTCCGCTACTGCCGCCCCGGTACCGGCCGCAGCTAGCGGCTTGTCGCGTCGCACCTTCGTCACGGCTACGCTGGCCGCGGCGGCGTTGCTGATGCTAGTGGGGGTTGCGGAAGCCGCCGAGCCCGTGGTACCTACCGAAACCCAACCGCCCATGCCAGCTCCCAGCGCCGCCACAGTGCCTATTACCCTAACCATCAACGGCGAAACGCACCGCCTGGAGGTGGAGCCCCGCGTGGCCCTGCTGGATGCGCTACGTGAAAACCTGCACCTGACCGGTACCAAAAAGGGCTGCGACCATGGGCAGTGCGGAGCCTGTACCGTGCACCTTGACGGGCAAAGCGCCTTGTCCTGCCTCACGCTAGCCGTGATGAGCGAGGGCCGAAAAATTACTACCATTGAAGGGCTGGCTCAGGGCGAAAGGCTGCACCCCATGCAGGCCGCTTTTGTAAAGCACGACGCCTTCCAGTGCGGCTACTGCACCCCGGGGCAGATTATGGCGGCCACCGCGCTGGTGCAGGACAAACAGCGCCGCTCGGCCGCCGAAATTCGGGAGGCTATGAGCGGCAACCTGTGCCGGTGCGCGGCCTACCCCAACATCATTACCGCCATTCAGGGAACTCAAACCGCCTAGCCGCTACCCTATGCACCCCTTTACCTACCAGCGGGCCACCACGCCCGCCCAGGCCGTAGCGGCCGTAGCTCCGGCCCCCGGCGCGGCCTTCATAGCCGGCGGCACCTCCCAACTCGATTTGATGAAGGAAGACGTGGCGCGCCCCAACCTCTTGGTGGATGTGACCCAACTGCCCCTCAACACCATTAGTGCCCTGAATGGCGGACTACGGCTGGGCGCGGGCGTATCCAACACGGCGGCGGCCCTGCACCCCGAAGTGCTGGCCCGCTACCCGGCCGTGAGCGAGGCCCTGCTGGCGGGAGCTTCCACCCAGATTCGAAACATGGCCAGCCTGGGCGGTAACCCCTTGCAGCGCACCCGCTGCCCCTACTTCCGCGACCCGGCCCAGGCCTGCAACAAGCGGGAGCCGGGCACGGGCTGCGCCGCGCTGCAGGGCATCAACAAGGTGCACGCCCTGTTTGGGGCCTCGGCCGCCTGCGTGGCCACTCACCCCAGCGACTTAGCCGTGGCCCTGGCCGCCCTCGACGCCCAGGTGCAGGTTACCGGTCCCAGCGGTAGCCGTACCATTGCTTTCCCTGACCTGCACCGCCTGCCCGGCGACACGCCCCAGCACGATACCACCCTGGCCCACGGCGAGCTGATTACCAGTATCGACCTGTCCGATTTCAACGGCCGCTCCCATTACCTGAAGGTGCGCGAGCGGGCTTCATACGCTTTTGCGCTGGTTTCGTGCGCGGTAGCGCTGGAAATGGATGGCAAGAAAATCCGGCGGGCACGGGTGGCGCTGGGCGGCGTGGCCCACAAGCCCTGGCGGGTGCCCGCAACCGAGGCGCTATTGGCTGGCAAAAAGCCCTCAGAAAAGCTGTTCCAAGCCGCCGCCAAAGCGGCTTTTGCCGACGCCCAGCCCCTGGAGCATAATGCCTACAAGATTCCGATGGGCCGCAACCTGCTGGTGCGGGCGTTGCTGGAAACCAGCGGCCTGCAGCCCCTGCAGGGTCCGGCTGGCACGGCCTTCGCCGCCAGCGTAGGCGGCATGGGCGGCGAATAGCTATGGGTGGCTAGCGAATGACTTTCATCTCAAGCAACTGGAAAATATACATCGACAATAAAGCTATGGAGGTTTCCTGAACGGTGTAGAGACGCATACTTGCGTCTCGTCGTTGAACAGCACACGGCGCGGACGACGAGACGCAAGTATGCGTCTCGTCGTCCGCGGCTACATCGTTCGTGAATCGGCTACAACAGCCAACCGCACTAGCTAACAGCTCAATAAAATGGTAGAAGCAACCGGAAAACCGCTCGACCGAGTAGATGGGCGGCTGAAAGTAATGGGGGCGGCGCGCTTTAGCGCCGAGTGGGACGTGCCGGGCCTCGCCTACGGAGCCGTGGTGAGCAGCAGTGTAGCTCACGGCACGGTGCGCGCCATTGATAGTGCGGCAGCCTTGCGGGCCCCCGGCGTGCTGGCCGTACTTACCCACGAAAATGCGCCCCGCCTTCAGCCCATGCCCGAAAAGGTGAATGGCTCCTTGTTTCGGGGGGAGGGTGGCATTACGGAAACCCGCCAGCCTTTGCAGAACGCCACCGTGGAATACGCCGGCCAGCCCCTGGCCGTGGTGGTGGCCGATACGCTGGAGCGGGCCCGCCACGCCGCCAGCCTGGTGCGCGTGACCTACGATGCGCGCCCAGCCGAGCTGAAAATGGACACCTCCACCCGCCGCACCCTGCCCGAAACCTTTACCGGCAACAAAGAGGAGAAGCTGCAGGTAACTGTGGGCGACCCGAAAACGGCCCTGGCCGCCGCCCCGGTCAAGCTGACGCAGGTGTACGAATCGGGCATCACCCACCACAACCCCATTGAGCAGCTGGCTAGCATTGCTCGATGGGAAACGCGCAACGGAGCTGAGTTCCTGACACTCTACGACACCACCCGCGGCGTGGAAAACCTGCAGGAAGTGGTATCCAGTTCGCTGAGCCTGCCCAAGAACAACGTGCACGTTATCTGCCCCTTTATTGGCGGCGCGTTCGGCTCGAAAGGCTGGCTGTTTGCCCCGCCCCTGCTCACTGCCATGGCCGCACGGGTGGTGAAACGGCCGGTAAAAATAGAGTGGCGGCGGCAGGATATGTTTGCCGTGGCCGGGCAGCGCGCCGCCACCCGCCAAACCCTCAGCCTCGGCGCCACCCCCGACGGCAAGCTCACCGCCCTGCAACACGATACCCAAACCCATTCTTCCCAGTCAAGCGGCTTTACCGAGCCCTGCGCCAGGGTTTCCCGCATGATGTACGCGGTGCCCAATCTGGGTTTCGTGCACCAGCTTAATCACCTGCACCTACCTTCGCCCTGCCCCATGCGCGGCCCCGGCGAAACCGTGGGCGGCTGGGCCCTGGAGTGCGCCATAGATGAGCTGGCCGCCGAACTGAACCTGGACCCCGTGGAACTGCGCCTGTGCAACTACGCCGAGAAAAACCCCGAAACCGGCAAGCCCTGGAGCAGCAAGCACCTGCGCGAGTGCTACGCCCGCGGCCAGGAGCTCATTGGCTGGAGCAAGCGCAACCCCAAGCCCCGCTCCATGCGCGAGGGCAACAGCCTCATTGGCTACGGCATGGCTACCACCATGTACCCCGCCGCCCGCCGCCCCGGCGAGGCCAAGGCCACCCTATTTGCCGATGGCCGCGCCTTGGTGCAAAGCGCCACCCACGAAATGGGCAACGGGGCCTACACCATCTTCCGCCAAATCAGTGCCGACGGGTTGGGGCTGCCGGTGGAGCAGGTGCGCTTCGAACTGGGCGACTCCACGCTGCCGGCCGCCCCTACCAGCGGCGGCTCGGCCACTACGGCTACCATTGGGCCGGCCTCTTTGGCCGCCTGCCGCAATGTGCTGGCCGCCCTCAAGCAGTTGGCTATCCGGGATGCAAAGTCACCGCTGTACGGGGCTACCGAGGATGCACTGGAGGCCCGCGACGGGCGGCTGGTGCGCAAGGACAATCCCACTCAGGGCGAGGATTACGGGGCCATTCTGCGCCGGGCCAAGCTACCTTCTTTGGAGGCTACTGGTGAGGCTAAACCGGGTGAGGAGCGGGAGAAATACTCGTTTTACTCGTTCGGGGCAATATTTGTGAAGGTGCGAGTGGATGAATTGACCGGCACCGTGCGGGTGGATAAGCTGTGCGCGGTGCTGGACGTGGGCCGCCTGATGAATCCCAAAACGGCCCACTCTCAGATTATCGGGGGCGTGTCTATGGGCCTGGGCGCGGCTCTCATGGAGGAAACCCAGTACGACCCGCGCAACGGCCGCGCCGTAGTCCGCAACCTAGCCGACTACCACGTGCCCAGCATGGCCGATACTCCCAACATTCAGGTGGAGTGGCTGAATATTCCTGACCCGCACATCAGTGAGCTGGGGGCCCGGGGCATTGGTGAGATTGGCTGCGTGGGCACGCCCGCGGCTATTACCAACGCCGTGTACCACGCCACCGGCCGCCGCTTCCGCTCGTTGCCTCTCACTCCGGATAAACTCGTGCAAGGGTAGTCTTGCACTACTTACAGCAAAAAAGTCAGCCCCGGCCCTCAATCATGAGGGCCGGGGCTGACTTTGTATGATGCTGCTGTTTAGAAATTACTGGAACGTCCTGCAGAGCCGGCGGCGAAGCATCTGGCGTGCTGACGTCTGAATAGGTTGGTATACGTCAGCACGCCAGATGCTTCGCCGCCGGCTCTGCAGGACGACCTATTGATTTTTACGACTTTCTACATTACTTCAATCCTCCAGTTTGCGAAAGACTTACAGGTTTTTCATCCAGGTTTCCCGCAGGGCCAGCTGAGCCGGCGTGGCGTTGGGGTTTTGAGCGAATACGTAGCGTTGTACTTCCTCGGTGCTGCCCAGCTTCACGCGCACGGTTTGCTCTTGGCCGTTGCGGATGATGGTCAGCGGCAGCTCGGAACCGGGGGCGCGGCTACCGGCCCGGCGTAGGCCGGTGAAGTCGTTGCGCACCCCATCCACAGCTACCAGCTGGTCACCTACCTGGACGCCGGCGGCCTGCAAGGGGCCACCCACGCGGGTGAAGTACACGTTGGTTTCCCGCGGTGCCAGGCCCACTGGGCCCAGCGTAGCTACCTGTTTGCCGGTGTGTACAATAGGCTGGTAGCTGACGCCTACCTTGGCGTAATACTCGGCCAAAGGCAGCGGCTCGGCGCCCTGCACGTAGCGCTTGAAGAAGTCCCCGATTTCGGGGTAGGTGAGCTTGGTGAAGTCTTCGAAGAAGGTTTTCTCGCTGAAGGGCTTGTTGGGGCCGTACTGCTTGGCCAGTTGCAGCAGCACGTCGCGCAGGCCACGCTTGCCGCCGCTCAGCTCCAGCAGGCGCAAATCGAGCAGGCCGGCGGTGAGGGCCCCGCGCTGGTAGATGTTGCCGTACTGGCGCTGCCCCTCATCCGAAAACGAGTTTAGGCCCAGGCGGCTCAGGCTGTAGGTGGTGTCGGAGCGGGTGCGGTCATACTGCACTTTATCGTGTAGCATGCTCAGGTAATCGTCCAGGGGCACCAGGCCGCCGCGCAGCTGCATCATATGGGAGGCCCACTCGGTGGTGCCCTCGTACAGCCACAAATGCTCGGAGCCGGTGGGTTGCACGAAGTTGAACTGCTCAATCACCTCGGAGTGAATGTTGAGCGGGGTCATCACGTGGAAGAACTCGTGGGCCGCAATGTCCACCACGCCCTGCGCCGACTCGGGCGTGAGCGGCTGCTCGGGCAGCACGTACTCGGAGCTGTAGGAGTGCTCCCAGGCCCCGGCCGAGCGGTCGGCGAAGTGGTAGAGGAAGGCGTAGCGGTTCACGGGCAGCTGGCCGCCGAAAAAGCTCTGCGCGGCCGTCAGCATCTTTTGCATATAGCCCAGTAGGGGCTCAGCCTGCACCTTATCGGTGGCTGAGTAGCAGTAGAGCGCCACGTCGGCGTTGCCCAGCTTGGTACTGGCTTCGGTGAGGCGGCCCAGCAGAATGGGTGAGTCCACGGCGTGGTCATAGCTCTGCAGGTGGTAGTAGCCTTCCTTATCGGCCTGCAGCACCGAGCCGGCTTTCCAGCCGCTGGGGTACTGCAGCTTCAGGCGCAGGGGCTTGGCCTGCATGCCCTGGGGGAAGCCCAGCAGCGTCTGGCCGTTCAGCAGGGCGTGGTCCAGCTCCAGGGAGGAGCCGCACATGCGGTAGATGTTGTGCTCCTTGACCGGGGTATCCCAGGTTTCAGCAATGGTGTAGCGAATTTCCCGGGTTTTTTCGGGCTGGCTGAGCTGCCACTGGTTGGTGTTCAGCTGCTTCACCTCCAGGGCCTTTCCCTCGTCATCGAAAGCCTGGAAGTTGCTCACGAAGCGGCCCATGTCCATCACCTGGTAGGTGCCGGGGGCGGTGGCCGCAAACTGGTAGATAGCCTGGTCTTTTTTGAGCTTGGGCAGCTCCAGCTTCACCTGAAAGGCATTGCTGTTGGTGGCCGGGTCCATGCTCACGGTGTAAGTCAGCTCACGGGGGGCTTTGGCCAGCGCCGGAGCAGCCAGGGCGGTCAGCAAGCCCAGGGCAGCCGAGCGGAATAAGAAAGGCATTGAGAAAAAATGAAGTTGGTAGTAGCCCACAGACGCAGCTTCGCCGTCAGCCGTTGCCTCTACTGCATTATCTCCCCACAAGCGTAGGTTCTGCCCGCGCTATTGCCGGAGCAGCCTGGTAACGGTGCGCTGGCTACCCTGCTGCACCGAAAGCACGTACAGCCCCTGGGGCAGCTGGCTTACTTCAGGCAACACTATCGAACTAGCTCCTTTTGCCAGCTGCAGCTTGCGCACTACGTGCGTATGGCCCAGGGCATCTGTACACAGTAGCGTTACCAAGCCGGCCTCGGGGCAGTACAGCTGCAAGCTCACTTCCCCCTGCGCTGGGTTAGGCCATGCCTGCATTGCCAAACCAGAGGCCGGTGTACTCAGGGCCGCCAGCGTTAGAACAGACGAGTACGAGGTTTTGCCGTTTGCGTCCACCTGCTTCAGCCGATAATACACTACTGCCACCTGGTAACGGCCCAAACTCTCCGACCAGGAATACGCCGTTTGCTGGGTGGTAGTGCCGCGGCCCTGTACCCGGCCTACCGTCTGGAAAGCGTGGCCATCAGAACTGGATTGGATTTCAAAGTACGCGTTCTGAGTTTCAGTGGCCGTTGCCCAACGCAGCACTGCGCTACCGGCCTGTCGCTCCGCCGTAAAACTAACCAGCTCTACCGGCAAGGGAGTGGCTTCTTTTTCAGCAGCGCCCGGGTTGCCGGCGGCTCCCGCCGCAGTTGGGGTTCTGGCGCCAAAGAAGTCCCGGTCGCCGGGCTGCAGCCCGAACTCAGTGGCCAAGTTCAGCCCCTGCCCAATCAGCGCCGAGGTAGTTTGCAGCTTGTAGGCGTTCCAGGAAGGCTGCAGGCGGCTACTCACTTTATTATCCATGGTGCCGCCGCCGCCGGGACTCACAAACGCCGGATTCTGGGCCAGGCCTGCCACTCGGCTGCCTACCATTTCCTGCTGGGTGGCCGTGCGCCAAGCTGCCAGTTCAGTGTACATTGCTCCTCCCCACCGGATTTGCAGCGGTACCCCGGAGCCCCAGTAGCAGTTGCCCTGCAGCCGCACGTTTCCGGTGGCAACCACGCTAACCTGCGGCAGCCCGCTCGTGGTCTGAAAAATGTTGTTGCGAACCTCAATCTGGTTGACTCCGTTGCTGGATACATAGAAAGCCTTGGCCTCCGTGCCATCGGTAGCTGGCGTCAGGTACACGGTATTGTTGTGAATAGAAGCCCGCTGGATTCCGCCATTGGCCCCCGATGACCAGAGCATAATAGCTCCCTGCCCGTAGCGGCGGGCATCATTCTCACTGATGTTGTAGCGAATCGTCAGGTCGTGCATGGGTGGGGCCCCGTCGAACTGGGCCAGCAGGTAGCCGGCGCCGTCGTTGTCGTGGGAGTAATTGTACTGCAGCACGGAATTGGTGCAGCCTCCATCCAAGTCGAAGCCGCCCCCATCGTGGGCCAGCCCCGAGCGGTTGTGGTGCGATTCGCAATCCTGAATAACCAAGTTATTGCACAGCCAGCCCCAGATACCCACCGGCCCGCCGCCCGGGTTGCTGTTCAGCCAGCCATTATTGTACGCCTCGCAATGCTCAACCAGCGCTCCATCAATACCCGCCAGCACAATGCCGTTACCCGTATGGGTGGTAGTCACATCTTGGCGGCCCGCGTTGTTATACGCTTCGCAGTTTGTCACCACCCAGTTCCGATGGCTTAGCTGCGGATAGAACGAGTAAGAGGACAGTCCCGCCTCTCCATTATCGTGCACCCGGCAGCTATTGATGCGCACATCATCGTAACCGCTACCGGCGCTGGCGCTACCCAAAATGATACCCGATTTCAGGTAGCCGCTTACTTCCAGGCTATCCAACACCAGGTGCTCCAGCCGCTCATTTGCCAGGTCAGTGGTGAAGATGACGCCGGAGTTGTTGGTAGTTAGCCGCCCGGAGCCCACAAAACGCAGCCGCCGTAGTTCCACGCCGCCAGTATTCGGCGCCCAAAACCCGTAGTTGTTGCCGCTGCTGATGGTAGCGGCAGACGGGCCGTAAGAGCTAAACACGATAGGCCGGGCCGCAGTACCCCGGTTTTGCAGCCAGATGGAGCCCACGAACGTAGTCCCTCCTTCAAACATAATTTTATCGCCGGGCTGAAACTGCGCCGCGTTTACCCGCTCAATACTGCGCCACGCCGAAGCCACCGTGGTACCCGGTGCCGAATCGTTGCCAGCCGCACTGATATAGTACGTTGTGGCAAAAGCCACCGGAGCCAACAACAACGACCCTACAAATCCAACCAAAAATAGTACAAGTTTCAATTTCATGCAGCACGTTTCTTTTTCGCACTGCAATACTACTGACAGTTAGTAAATATAAAAATATAAATGTTTTATAAAGAAATATAATCCCTTACAGGGCTTATTTGCCAGGAACAGTGCTAGTTGGCAAAACAATGACTTCTAGACTACTCCAATCCATTACCCATTATTATCAACAGAAAAGTCATAAAACAGCTACTCATAGTCATAACCATATAAGTTGGCTTTTAACAAGATATTGCTTTGCCTAAATAGCTAGAATGCAGCCTTATTCCGCATTTTGCACGAAAAATGGCACATTAGCCGTGGCCACACTGCCTTTTCCATCAAACACACTCACGGTCAACCGGTAAGCTCCGGGCTTTGCTGGCGTACGTACCACGGCCCTGCCCCCGCCTGTGTTGTGAATGTTAGTATCATAGACAGAGGATGTAATATCCGTAGCGGGCTTAAGTATGCGGTCTTCAGTTAACACCCACTCAAACCGGAGCAAATCATTTTCAGGATCAGAGGCAGATACTTCGGCGAGGTATTCAGTATCAGGTAGCAGGCTCTGTTCTTTTATGAGCAGATAATCTGCGAAAGACAACTCCCTTATTTGTGGCGTTAGATTAGTGGGTTTATGGTTTGACCAGAGCTCCTGCATGATGTCCACAGTAGCCGTTTTCTCACCGTTAGGTGAAAATAGGCTATACCAAGTATCGGTGTATTCAAACTTGTTTCCCCAGTAGAAAACGTAGGAACCCATGCAGACACTTGGATTACCCAATATCGCCTGTATGTAACGCTCCTTGGTAAAATTCGCTTTTTCCGTACTGCTTTGCTCAGCCGCGGCACCCCATCTCCTCTTCGGCGACTCCCAATAGCCCCGAGCTCCAAACTCCGTCACGATGTAAGGGCCCTTCCAGCCTCTTTCTTGTAGTCGATCAACCAACGTAGGCAATTCACCAAACGAATTTATGCTAACGAAGTCTAAATCAGGACATAGATGCTTAATGTGTTTAACGTTAGGGAGCGAATTATCCAGGGTAGTGGTTACCGGATGAAATGGATCTAGCTGATGGATCATTTCCGCTATATCGTTGATACTCATGTATAAATGAGGATTATCAGACGAAAAGTCCACCTCGTTACCTATATCCCAGGCCAGCAGTGCGGGGTGGTAGCGGTAGCGCAGCACCTGTTGGCGAATTCGCTCCTTTTGCTGCGCCACTTGCTTGTTGTCGTAGTAGTCGAACTGCTTTGACTCGTGTTCCATCCACAGGCCCAGCAGCACGGTGAGGCCCTGCCGCTGGGCCTCGTTCAGGCGGTCATCGGCGTAGTCTGCCGACCAGAGCCGCACTGAGTTGGCCCCGGCCGCCCGGAGCTGATCGTAGTGCTGAAGCCCGGCCGCTCCTTTAACAAAGTACGGCCGGCCATTGCGCTGCAACTCAAACCCCTTGGCAGTACGCACTACCCGCACTGGGATTACCCCAGCGGGCACAACCCCAGGCGCATCCTGCTGCGCATGAGCAGCTTGCCGCCATGTGTGAGCCGCCACTCCCCCTAACAGTACAGCTAGCAAGGCGAGGCAATAGGGCGCGGCAGAGGCAACAATTGAATGTTTGAACATTAACCAGAAATAATAAAATACAACCAATACAGGATTGAAAAATATATTATATTTACCAAAAAAGTTTAATTTAAAATTAAAATGTGCCTATAAATAGAACTTTACGTATGTCTAACTCCTTGTTGTCGTCGTTGTGCGCCTGATTTATCCTGATTGGTATGAAGAGAAGATTTGTAGCGGAAGCACTACCCGTATCACCCAGTGCAGACAGAGCACGTTCTGGCAAGGCAGCCCCTGTTTCTTCCAACCCTGGCTTGGTTGTAAAGCAGGCCGCTGGAGTAGCGCAAATGCGGCTGCTGGTGGTTCTGGGGCTTGTCAGTCTCGCGTACTTCGTCGTCTGGTTTTCTACCGCCGATCCTATTGGCTACGCTCCCCTGTTCTGGCTACTCACTATTTCACTGGGCTTTAAGCTGTTGCGCGCCTTGCACGAGTGGTACCACTACGTGAGTGTCACGGAGCCAGTACCGCCAGCGGGGCAGTTGCCCTTATTCAGCGTAGATATATTGACTACTGCCTGCCCCGGTGAGCCGCACGCCATGATTGTGCACACGCTGGAGGCCATGCAGGCCATTACGTACCCGCACACCAGCTACCTCTGCGACGAAGGCGACGACCCCTATCTGCGGGCCGCATGCGAGCGGCTGGGCGTGGTGCACGTTACGCGCAAGCTAAAAGTTGACGCCAAAGCCGGCAACATCAACAACGCCCTCCGCCAGGCCACCGGGGAGTTGTGCGTAGTGCTGGACCCCGACCATGTGCCCGCGCCTGATTTTCTGGACCACGTAGTGCCGTATTTCACCAACTCCCAGGTGGGTTACGTGCAGGTAGTGCAGGCCTACGGCAATCAAGATGACAGCCTGGTGGCCCTGGGAGCAGCCGAGCAGACGTACCATTTCTACGGCCCCTTGATGATGGGCATGAATACGTACAACACTACCCAAGCTATAGGGGCCAACTGCACCTTCCGCCGGGCGGCCCTGAACTCCATTGGGGGGCACGCGGCGGGCCTCACCGAGGATATGCACACGGCCATGCGCCTGCACGCCGCCGGCTGGCAGTCGGTGTATGTGCCGCGGGTACTGAGCCGGGGGTTGGTGCCATCCACTTTGGGCGCTTTTTACGCCCAGCAGCTTAAGTGGGCCCGGGGGGCGTTTGAGCTATTATTTACCGTGTTTCCGCACCTGGTAAGCCGGTTTAGCTGGCGCCAGCGGCTGCATTACCTCACGCTGCCACTATACTTCCTCTCAGGCCTGGTCACCCTCATCGACCTGGCTGTTCCCATTGCTTCCCTGGTGCTATCGGTGTATCCCTGGCATATTTCCCTGCCCGATTTTGCCTTGCATCTCGCTCCCTTGCTGGGAATTAGTTTGCTGATCCGACTTAAAGCCCAGCAATGGCTACGTGAGCCGCACGAAGCGGGTCTGCACCTGGCCGGGGGCATTTTGCGGGTGGGCTCCTGGTGGATTTACCTGCTGGGCTTGGTGTACACTGTGTTGCGGGTACGGGTGCCCTACATTCCAACACCTAAAGAGGGCAATACCCGTAATGAGTGGCGTATCTCGGTGCCCAATATCCTGGCTGTTATGCTGTGTGCCGCTGCGGTTAAGTACGCCGGGTACGTCGACTGGAGTCCCTATTCGCGGCTGATGGCTTTCCTGGCGACCTGCAATGCGGCCATCTTGACGCTGGCCGTGGGCATGGGCCAGCATACCTGGGTGCGTACTCTGGTAGCCGATTTTCAGGAACGCCCCCTTGCCGATTTGATGCAAGCTGGCCGCCGCGTAGTAGCCGGTGCCACCACCCAAGCCCAAACTCTTGGGGCGGCCTTGGCCATGAGCAGCCTGCTCATGGTGGGCGGCATAGATGTAACCGCCTACGCAGTCAGAGAGTCGGGCGAATTTGCTTCGGCGGCCTGGTTGCTGGACGGGGGTACCAAACTGCGGCTGGGTGTTCAACAGAGCTATCCTTCGTTGGTACTGCCGGTAAAATTGTCCCCGTTTTCTACTTACTCCGCTCTGCCCAGCCAAGCCCCCGATGTAGTGGGGTTGCCCCTACTGGGTAAGGTACCGCTGGAAACTATAACAGCCCTGCAACGCCAGGGGGTTACCCCTTTGCTCAATTGGACGGTGCCTTCCTCCGCCGCTGATTGGCAGCCGATGATATCCGCCCTGAGCGAGTTGAAAAAGCCCGTTTTGCTTCGTCCTGTTCTTTCCAGCAGTTCTCCTGCCACCTTCCGGCAGGACTGGAAAGCACTGGTACAGAAGTTTCGGGCGGCCGGGCTTAACCATGTGGTATGGGTCTGGACTCCTCCCCGCGCCGCTGCCCTGCCCGCCTATTTTCCCGGGGAAGAGTGCGTTGATTGGGTAGCGGCTCCCTACGCCGGGGGTACCGACGAGGAAGAAGCCCATGCTCCCTCTTACGCCGCGTACCGCCACCAATTTGCCACCTGCATTGCGCTGCATCAAAAGCCCGTTATGCTGTTATCGACGGCGGCTTCTCCCAGCAATAACCAGTTAGCGCGCCAGATCCGACAGCGGTACCCTGAGGTGAAAGCCATTATTTTTCAACCACGGAGCCGAGCCAGAAGCATCCCTCTTCTCACTAGCCGAAAGCAGTACACGCAGGTAGCCCTCAACAGCAACTAAGCTGAGCGAATAGGAAAAGCCGGGGCCCGCACGCAAAACCTAGTGTGAGGGCCCCGGCTTTTTTCAGTAACTACCGCTGACAGCAGTTCCTGGCTGGCCTAGTGGCGGTTGCCTACAGTTTCATCCGGTACAGCCGAAACGGGTATTCCACGCGGTCCTGCCCGTTATTCCACTTGGGAGTGCGCTCAATCTGGGCAGCGGTGAGGTAGAGGTAGCCGTCGGCTCCCAACCCAAAGGAATCGGGCCAGAGCAGGCGCGCATCCTGCACCACGGTTTCCAGGCGGCCGGCGGGCGTTAGGCGGCGCACGGCGTGGCCCGGCGAGTCGGTGAGGTAGACGTTGCCGGCCGCGTCAGCCAGCATACCGTGTGAAATGCCTACCTCGCCCAAGTCCTCAACCTGCGCGGCCAGTTGCGCCGGGCTACTGGCCGGGTTGCGCAGTGCTTCGGTGGCAATGCGGTACAGCCGGGTCTGGTTGATGGCGCGGTAGTAGAGGTAGCGGAAGTCGTGGGTGAGGGCAATACCGTTTACGTTGCTACTGAAGGCCTTACCGTTCTTATCCTTTACTTCTTTACCATCAATGCGCAGCACGAAGCCCGGCGCGGCCATTACCGATTTGTGGCCCTGCAACACCACCCGGCTACGGCCGCTGCGCAAATCCAGCACAACCAGAGCGGCTAGTTTAGGGTCGGAGAGGTAGGCCACCTGGTGCTCGGTATCTACGCGCACATCATTCAGACCCGACCGTTCCCGGGGCAAATCTTCGAACCGATAAATGCGCTCCACTTTGTTGGTAGCCAGATTGATGTGCACCAACTCCACCCCAGCTACCACGGGGGCCTCATCATCGGGGTTGGCGGGGTCCAGCACCCAGAGGTGGTCGTTGCGGTCTACAAACAGGGCTTGCACATTCACCCAGCGGCTGGCCGCCTGCGTGGAGTCCCACTGGTTCCAAGGGGCGTCCGGAAAGGGCCGACGCTGCCCGTTCACTATTTCTGCCAGGCCCATGTCGTATTCTTTCTTCTTTTTAGGGAAGGTGACGAAAACGCGGTTCTGGCGGGATACAGCCACCCCAATGGGTTGGTGGCGTCCAAACTCAGCTACCGGCTCCAGCGTCGTCAGCGGCTGGCTGGGTTGGGCTGAAACGGTTAGGGCGCTACTACATGCTATTGCTGCCACTAGCAGCACAAGGCGGGATACAGGCATAAAAAAACGCGGGGTTCAGGCTTCCGGTTGAGGTTGCCTACGCGGGCGCTCGGCGCGGGGTTGACTGGCAGCCCCACAACCCTGCACCCAGTTGGCCGGTACATGAGGTACCGTCGTGTTGTATCACGCTGGCTCCGTGTATGCGCTTTTTCTGCTTTTCCCTGGGCTTCCTGCTGCCCCTGCTGGCCCCGGCCCAAACGCCGGGGTTTACTACCATCGGGCAGGTGCGGGCTGTAACTCCGGCTTTTAATCAGCTTATTGCCCCAGGCACACCCATTGAGATAGTGGCCTCCGGCCTGGGCCACTCCGAGGGGCCGCTGTGGGTGCCAGATAGCACCATGCTACTGTTTTCCGACTCGCCCACCCGCACTGTTTACCGCTGGTCGGAGAAAGCCGGGCTAAGCAAGTTTCTGGAGGGAAGCGGCTTTAGCGGGCGCATGCCCTACGGCAAGGAGCCGGGTACCAACGGCCTGGCCCTGGATCTGCAGGGAAATCTGCTGCTGGCTGAGCACGGTGACCGGCGCGTGGCGCTGCTGCCTCTTGCCCAGCCCAGCGGCAAGCGCACCCTCACCGATGCCTTTGAAGGCCGCCGCTACAACAGCCCCAACGATGTGGTAGCGCACCCCAATGGCTCCCTGTACTTCACCGACCCTCCCTACGGCCTGCCCCAGCAAGGCCAAAGCCCATTGCGTGAGCAGCCCGGCAGCTACGTATACCGGCGCGGCGCCAGTGGGGCCGTCAGTCGGGAAGTAACCGACCTCACGCTACCTAACGGCTTGGCGCTGTCGGCTGATGGCAGTCAGCTGTTTGTTACGCAATCCGACTCCCTGCGGCCCGTTATTATGGTGTATCCGGTGCGCGGCAGTGGCAAGCTGGGGCCAGGCAAGCTGTTTTTCGACATGCAACCCCTGGCCCGGCGCCCCAAAGAAGTGCCCGACGGACTAAAGCTGGACCGCGCCGGCAACGTGTGGGCCTCCGGGCACGGAGGGTTGGTGGTCATTTCGCCCCAGGGCCAGCACCTGGGTACTATTGATGTGGGCGAAGTAATATCCAACTGCGCTTGGGGCGACGATGGCCGCACTCTGTATTTCACGGCGGGCTCCTTGGTGTGCCGCGTCAAAACCCTGGTACAGGGCACTACCGGCGGGCGGTAGGGCCCACGAGTTGGGTGGTACAATGTTCCGGCATTTACCGAGCGCACGGAACGTGTACTACCCGAATGAAGTTGGCAGAGCAAGTATAGGCTACCTGTTAGGTTTCTGGTGTGCTCAAGTGGCGACCAGAGGCCCTCGTTAGTTGCCGAAGCCGTAGGTGTACGTTTTCTCTTTTTTTCATAGCCGAAGCGGTCCGGACTGCTCTAGCGCAGCCCCCTTCCTTATGCGTGCCACGCTCAAATTCACCAACGTAGCTCGTTCTACGTTCTTTTCCACCGTGCGCCAGCGGGCAGATGCCTACTTCACCAGCCAGCAACTCTCGCGCCATGCCAACGGGGCTATGTGGGCAAAGGCAGGGTTCTTTCTAAGCAGCTTTGTGGTTCTGTACTGCCTGATTCTGCTTGGCTCATTCACACCCCTAACGATGCTGTGGCTGGCGGGCCTATTGGGGGCTTGCAGTGCGTTTATTGGCTTCAACATCTGTCATGATGCCTTGCATAACGCCTTCTCAGCCAACAAGCGGGTAAACAAGGTATTCAGCTTGCTTTTTAATCTGATTGGAGCCAATCCCTACGTGTGGACCATCACCCATAACGTGGTGCATCATACCTATACCAACATTCCCGGTCACGATGAAGATATTGAGGTAGCGCCCGGCCTGGTTCGCTTATCCTCCGAGGATCCGCTTCGGCCGTGGCAGCGCTTCCAGCAGGTGTACGCCTTTCCGCTGTACGGCTTAGCCTCCCTGTCGTGGGTGTTGCGCAAAGACTACGTAAAGTTTTTTCAGGATAAAATTGGGGAACACCCCACCCCTTCCCACCCGCGCCGCGAGTACATCAACCTGTTTGCGTACAAGGCCCTGTACTACGCACTCTTCATTGTGGTGCCGCTGCTTGTACTGGAGGTAAGCTGGTGGCAGTTTTTGCTTGGCTTCCTGTTTTTGCACTTTGTTGAAGGCTTGGTGCTGGGCTTAGTATTTCAATTGGCGCATGTGGTAGAGGGCACCGCGTTTCCCCAGCCCACTGCGGAGGGAGATATGCAGGAAGCCTGGGCCATTCATCAGCTGCGTACTACGGCCAACTTTGCGCCCCGCAGCGCGCTGGCTAGCTTTCTGTGCGGGGGGCTCAACCGGCAAATCGAGCATCATTTGTTTCCCAACGTTTGCCACATCCATTACCCGGCACTTTCCCACATCGTCCGGCAAACTGCGCAGGAGTTTGGCTTGCCCTACCTGGAAAACCCTTCCTTCGCGGCTGCCCTACGCTCCCATTACCGAATCCTGCACAAAATGGGCCGCGCTGCCTAGGCTGTGTGGAGAGTCGGGTAGAGAGAATGTCATGCAGAGCAGAGCGAAGCATCTTGCGTGCTGAGGTTGAAGTTACTAGCACAACCTCAGCACGCGAGATGCTTCGCCTCCGGTTCAAGACGCCACATGCTCTGCATGACGTGCTAGGCAGGACAGTTTATCAACTCTGCACACGCTCTAGCAAGCTTAGCGTTCAGGCCCTGAAAAATGCCTACCAGCAAGCCCCCGCTTTTCTTCTCACTTGGAGGGAGGGGGCTTGTCGGCAGAAAGCAAAACAGGTTATGCAGTGCGCACCGAGCAGGACGCTTACTCCATTTACCGGACTGCTTTTGCCAAAGAAGTAATAAGCCGCCGGCCGGTTTCTCCCAACGATATGCAGCAGTAGCTGTTATCAGCTGGCGGAAGATTCGCTCTGGGTTTTTGGTAGGCGCTGGTCTTGGCCCCTTGCCGCCCTGCTATTTTGGTTTTGAGGATTACTTGATGCAACTAGATGTTTTGATACTGGGAGCCGGGGCAGCAGGCTTGCTGGCGGCCCGCGACTTGGCCCAGGCGGGCCGGCGTGTACTGGTGCTGGAGGCCCGCTCCCGGGTTGGGGGCCGCATCCACACCTTGCCCGCCGAAGCTGGTTTCAGCGCGCCCACCGAGGCCGGCGCCGAGTTCCTGCACGGCGACGTGCCCCTGACGCGCCAACTGCTGGGCTCCTACGGCATTGGGTGGCAGGCCACGGCCGGCACTACCTACGCGGTAACCCAGGGTCAGGCCGAGGAAGCCGCCGCCTTTCTGGATGAGATGCCCTTGCTCCTAGAACGGCTCTACCAGCTACCCCAGGATATGCCCTTGGCCGATTTCCTGACCCAGTACTTCCCAGGCTCCGAATACGCCCATCTACGCCGCCAGGCCACCAGCTTTGCCGAGGGCTACGACGCGGCCGATGCCCGCCGGGTTAGCTCGTTTGCGTTGCGCGAAGAGTGGAGCGGCACCGGTGCTGAGGACTCGCCCCGCCCCGTGGGTGGCTACATTGGGCTGGTTGAGGGCTTGGTGCGGGAGGTGCAAGCGGCCGGTGGGCGGCTGGAGCTTACGGCCCAGGCCGTCAGCATTAAGTGGCAGCCCGGCCGCGTGGAGGTTACAAGTCAGGATGGCCGCCTCTTTGCAGCTGCGCGCCTGCTCATCACCGTGCCCCTGGGTATATGGCAGGCCGAAGCCGCGCAGCCCGGCTACGTGGCCATTCACCCCGAGCTACCCGAGCACCGTGCTGCGGCCCGCGCCCTGGGCTACGGCCCCGTTATCAAAGTATTGCTGGAATTTCAGCAGCCCATCTGGCAGCAACTCTCCCCCCAGCTTCGGCAGCCCCTGCCGGGGGCCGGCTTCTTGTTTTCTGATGCTCCGATACCTACTTGGTGGAGCCAGCAGCCCGGCACGCAGCCCTTACTCACCGGTTGGCTGGCCGGCCCAGCTGCCGAACAACGCCGCCTTACCCCCGCCGCAGATCTGCTCACGGAAGCGCTGGAATCGTTGGCTTACCTGCTAGACACTGCTCCCGAATACCTACGACAACAGCTACGGGCGCACCAAGTAGTGAACTGGGCCGCCGACCCGCTGGCCCTGGGAGCCTATGCTTATCCCACGCTGGAGGCCATTGAAAATCGCACCATCTTGGCTACTCCGGTAGCCGGTACGCTGTTTGTGGCCGGGGAGGGTGTATACAGTGGCCCCTACACCGGCACCGTAGAGGCTGCCCTGGCTACTGGCAAGGCCGCTGCCCAGCAAATATTGCAAACTGAATAGTAGCCCGACTACGCATGCAACAGCAAGCCCCCGTTCCTTTAGAGTGGAACGGGGGCTTGCTGTTACCGAAGGAGGCTACCAACTAGCGCCGGCCATTGCGGTGCTGGGCTTCCCAGCGGGCTTTTTCACTGGGCGTGACGCGGTGGTTTTTGGAGTAGCCGTAGTTGAAGTCCTTGCCCTGCCGGTAGTCTTGGTCGTCGCGGCGGTCCTTGTTGCGCTGTTCATCCCGACGGTCGTTGTCGTATCGGTCGTTGTCGTATCGGTCGTCGCGGCGGTCATTTTTACGGCGCAGGGCTTCCAGGCGGGCTTTTTCGGCAGGGCTCAGGCGCCGGTCGTTGTCGTTGCGTTTGTCGTAGTTGTTGCGGCGCTTATCGTCATCGTGGCTGGCAAGGCTGGCTTTGGCTGCTACTGGGGCGGCCACCGCCAAGTTGCTGGCACTGCACAGAAGAACAAGGGCACTGGCAAAGGAAAGCAGGGAAGTTTTCATGATAGTAAAAGGAAAGAAGTGGAAGAAAATAGCCGTTTCCAAGACAGGAGCAGCGTTTTTACGCTGGGTAAGCGCTTGACACCCCACTTGCAAGCCTGGTGCCGAACCTGCCCGCTAACGGCCCCATCACCGGGTTTTCTCTTCCGGCTCCGCACTTTCATCGACCAACCTGCCGGATTTTCCCTACTACCCTACTAGACACAAAAAAGGGTGGGGAAGCTACGGCCGCCAAACCTGCTCCCCCACCCGGCTGCACGTCGCAGCATTTCCGGCTTACTCTACAGCAGCCCCACTCCGGCACCGGCCAGCTCTTCCCGCACCGCCTCGGGCCAGATGCTTACCTGCACCTCCCCTATGTGGCCCTTGCGCAGCATAAACATGCATACCCGGCTCTGCCCAATGCCGCCGCCGATGCTCTGGGGCAGCTCATCCTTCAACAAGCGGGAGTGAAACGACAGTTCCTGCCGATCCTGGCAGCCGCGCAGGGCCAGTTGCCGCACCAGTGCGTGCTTATCCACCCGGATACCCATCGACGACACCTCAAAGGACGTTTGCAGCACCGGGTGCCAGAGCAGAATATCCCCGTTGAGGCCGCGGTAGCCGCTTGCCGTTTCAGTGCTCCAGTCGTCGTAGTCGGGGGCGCGGCCGTCATGGGGCTCCCCGTGGCTGAGTTCATGCCCGATGCCTATCAGGAATACCGCGCCGTGTTGCTTTACTGCCGCGTGCTCCCGCTCCTTGGGCGTAAGTGTAGGGTATTGCTTTAGCAGGTCCTCGGCGTGCAGAAAGGTGATGGATGCGGGCAGCACCGGCGTAATTTCGGGGTACTCGGAAGCTACCCGGGCCTCGGTGGTTTTCAGGGCGTCATAAATGCGCTCTACAGTAGCTTTCAGGAACTCCGGGGTGCGTTGCTCGGCGCTGATGTGCTTTTCCCAATCCCACTGGTCCACGTAAATAGAATGGATGGGCGAATAGTCTTCATCGGGGCGCAGGGCGCGCATATCCGTAAGCAGGCCCCGGCCGGCCTCAATGCCCAACTCTTGCAGGCGCACCCGCTTCCACTTAGCTAGGGAGTGCACTACCACCGCCCGGCGCTCATCCAGGGCCTTAACAGGAAAGCCCACGGGACGCTCAATGCCGTTCAGGTCGTCGTTGATGCCGGTGCCGTCCAGCACGGCTATCGGCGACGACACCTTGCTTAACTGCAGTTGAGCGCTCAATTCTTTGGTGAAAATTTCTTTCACAAAGCCAATGGCTTCTTCCGTTTTTAATAATTCCTGCGCGGTCATGGTGGGTATTTATTTTAGGAGTTTATGAAAATTTTTATTTCGAAAAAGGCACACGAATTCCTCTCTCCCGCTGCGGGAGTTTTTTCAGAAATTCAACAAGTATTTGTGCACAATTAGCACAACTGGCTCCCGACTACTGCACGTGCTGGGCCGGGCCATAGGCACAAAAAAAGCCTTCCGGGCTGCGGAAGGCTTTAAAAGAAAATCAAGTAGTGATTTTTCAGTTCTCCAATGGAGCAATAGCCTTCCAGTCCCGAATAAGATTATTATTCGAGTTATTATTCTGGAGATTATTGCGGAAATGACGCATGAACTAGGTCAGTTTTTGTCTGATGTATGCAAGTATAGAAAACTCAATTTAAAATTACAAGAGCTGCCGCACTATTATTTTTATCAGCGCTACTCATACACCCTTATTGTATATCCTCGTTTTATTACCGTACGCAGCTGTACGCGGGCTTTATTCCGCTTCCCCGGTTAAGGCATTACGCACGTCGCGCACGGCTTGCACCACCGACAACGGCACTGGTGCATCGGGCTTGAGCAGGCGCAGCAGCCGCATGTACTTGGCCCGGCCTTCATTGCGCAGCAGCGGCGGCACTTCGTACGTGAACACCTTGAAGGGCTCCACCTTTTGCACTCCTACCAGCAAAAACCGGTCAGCCCGCAGGGCATCGGCGTAGAAGGCGGCCTGGCGGTCATAATCATACTGCGAGCATTGCTCCACGAAGTGGTTATGGTCGCGGGCCATGGTGGTTTTAAAGTCAATGATGGTATAGGGCTGGCCGGGCTGATCCACCACCAGGTCGGCGCGGAGCTTGCAGAGCGTATCCGTGACGGGCTCCGTAAAGATGCAGCTGGGCTCTGGAATACCAACTTCCAGCAGGGCATTCACTTCCGGGTTCAGCTTCACCCCTTCCACCATCCACCACACCAGCGTATCGTTGATGCCAGGCTCGCCGGGCTGGTACAAATCGGGCTCCAGCAGGGCCGTGTGGAAGGCCGTGCCCAACCCCAGGGCACCGCCTACGCTGTTGTGAGGACGAGGCGGGCGGCCATTTAACGCGTCGCGCAGGCGAGAAAGGTCGGAATTGGCAATGGCCGGCAGGGCACGGTAATCATCGTACGGAATGCGCAGCAGATCAGGACGGGCGGGAGTGGTGGTTGGTTCAGTCACGTAAAAAGAACAGCGGAGCCCTGGAAAAGGCTCCGACAAAGAAAGCAAAGTCGGTTTTGGTAGGGGAGTATACGGCTTTTTCCGGGAAGTGAGGCCGGTGCCTTCGCCCGCAACGCCCGGTAGCCCTGCTTGCCCGTAAGCCAGGCATTCCGGGCAGATGGCCTGTTGCGCCACCTACCCGGAATGCCGGTACTGCGTAAGCATCACGCTCCCAGGGGGCTCTAGTGCGAACCGCTGGGTTCTTTATCGGCCCGCTCCCCGGTTTCCTCGGGCATTTCGTACTCGCCCACGCGGCCATACTGCCGCTCCCGCTGAATGCCCTTGTCCTCGCCGTAGGGGTGGCCGCCGAAACCGTGGCGCATCATGGCAATGGATTTGGCCCAAGTGGGCTCTTTGTCGCGGGAGGTGAACAACTGCATGACCGACTGCGTGATGACCGGAATGGGCACCTCCATGTGCAGCGCATCGGCCACCAGCCAGTTTACCTCGCCAGTGTCCTCAATGTAGCTGGGCACGTTGAAGCCGCCTTCCTCGTCGTACATCTTCTTCATGAGCTCCACCAGCCAGCTGCGCACCACTGATCCATTGTTCCACAGCCCCAGAATGGCGCTGATATCCAGCTTTTCGCGGAAGTGGGTGAGCATGCCCATGCCTTCACCAATGGCCTGCAGCATGCCAAACTCAATGCCGTTGTGCACCAGCTTCACGTAGTGCCCGGTGCCGGCGGGGCCGGTGTGCAGGAAGCCGTTGGGCACGGCCGTTTCCACAAAAAACTCCTTCAGCTGACTCACCGCTGCTTCCTCACCGCCTACCATGTAGCAGGCGCCGCTACGAGCCCCACCAGGGCCACCGCTGGTACCGCAGTCAAGGAAGTACAGGCCCTGCTCCTTGAGGCGGGCCGCGCGCCGGATGGAGTCGCCCCAGTAGGAGTTACCACCATCCACAATAATGTCGCCTTGCTCCAGGTGGGGCTGCAGCTGCTCAATCAGGCCATCAACGGCTACCCCGGCCGGAATGTACAGGAACACCTTACGCGGGCGTTGCAGCTTTTGCACCAACTCTACTAAACTACCCACTACGTGCAGGTTTTCCGATTCCAGATCGGGGCGCGGGTGCAGGTCCATGCCTACTACGGGGAAGCCTTTCTCGGCGGCTTGCCGGGCCAGGCCGGCCCCCATTTTACCCAGGCCAATAACCCCAATTTGCGTTTTACTCATGATGACAAGTGGTAAAGTTGTGGGATGGTGAAGTTGCGAAACAAGGGGTCTGGGCTTTTATACCGCGCGAACGAGGCGCCAGACTCTCTGCTTCACTTGCTCACCGTTTGCGGGCAATTACCCGGGCCGGAGCCCCATCGGCGCCGGCAATTTTCAGGGGCAGGCAGATCAACTCATACTCCCCGGGCTCGGCATGCTGCAGAGCCAGGCCCTCAATTACACTAATGCCGGCTTCCAGCAGAATGTGGTGGGTATCGGCGGGGCCTACCGAAAGGTAATCGACGCCCACGCACACCACGCCCTGGTCGCGGAGCCACTCGGCGGCGTCGGCGTGCACCCGCACAAAATCGGGGTTGAAGGGTTGGCGCGCCCAGTCCTGCCGGGAATTTTGGGTTTTGAACAGCACCCGGCTACCACGCGGCAGCGGCAGATGCTCAATTTCAGCCTTGGTAACAAACTGCGCATCCTGGATTTCCACCAGCAGCGCCGGCCCCATCAGGGTAGACAAGTCAAGCTGCGTGACGTCTGGTCCATCTTTGAGAAAATGCAGGGGCGCGTCTACGTGGGTGGCGGTGTGCACACTCAGGCTCATTTCCGTTACGTTGGCGGCGTCACCGCCCGCTATGCTCAGTGTTTTTTTGATGTGTACCGGCGCATTATCGGGCCAGTAGGCCATGCCGTCGGAAATGGTGGTGGTGAAATCAAGCCAATCCATATTTTTAGTTGTCGGTTACTGGTGGTCGGTTGTTCGGTTAAAGATTGTCCGTTTCTATTGGTTGGATGATGAGCTAACAACTGACCACCAGCAACTGGCAACCACCATTTCATTCATCAGACGAGCGGGGCTGCAGCAGTTTGGCAATCAGGCCCGTCCAGCCGGTTTGATGGCTGGCCCCAAGGCCGCTGCCCGTGTCGCCATGGAAATACTCGTGAAACAGCAGATGGTCGCGGAAGTGGGGGTCATTTTGCAGCTGCTTATCCTGTCCGAAGCAGGGCCGCTGCCCCTCCGCATTGCGCAGGAACAGGGCGGTGAGACGTTCGGTAAGAGCCTGGGAAATTTCCAGCAGCGTGCAGTAGCGCCCGGTACCGGTGGGGTATTCCACTTTAAAATCGGGGCCGTAGTAGTGGTGAAACCGTTGCAGGGATTCCACCAGCAGGAAATTCATGGGCATCCAGATGGGGCCCCGCCAGTTGCTATTGCCCCCGAATAGGGACGTGGTAGACTCGGCAGGCTCGTAGTTTACCACTGCTTTGTCGCCTTCATCCCGCTGAAATACAAAGGGGTGCTCCAGGTGAAACTTCGACAGGGCCCGCACGCCGTAGTCCGACAGAAACTCAGCTTCATCCAGCATCCGACGCAGCAGCAGCTTCATGCGGTGGCCGCGCAATAGGCTCAGCAGGTGGCTTTGGCCTTTGCCGGGCTCCTGCCAGCGGCTGACCAAGGCCGCCAGCTCGGGGCGGTGGTCCAGAAACCAGTTGAGGCGGCTGATAAAGCGGGGCACATCCTGCAGGGTATCGGTATCCAGCACCTCCACGGCAAACAGCGGAATCAGGCCTACCATGGAGCGGACCCGCAACGGAAAGCGGCCGTGGTCGGGTGTGCTGAGCACGTCATAGTAGAAGCCGTCCTCATCATCCCACATGTCTATTTTCTGGTCGCCCATGTTGCTCATGGCCGAGGCAATGTAGAGGAAGTGCTCGAAGAATTTGCTGGCCAAATCCTGGTACACGGGGTTAGTGCGGGCCAGCTCCAGGGCAATGCGCATCATGTTCAGGGCAAACATGGCCATCCAGGCGGTGCCATCGGCCTGCTCCATATGGCCGCCGGTGGGCAGCGGGGCACTCCTATCGAACACGCCAATGTTGTCGAGACCCAGAAAACCGCCCTCAAACACGTTGCGGTTGTGCTCGTCCTTGCGGTTCACCCACCAGGTAAAGTTGAGCAACAGCCGGTGGAACACGCTTTCCAGAAACGCCGTGTCGCCCTGGCCGCGCTGTTTGCGTTCCATCTTGTACACCCGCCAAGTGGCCCAAGCGTGCACGGGCGGGTTCACATCCTCCAGCTTCCACTCGTAGGCCGGCAGCTGTCCGTTGGGGTGCATGTACCAGTCCTGGCACAGCAGGCGCAGCTGGTTTTTGGCAAAATCCACATCCACCATCGCCAGCGGAATGCAGTGGAAAGCCAGGTCCCAGGCCGCGTACCAGGGGTATTCCCACTTGTCCGGCATCGACACCACATCGGCGTTGTTTAGGTGGGGCCAGGTGTGGTTACGGTTGTCCAGGCGACTCTCGGGCGGGGGCGGCAGGGCCGGGTCGCCGCGCAGCCACTCGGCCACATCATAATAGTAGAACTGCTTGTTCCAGAGCATACCGGCCAGGGCCTGGCGCTGCACGTTGCGGGCGTCGGGGCTGTCGAGGCCGGTTTGCAGCTCCTGGTAGAATGCATCAGCTTCGGCCTTGCGCTGGCTGATGATGCCGGCAAAATCGGCAAACGGCTCAGGATGGCCCGGGGCTGCCAGCCGCACGCGCACCGTGCGGCTTTCCCCGGCCGGCACCAACAGCTGGTAGTGCGCGGCCGCCTTGGTGCCTTCCCGCGCGGGGTTTACGGCGGCGGCTTCACCGTGGAGTAGGTAGTTGTTGATGCCGTCCTTGCAGAAGGCAGAGGCCCCGGGAGCCCCGTACAGCCGCCGGGCATTCGTTTCGTTGTCACAGAATAGCAGCTCTGCCGCCGGGCCCTCTCCTTGCTCATAGTACAGGCACAAATCGGGTAGGTTGGCGTGCGCAACCCGGATGGCGCCCTCAGTAGCCGCTGTCAGGTTAGGCTTGTCCTCGGAATAGCCCCAGGCCCAGGTGTTGCGAAACCACACTTGCGGCAGTACATGCAGCGGGGCTTCCTGCGCGCCCCGGTTGTGCACCGTTATCTGCAGCAGTAAGTCCTCGGGGCCGGCTTTGGCGTATTCCAGAAAGATGTCGAAGTAGCGGTTCTCCCGAAAAACGCAGGTATCCAGCAGCTCAAACTCCGGTTTTTGCCGGTCGCGGCGGGCGTTTTCCTGCACCAGCCAGTCGTACGGGAAAGCGTGCTGCGGATACTTGTACAGCATCCGCATGTAGCTGTGCGTGGGCGTATTGTCGAGGTAATAATACAACTCCTTTACGTCCTCGCCGTGGTTACCCTCGGGGCCGCTCAGGCCAAAAAACCGCTCCTTCAGAATGGCATCCTGCCCGTTCCAGAAGGCCGGCGCCAGGCACAGGAGCTGCCGCTCATCACAGACTCCACCAATACCCTCTTCGCCCCACCGGTAGGCGTAGCTGCGGGCCATGTCGTGGGTAGTGTAGGTCCAGGGTTGGGAGTCGGCGGAGTAGTCCTCGCGCACCGTGCCCCACTGCCGGTCCGATACGTAAGGCCCGAACCGGTGCCATGGGGCGCTACCTTCCCGGGCAGCCTGCTGCCGTTGTTTTTCCTCGCTCATTTTGGAGTAGTTATCAGGTGCTGGTTGGCCAGTTGGTAGTTGTCAGCAACGCGTCCTGAAAACCACCAGCTAAAAACCGCCTCACCCATTATCCGCGAAGCCAGGGTACAGGGTCATGCCGCCGTCGGCAAACAGCGTAGTGCCCGTCACGTAATCCGATTCGTCGGAGGCCAGCCACACGGCTACTTTGCCAATATCGGCGGGCTCGCCAATGCGGCCGTAGGGAATAAGAGTAAGCAGGCTTTTTTCCTCCTCGGGCGTATCGCGGGCCGATTCGTTGATGGGCGTGGCAATGGCACCCGGCCCAATGCTGTTAACCCGGATGCGCTGCGGAGCCAGCTCCTGGGCCATGCTCTTCATCAGCTGCATGATGCCACCTTTGCTGGTGGCGTAGTTCACGTGGCCGGCCCAGGGAATTACCTCGTGCACCGAGCTCATGCAGATAATCTTGCCGGTAGCCTTTGATATTTCCGGCTGCGGGCCCCGGCGCACGAACTCCCGGGCGGCCTCCCGGGCACACAGGAATTGTCCCGTCAGGTTCACGTTGATAACGTTCTGCCACTTTTTCAGTGTCATCTCCAGAAACGGCGAGTCATCCTGAATTCCGGAGTTGTTTACTAGGATGTGTAATGTACCACACTGCCTCCGAATCTCCTCAAACATGGCCAGCACCTCTTTCTCCTTGCTCACATCGGCGTGCACGGCGTAGGCTTTACCCCCGGCTTCTTCTATCTTTTTGACCACTTCCGCCGCGCCCTCCGGGCTGCGCGCATAGTTCACGAAAACGGTAGCGCCTTCTGCGGCCAGAGCCTCAGCTACTCCGGAGCCAATACCGGAGCTACCGCCCGTTACCAGGGCAATTTGGTGTTGTAGTCGCTTTGCGGACGCAGAGTTAGCCATGCTGGTAAAGAGGTTGGTTTCTCTACCTAGACTAGGAATACTGCCCTTTAGTTACATGAATTTCTGATGAAGATCTGACTATCAGTTATATAACAGTAAAAATAACTGAACTATGTAGCCCCAACAACAAAAAAGCCCTGTCGTATCCGACAAGGCTTTGGTGATCCCGCTGGGATTCGAACCCAGGACCCATACATTAAAAGTGTATTGCTCTACCAGCTGAGCTACAGAATCAGTTTCTTTGTAACCAGCGGGCGTTTCTCGCTGATTGTGGCACAAAAGTAGAGGCCCAAACCTAACCGTGCAACTGTTTTGCTGAAAAAAGCCTACCTTTTTTTTCTATTTCCAGCGGTACTTTCCCAATCCGTTCAGGCCCAAAAAGTTAGTCCGGCTCTTCTGAAGGCCGATTCTTTGTTTCAGGCCGGGCAAGTGGAGAAGGCATATCCGCTTTACCGCCAAGCCAGGGAGCAAGACCAGCAACAGTCGGCCCGGCAGTTGCTGCGCATGGCCTACGTGCAGGAGGCATTGGGGCATTACCCGGCGGCTCTGTACTACCTGAGTACGGCGCAGGCCTGGCAGCCGCGCCAAGCTACCTGGCGCAAAATGGTAGGCTTGGCGCAGGAGCACCGCCTTACCGGCTACCCCGATACCTGGCGGCAAAACCTGCTGATTACGGTGCAGCGCTACTATTACCGGCTGTTGCAAGGGCTGCTGATTCTGGCGGTGGGGGGTGGCACCTTGCTGCTGATCCGGCGACGTACGGCCGACCGGGCCTGGTGGGCTACGTACGCCGCGTATTTGGCCGCGGTGGGCGTGTTTCTTAATCTGCTGGCTCCGGGCCGGGTTGGGCTGGTAGCCCGCCCCCGCGCTCCGCTTATGGCCGGGCCCAGCGCCGGCTCGGCCTGGCTGACCACGGCAGCGGCCGGTGACCGGTTTGAGGTGCGTGGGCAGCAGGATATCTGGTTTCGGGTGCAGTGGCAGGGCCGCGACGCTTACATCCGCCGCCCCGATTTGCTGCTGGTGGAATAAGTGGTGAAGCTGTCAGTGGTGAACTTGTGAAGTGGGTAGCACAGATGATGACAGCAGCCAAAAAGAAGGCCCTTACCCCATCTGAATGGCCATTACTATGATGGTTTGTTCAGATGGGGTAAGGGCCCTGCTCCGTTAAGGCCGAGGGGCTTATCCCCGGTTAATGCTTTATACCTTCACCTTGCACAACTCTCCTGTTAAGCCACGCGCCGCCGCACCCAAGTTACCAGCAGCGGCACCGCAAACACCGCCACCGTGAGCAGTGTGAGGCCGATTTCGGCGGTTTCGCTGGTGAGGAAGCGGCTGAACGGGTGCGTGGGGGCGTAGTGCTCTACCAAGGAAAGCAGCAGCTTCAGCCCCAATATACCGATAACCACGAATGCGGCCGTTTCCAAAAAGGGGTATTTGGCCATCAGCAGCACGAATGCCTGGGCCACCAGCCGCATAGCCAAAATGCCGATAAATACACCCGTACACACCAGAATCAGGTTATCGGTGAAGGCTACCACGGCGAATACGTTGTCGATGGAAAAGGCCAGGTCCATGAGCTCAATGAGGGCCACGGTGGCCCAAAACTGCCCGAAGGTCCCCAGGGTACGGCGGTAAATCCAGCTCTTCTCCTTATCCACTCCATCATCTGCCTGAGCGCCGCGCTTGGGCAGAAAGTAGCTGGCAGCCAGATACAACAGGTACAGACCGCCCAAGGGCTTGAGAAACCAGACCTCTACTAAATAGGAGGCAAACAGCAGGCAGATACCCCGGAACACGTAGGCCCCAATGATGCCGTAGCGCAGAGCTTTCTGGCGCTGCTCCTTGGGCAAGTCGCCCACCATGGTAGCCAGCACGGCCGCGTTATCCACGGAGAGCAAGCTTTCGATAATGATCAGGTTGCCCACTACTGCCAGGGCCGCCAGCGGATTATCCAGAATTTGCTGCAGGTGATGGTTCATGCAGAACAGTGGCCCCCGGCCGGCTTAAAAGTTACAGTACAAAATCAGGCTCCTCCTTACGGAAGTGGTTCAGCACCAACTTATCAGCCAGGCCGGGCAACCACTTATTCAGGAACACGGTGAGCTTGCCCGTGCTGGTGAGCACCAAGTCGCGGCGGCGCTGGCGCACGGCTTCCAACAGATGCTGGGCCACTTCCTCGCTGCTCATCATCTTCTGCTCATCCCGCGGCGACTCCCCTTGCTTAGAGCCATCGGCGGCCAGGGCTACGTTGCGGATGTTGGAGGCCGTAAAACCCGGGCAGGCCAGCAGCACGTGCACGCCCTGGGGCAGCAGCTCGGTGCGCAGGGCTTCCAGAAAGCCGTGCATGGCAAACTTGGAGGCCGAGTAGCCGGTGCGACCAGGCAGCCCCCGGTAGCCGGCAATGCTACTGATGCCCACAATGGAGCCCTTAGTCTGGGTGATGTAGGGCAGGGCAAACTTGGTGGTGTACACCGTGCCGAAGAAGTTGGTTTGCATCAGCTGACGAATCACGTCCAGGCTGGCGTCGCGGAAGAGGGCGCGCATGCTGATGCCGGCATTGTTGATGAGTACATCTAGGCGGCCAAACGCGGCCAGGGTTTCCTGCACGGCCCGCACCGAGTCGGCCTCCACGCCCACATCGGCCCGCACGGTGCGGTGCTGAATACCCAGACGGGCCAGCTCGTGGGCCGTTTCCTGCAGGCGAGCTTCGTCGCGGCCAGTAATAACGATGCGGGCGCCGGCCCGACCAAACTCCAGGGCCGTGGCCCGGCCAATGCCAGAGGTGCCACCCGTGATGAGCACAACTTTATCTTTCATGCAAGGGAGAAAAACTATCAGGATATTCCGGTTGGGAATACGGCAAAACTACGCGGATTTCGGCAGAGCGCCGGGCAGAATCCCGCATCCGTCGAATTTCGGGGAGCTGGAGCATTAGAAGCTGATATATTGAATTCGCAGCCGAGAAAATTGTATTTTGGTTCGCCGTTATTCCCGGAGTTTCCCATCCTCTTTTTTCCCTTTAGTGCTTTTCTATGATGCAACCCTTACGCACTCAATTGGGTGAGAAGATGAGGTACGTCTTCGGCTTACTCAGTGTACTGATACCCTTTTTGGCTTTGCAAGCCCGGGCCCAAACCTGCCCGCCGGCAGCCGCGGCCTGCACGCCCGGCAACGCACCCGCCGCCAATTACCCGTTTGCCATGGGTATTTTGAACGTGACGCTGGGGGGCATCAACTCTACCACCGCCGGCGTGCAGGAAGGCTACAAGAACTACGCTTGCACGCTGGCAGCCGCAGCCCTCACCGTTGGCATTGATGCGCCCATTTCTATCCGGACCAACAGCAACGCCGACGAAAATGTGCGGGTGTGGGCCGATTTGAACAACGACGGCACCTTCAGCCCCAGCTCCGAATTGGTGTTCAGCTCCAATGCCAAGCGCGTGCACACGGGCACGGTGCGGCTACCAGTAGGTACCGTTACGGGCGTGGGCCTGCGCCTGCGCGTGGCGGCCGACTACGTGAATGCTCCGGTGCCCACGCCCTGCTCTACGCCTCAGTACTCGCAAACCGAGGATTACGCTCTGGTGGCTTCTGCCAGCGCGCAGGCCCCGGTAACCGAGTTTACGGCCGACCAGACCCGCACCTGCTCCGGCACCGTGCAGTTTACCGACCAAACGCAGAATGGCCCCGGCAGCTGGCTCTGGAACTTTGGCGACGGCACCACCAGCACCCTGCAGAACCCCAGCCACCGCTACACCACGCCCGGCACGTTTACCGTGGCCCTGACCACCACTAACAGCGTAGGCAGCAACACCAAAACCCGCACCGGCTACATCATCTACGATAGCGCCGTGCCAGTGGCCGCCACCTGTACTGCCACCACCTCGGCGTACTGCTGCGGCTACGGTATTACGAGGTTTGCCCTTGGAGGCTTTGTCTCCACCTCAGCCGATGGGCAGGCTGGCTACGAAGACTTTACCTGCACGGGCAAGCTGGAATTGCTGGCCGGAAACCGCTACCCTTTAAGCGTGCTTACCGGTGGCAGCAACCCCCACGATACCCGCGCGTGGCTGGATGTGAACAACAACGGCACCTTTGAAGCCAGTGAGCAGATATTTCAGGCCCTGAACACCAGAAACCCCAGCGGCACCTACACAGTGCCGGTTAATGCCCCGCTCAACCAGCCCCTGCGCCTGCGCGTGGCCGCCGATTTTGTGGGTTCCGGCTTTACGGCTTGTGCAGGCATCCAGTACGGCCAGGCCGAGGACTATACCGTAACGCTGCGCCAGAGTACCCAGCCACCGGTAGCAGGCTTCACATCCAACTACGTGCCGGGCTCCTGCCAAACCACCGTGCAGTTCACCGATCAGTCGCAGAACGTGCCCACCAGCTGGCGCTGGAACTTTGGCGACGGCACCACCAGCACCCTGCAGAACCCCAGCCATACCTACACGGCAGTTGGCAGCTACCAGGTAACCCTGACAGCCACCAACGCCTACGGCACCAACACCTTTACCAGCGGCACTACGGTACTGGTAACCATTCCGTGCCGGCAGTATTGCTACGCCACCGGAGACAACACCTCCTTTTGGATTACGAACGTGGCGCTGAGTTCCGGCCAAACCACCGTATTCGCCAATACTTCCGATGCTGACCCCAACGGCTACGGTAACTATGCCGGCAAGCTCATGACCCTCCGACTGGGCCAGACCTATGCGTTAACGGTAGCCAGCAATATCAATGCCCAGCGAATAACTACGGTGTGGCTGGACTGGGACCGGAACGGGGTGTTTGATACCTCGGAGCTTGTTGCCAACCAAATCACCACGAATCCGGGCATCATCTCAGTGGCAGTGCCTAATCAGCAGAGCCTGATAGGGTTTACGCGGATGCGCATCATTGCCCGCCTCAATAACAACTCCCCGTATGCCTGCACGGGCATTGTTGCTCAGCCTAATACGGAAATCGAAGATTACAGCGTGCAGGTTGTGTCGACTACTGCCACCCGGGCGGCGCAGTCGCTGCCGGGCCTGTCGGTTTCGCCCAACCCTACCGCTACCGGCGTGGTGGCGTTGCATGTGGCAGATACCGGTGCGGCCGACACCTACGCGGTGGAAGTAACCAACAGCGTGGGCACCTGCGTGCACCGCAGCACCGTGCGCCTGAGCGCCGCTACCGACGCCTCCCTCAACCTGAGCCATTTGCCCCCGGGCCTGTACGTGCTGCGCCTGGCCGGTACCCACGGACAGACGGCCATCCGGCGCGTGCTGCGCAACTAGCCTGCCTTCCTCCCGCTCTGCCTCCCTCCCGCTCTGCCGCCGGCCCCTCGGCGGCGGGCGCCCTCCCCTACTTTCATTTGTTTATATGCGCACAACTTTACTGCGTACCTGTCTGCTGTTGCTTGTTGGCTTATTACTAGGCGCCCGGCCAGCGGCAGCCACCCATTTGCTGGGTGGCGAAATGAATTACAAATACCTGGATGCGAAAGGCCCCACTGGGGCGCCTTTCCGCTACCAGGTAACGGTATTGGTGTATCTGAATAAGGAGTTTGGCTCGGCGGCACCCGATGGGCGGCCCAGCGTGGAAATTACGTTTTATAACAAGTCGCAGAATGGGGCGCGCATCACCAGCATGACGGTTCCCCGCACCAGCTTCGCGGAAATTACCCCGCCTACGCCGGGCGGCTGCACGCTGCCTACCAGCCAGCCACCCCGCGTAACGCTGGCCAAGTACGTAACTACCGTGAACCTGCCGCTGTCGTTTGATGGGTATTACGCCGTGTACACCGACATAGCCCGCAACAACGACGTAACCAACCTGCAGAGCCCCGGTGCCACCAACATGACGCTGTACATGGATATGGCGCCGCCCCTGTTGCCGAATACCTCCCCCGTATTTTCGGATACAGCCGTGGCCGTTATCTGCCAGGGCGATACCACCATCCTGCTCAACAACGCCTACGATGCTGACGGGGACCGGCTGATTTACTCCTTTGGTACTCCTTACCAGGGCGCTGCGCCCTTCGGCAACTTTGCCCCGCCGCCGCCCCCCGTTACTTACGCCAGCGGCTACAGCGTAACCAAACCATTCGGGCCGGCGGCCGGCAGCTATGCGGCGCTGAATGCCAGCACCGGCATTAGCACGTACGTGGCTCCTAACCAAGGTAAGTATGTGGTGGCCGTGGATGTAAAGGAGTACCGCACGGTTAATGGCCGGGAGGTGCTGGTAGGCACCACCCGCCGCGACATTCAGCTGGTATCGAGGCCTTGCCAGGCCAACCTGGCCCCGGTATTTACGCCTACCTCGGTGGCTGTACGGGAATTTACGGTGGAGGAAGGCCGCTCCTTGAACTTTGGGGTTACCTCCACCGACCCCGAGGGCAAATTGTTGACCATGCGAGTAAACAGTGCGCTGCTGGATGGCAGCGGCCCGTTTGATTTTAGCGTGAACGGCAACCAGGGAACTGTGCCGGCCGGCAGCCCAACAGGTAGTGCCACCGTTACGGCCACAGCATCCGTAACGGGCGCTTTTGTGTTCAATACGCGCTGCGGCAACGCCCGTGCCACACCTTATGATGTGGTAGTAACGGTGAGCGACAATACCTGCGGCAGCAAAACCATTGCCGGGGTATACCGCATAACAGTAACGCGGGCGGCCGGCCCCAACCGCATCAACGGCGACACCATCATCTGTGACCGAACGCAGAGCCTGCCCTACACGGCGGCGGGCCCGACGGCCGGCTCCTACCGCTGGACGGTGCGCGGCGGTACTATTCAGGGTTCTGCTACCGGCAACTCAGTACAGGTACTGTGGGGCACCACCGGCACCGGCACACTCACGGTACGCGGCGTATCCGGCCTGGGGTGCCCCACTGATTCCGTTCAGCGCACCGTGGATATTCGGCCGGCCTCCACGCTGGCTGTCAGCGCCGATGTAAGTATCTGTCCGGGAAGCTCAACTACCCTCACGGCCAGTGGCGGGCAGCTGTACAGCTGGACCAGCAGCAGCGGCCAGACGTTTACGGGAGCCAGCATTACAGTGAGTCCGGCCCAAACTACTGTGTACACCGTGCGTTCTACGGATGGGGTGTGCACGGCTTCCCGACAGGTAACCGTAACGGTGAACCCGGCGGCCGTAGCCAGCCCTGGGCCAGCGCAAACAGTGTGCTCGGGGGTGCCGGTAACGCTGGGCAGCGCGGCCGTGGCAGGCTACACGTATCAATGGAGCCCGGCTACCGGCCTGAGCAGCAGCACAGTTGCTCAACCGGTACTCACGCTCAGCAACACCACCGGGGCCATCCAAACCTACACCTACACGCTCACGGCCACCACGGCCCAGGGCTGCACCGCAACCAGCGCCGTTACCATCACCGTAAACCCTGCTGCCACCGCCAACGCCGGCCCCGACCAGTCCGTGTGTTCAGGAACGCCCATTACGCTGGGCAGCGCGGCACTGGCAGGCTATACTTACCAGTGGAGCCCCGCCACCGGCCTGAGCAGTAGTACCACGGCTCAGCCGGTACTTACCCTCAGCAATACCACGGCTACTACCCAGGTATTCAGCTATGTAGTAACTGCCACTACGGCGCTGGGCTGCGTAAGCCAGGATACGGTGCGCGTCACTATTTATCCGGCGGCCGCAGCAGCGGCCGGGGCCAACCGCACCGTGTGCTCCGGGGAAACCACGGTGCTGGGCACGGCGGCCGTGGCGGGCTTCAGCTACCAGTGGAGCCCCGCCGCCGGCCTGAGCAGTGCTACCGTGGCCCAGCCCATTTTCAACCAGCTTAACACCAGCACCCAACCCCAGACCTATACCTACACGCTCACCGTTACCACGGCCCAGGGCTGCGTAGCCACCAGCACCGTCACCATCCGGGTGAACCCCGCCGCCACCGCCAATGCGGGCCCCGATGCCGCCCTCTGCGACGGCAAGCAGTTGACGCTGGGCACGGCGGCGCTGACCGGTTATACCTACCAGTGGAGCCCGGCCGCCAACCTGAGCAGCGCCACTGCTGCCCGCCCAGTGTTCACGGCCCGCAATGCCACCCAAACGCCCCTCGTGCTGACTTACGTGCTAACGGCTACCACGCCCCTAGGCTGCGCCACCCGCGATACGGTAGTACTCACGGTGAACCCGCGGCCGGTGCCCGACAGCATTCAGGGCTCGGCCTCGGTGTGCCCCACGGTGCAGGGCGTGCGCTACAACATCCGCAACCCGCGCAACACAGCCTACCAGTGGCTGGTAACCGGCGGCACCATTGCCAGCGGCCAGGGCACGCCGGTTATTACCGTTAACTGGGGCCCGGCCACTGCCTCGGCTTCGGTGCGCGCGTTTCAACTGAACTCCTTCGGGTGCTCGCCGGATACCGTTACGCTGCCCGTGCGGGTAAACCAGCAACTGGCCACGCCCCGGCCCACCGGCCCCTTGCAGGTGTGCCTGGCCGATGGCCCTTTTACCTACCAGACGCAGTTCACCAACGGCTCCGTGTATGCCTGGCAGATTGTGGGCGGGACGCAGGTAGGCACCAATCAAGCCACGGTGCAGGTGCGCTTCACCCGCGTGGGTTTGGCGAAGCTGGTAGTTACGGAATCGAGCAACCCAGCCGGCGGTATCTGCCGGGGCACCAGTGATACGCTATACGTAAACGTGCTGCCCTCACCCGCTACTACCCTGGCCATTAGCGGCCCCAGCCGAGTGTGCGCGGGCGCGGGCAATGTAGTATTCTCGCTACCGGGGGCGGCTACTTCCTCCTATACCTTCACGCTGAATGGCACTACGGTAGCCGGTACGGGCAACTCAGTTACCATCAATAACCCCGTTGCCAGCGCCACACCCTACACCCTTACCATCCGGGAAACCACGGCCAGCGGCTGCGTGGGCCAACCCTACACCAAAACCTTTGTGGTAGTGCCGCCCCTGGCCATCAGCGGCCCGGCCAGCTACTGCCCCGAGGCGCGCACCGGCCTGGCCTACTCTACTACGGGCCTGGCAGGCGGGCAGTACCAGTGGACGCTTACAGGCGGCACCATCACCGGCGGCCAGGGCACTAACGCCGTTACCATTGATGTGCCGGCCGGCTCGGCCAACGCCACGCTCAGCGTAACGGAAACCACCAGCCAGAGCTGCACCGCCACCTTCACCATCCGTCCGGACAACGCCACGGTGGCCCTGAACACGGCCTCGGTGGATGCTGCCACCCAGGACCGGAGCATTACGCTGGCTCTACAAGTGCCCAACAACACCGGCAACACCAACCGCGTGCAAATTCTGCGCCGCGAGGCCGGCAGCACCGGCGCGTACACCACGGTGGGCAACGTGGCTAACTCGGCCACCACTTTCACCGACAACGCCGTGGATGCCGATGCTAAGGCCTACCAGTACCAAGTCAACCTGACCAATGCCTGCGGCACCGTGCTCAGCAGCCAAACCCACACCACCATCCTCACCCGCGCCACCGCCACCCAGAGCACCGGGGGCCGCGACGTAGGTAAGGTGCAGGTGAACTGGAGCGCCTACCACGGCTTCGCAGTTAAGGAGTACCGCGTAAGCCGCGTGGCCGACAACGGCACCGCCGAGTTGGTGGGTACCGTGGCCGGCTCAGTGCTGACGCTGGAGCTGCCCAGCAGCACGGCCGGCTTTGCCCAGTGCTTCCGGGTGCAGGCCATCAGCACCGAGGCCACGACCCGCATTTCCTTGTCCAATGATGCCTGCGTAAGCTTCGACAACAAGCTGGGCTTCTACAACATCATCACCCCCAACGGTGACGGCAAGAACGACGTGCTGTTCATTGATAACGTAGCTCTGTACCCGCGCAACACGCTCACCATCTTCAACCGCTGGGGTAAGCAGGTGTATCAGACCAGCAACTACCGCAACACCTATGGCGGCCAGGAGCAGGCTCAGGGTGTATACTACTATATGTTTAAGCTGGAGGACGGCACCAGCTACAAGGGGTGGTTTGAAATTGTGCGCTAATCCGTACCAGCCATACTAGCCACTCGCAAAAGGCCGTTCGGAATAGCCGGGCGGCCTTTTTACTTGCTCTGTTTTCCATATACGATGCGCTACCTCTGCCTGCTGCTCCTGCTCATTTCAGTTCCCCAATTTGGGTACGCTCAGGCCCGGCTCAACCTCAGCTTCGAGCCCGAGGCTAACCGGCACCAACCCTTCCTGCTCTGGAATGCCCGGGTTCCGGCGCGCGTGCTGCGGCTGGACACACTTACCAAGGCCGCCAACGGCCAGGGCAGCTTGCTGCTGGATGTGAGCCAGGCCGAAGAGCCCGTGGGCGGAGCGGTGTACACCAATATCTCGCCCATCGACTCTCTGCGCGGGCACACGGTGACCATCAGCGGGCAGCTCCGCACCCAGAACTTCACCGGCAAGGCCTTTTTGTACGCCCATGCCCAGGCGGCCACAACGGGCGAAAACCTGGCCAGCCACGACGACTTCTCAGCCCCGGCCCTGCCACCCAACTCGGACTGGCAGCGGGTACAGATTCAGCTGCCGGTGCCGGCCGGGGCTGTCAGCCTGCTGCTGGGGCTACGGTTCCTGGGCCAGGGGCGCGTGTGGCTGGATGATGTGCGGGTAGAATGGGACTCTGGCCAACACTACCCCGACCACCTGCTGCCCGGCACCGAGCCTCTGGTGCTTAGCGCCGCCGCCCGCCAGCCCAACTGGGACTTTGAGCGCCGCCCCGCCGCCCTACCCGACCCGCGCTACCGCGCCCAGCCCGATTCAGCAGCTCCCGCGCACGGCCGCTACAATCTGCGGCTGGAACCTGTCCGTTCGGGTGTTCCTGCCTACGCCTACCTCGGCCAAGCCCCGCTGGACTCCAGCCTGCGGGGCAAAACGCTGGTGGTGCAGGGGCAGTTGCGATACGCGCCAGCTACGCCCGCACCTGCTCTGTACTACACCCTACTGGCCGAAAGCAATGGCCCGGGAGGCCGAAGCGGAGCCCGGGGCCCGTTGCAGGAGCTGCCCTTAACCGCCGCCACTCAACCTGGCACCGGCTGGCAGCCGTTTCGGGTGGAGGTGCCAACCACTTGGAACGCCTACTATACGCAGCTGGTGCTGGGGGTGCGCCTGGCGGGCCCGGGGCCGGTGTGGGTGGATAACGTGCAACTGCTGGTAGATGGCAAGCCCTACACTCCTCCACTCGACCCCGCCACCCCGGCCCGCCCCACGGCAACCGAGCTGACCTGGCTCCGGCAGGCTGCCGTGCCGCTGCGCACCACCCTGCCCGATGCCGGCGACACCAAAGACCTGGCCGCGCTAGGCACCCTGGTTGGCAAGGCCCAGGTAGTCGGGTTGGGCGAAACCACCTATGGCTCCCGCGAAATTGCCCAGCTTCGCCACCGCCTGCTCCGCTACCTCATCGAGCAAAAAGGCCTGCGGACAGTGGCCCTGGAAGCTGATGCCGCCGCCTGCCTTGCCCTTAATGACTACCTGCAAACTGGCCAGGGCAACCCGCGCCAACTGGTGCAGGCGCTAGGCTCCTACAACTCCCCGGAAACCCTGGCCCTGGTGCAGTGGCTGCGCACCTACAATGAGCGGGCCACCGGCAAGGTGCAGGTGTGGGGCCTGGAATGTGGGCAGCCAGCGGCCCTCACCGCCTACCTGCGGGACATGCTGCCCGAACGCGCCACTGCTTTACGGGGCCGCCTGGATGAGCTGGGCCGCCAGCTGCAACAGCTGCCCGCCGCTGCAATCCGGCTGAACCCCTTCACTGAACCTGGCCAAACCACTGCGCAACTCACGGCGGCGCGGGCTACCCTGCAGCAGGTACACACCGCCCTGGAGGAGCAGAACCGCCTAAGCGGCAGTCTACTCCTGTCCGAAGCTGCCTTGCAGCGCCAATTACTGCTTCTATTGGAGCAGTTTGCTGGCTTGCACACCCTCGACTCGGACCTCACTACTACCTACCGCGCCAACACCCTAGCCGAAAACATCTACTGGCTGCATCAGCAGGCTGCTGATGGGCGGCTGGCGGTGCTGGCCCACAACTCCGTGCTGGCCGCCACCAATGGCACCGGCCAACGGCTGCGGGCCACCTATGGTCCCGACTACGTAGCGCTGGGCATGGCCTTCGGCGCCGGCAATTTTCGCACGGCAATTCGCGCGGAAAACGGCACGGCGGGTTTCCGGCCGGCCGTAGCGGCGGCCGCTGAGCCGGGTAGCTACGAGTATTATTTCCAGGCGGCGCGGCTGCCACTCTCCTACCTCAACCTGCGCACTGCGGGCCTAGCGCCTGGCACCCAGTGGCTACACCAAAACCTGCTCTTCCGCGACGTTGGCTATGCCCTGCCATCAATGCAGTTCCTGCGCCACGATGTGCGCCGGGAATTTGATGCCGTTCTGTTCCTGCCCACCACCACCGCCCTCCAGTCTCTACCCTAGCTTGCCGCGTGTCGGAAACGACTCCCGGGCCTTCACGAACGACGCCCAGCCCCTGCTCAACGCCTCTGGGCAATCCTCCACAAAATCCGACCAGTCCATCAAATCCGCTGTAATCAGTGGTTATCTTTGCCGGGTGAGGAAATCAGTTAAAAACATCCCGGCGGAGCTGCTCCGCGAAGTCGAAATTACCGACATGGTGGCCGAGGGCAAGTGCCTGGTGCGCCGCGAGAACCTGGTCATCTTTGTGACGCAAGTGGCCCCCGGCGACGTGGTGGATCTGCGCGTGACCAAGGCCAAAAAGAATTTCCTGGAAGCCGTACCCACGCACTTCCACAAATACTCGGAGCTGCGCGTGCAGCCGTTCTGCGAGCATTTCGGTACCTGCGGGGGCTGCAAGTGGCAGCACCTGGGCTACGAAACCCAGCTCCGGTTCAAGCACCAGCAGGTGGCCGACACATTGCAGCGCATCGGCAAAGTAGCCCTGCCCGACATCCTGCCCATCCAGCCCTCCCCCGACCAGACCTACTACCGCAACAAGCTGGAGTACACCTTCAGCCACAACGGCTGGCTGACGAATGAGCAGATTGCCAGCGGCCACAACTACGAGCGGCGCGTGCTGGGCTTCCACACCCCCGGCCGCTTCGATAAGATTCTCGACATCAATCATTGCTGGCTGCAGCCCGACCCCAGCAACCAGATCCGGCTGGCCGTGCGCGACTACGCCTTGGAGCACGAGTTGCCCTTCAACAACCTCGTGACCCAGGAGGGCTTCCTGCGCAACCTCATCATCCGCACGGCCAACACCGGCGACCTGATGGTGATTCTGCAGTGCTACTACGCCCACGACGCGCTGTTTCCGCTGCTGGATTTCCTGCACGAGCGGTTCCCGCAAATCACCTCCCTCAACTACGTGCTCAACGACAAGGGCAACGAAACCTTCCACGACCTGGAGGTGGTGTGCTACAAAGGCGAGCCGCACATTCACGAGGAAATGGAAGGCCTGCGCTTCCGCGTCGGCCCGAAATCCTTCTACCAGACCAACTCCGACGGCGCCTTCAACCTCTACAAAATCACCCGCGACTTCGCCCAGCTCACCGGCTCGGAGCTGGTGTATGACCTCTACACCGGGGCCGGCACCATCGCCAACTTCGTGGCCCGGCAGGCCCGGTACGTGGTGGGCGTGGAGTATGTGGAATCAGCCGTGAAGGACGCCTACATCAACTCCGAAATCAACGGCACCACCAACACCGAGTTCTACGCCGGCGACATGAAGGACGTGCTCAACGCCGAGTTCATCCAGAAACACGGCCGCCCCGACGTCATCATCACCGACCCGCCCCGCGCCGGCATGCACCCCGATGTAGTGGCCCGCCTGCTCGAAATGCGCGCCCCCCGCATCGTCTACGTCAGCTGTAACCCCGGTACCCAGGCCCGCGACCTGGAACTGCTAGACGAAGCGTATAAAGTGGTGAAAGTGCAGCCCGTGGATATGTTCCCCCACACTCACCACGTGGAAAATGTGGTGCTGCTGGAGTTGAAGTAGACAATCCTGTTTGGTAAAAAGTCGAAACATCGTGCATAGCTACAGCCTTGCTTCCTTTATTGCTTTCGTTATTGGCTGGGCAGCAATGCAACTTGCAGCGTTTGCATGTATGCTTATCGATAGTCAGAAAATCACATTTTCGGATACAAGAGGATTATTGTTCCTTGCCACGGTCACTTGGTTCACCAGCCTAGCTTTCAATATTATCTGCATCCAGCTACCTAGAAAATACATCAAATCACTTTGTCTTAGGTTAAGGTCTTTCTCGTTCGCTCTTCTTATAAGTTTATATGGCCTAATGGTATTTATATCCGTTTTTTCCTCTCTTCTCTTCAGAGAAGACTCAAGTTCAAGCAGAGGATTCGAGTTTGCATTATTATTAATGGCAGCTGTTAACGGATTTTCTTTCGGAGCGGCCTTTCACCTGTTGTGGAAACCTGCCCAAACTGAATAACAACATGGACTACACCAACGACCCTGAACTAAACGGCAAATACCTCGGCACCATCACCAAGGACTTTGCTACCGTGTCCGATACGCTGAGCGAGGCTTCCTCGCAGATTCGCAAGCGGGATATTTCCAAGTATCCCATCTTCGTGTTTGCCCGCCAGGAGGTGCCGCTGGGCGGCCTGCTCATCAACGCCGACGAGCTGAACCTGGAGTGGCACGTGTTTGCCAGCTACCTGGAGCTGTTCGTGCAGCAGGGCATCATCAACGAAAATGGCATAGAGGCCTTCCAGCAAACCTACCGCGACGCCGACGAGTACTGCTGTCTGTTCGTACTCGACGAGGAGTTCACCAACTTCGTGTACGTGCCCTACCCGGAGGACTAACCAGCACGTTGTGGTCCTACGACTTCCACGCAGCGGGTCGTAGGACCACTCTCATTGAGCAATACTCCGAAGGCGCCTTACCGAGTGTCAGCAACCTCAGCAACGAGAGAGGCCCTACGACCCGCTACGCGGAAGTAGTAGGACCTCTTCGTTCTTATCTCTACCTTATTGCTTTCCTATATGCCGTTATGCCAAGCCTTATTCTTCAGCCCAGCAAACTTTACCACGTATATAACCGGGGCAATAATCAGGAGCTGCTTTTCTACAAGCCCGAGAATTACCGTTACTTCCTGGTGAAGATGCGACAGTATCTGGCCCCGCACGTCCGCATTCTGGCCTGGTGCCTGATGCCCAACCATTTTCACTTGCTGCTGGCCACCCCGGATGATTTCAACTCCCCGGCATATAGTCAGGCAGTCCGGACGTGGTTATCCTCCTACACGCGCGCCATTCAGCGCCAGGAAAACCGCACTGGTTCCTTATTCCAGCAGCACACGCGCGCCAAAGAACTGGACACCGAGCAGTACGCTAGTATATGTTTCTGCTACATTCACCAGAATCCGTTGCGGGCAGGACTGGCCCGCAACGCCCAGCAGTGGGTGTGGTCGTCGTACCTAGATTATATTGGCTTGCGGGCCGGTACCTTGTGTGATTTCGCTGCCGCCCGAGAATTGCTGGATTTGCCTGACGAGCCGGCAGAAATAGGCCAACTCATCCTGCAAACACTGCCCGATGACGTGGCAACAGCTTTATTTTAGCTTTAGTGAGATGTGGTCCTACGAGTTGCCGCAGGCCTCGTAGGACCACTTTCGTTGCTGAGGTTACGCAAGATCAGTAGTTCATTCTTGTTCAACGAAAGTGGTCCTACGAGGCCTGCGGCAACTCGTAGGACCACACCGTGGGCTATTCAAAATGCTGGAAGCCCTGGGCCCGGAGCGGGATGGGTTGGCCGGATTTGGTGATGAGATTGGCACCTTCGCTCTTGTCCACCATGTGACCGATGATGGTGATATCGGGGTGGTTTTTGATTTTGGCGTGGTCCGAGAGGGGCACCGTGAACAGCAGCTCGTAGTCTTCGCCCCCGTTGAGCATGCACATGATGGGGTCGAGGTTGAACTCACTGGCAACTTCCAGGCTGGGGTTGGCAATGGGCAGGTTCTCAGAAAAGATGCGGGCCCCAGTGCCGCTGGCTTGGCAGAGGTGCAGCACCTCGGAGGCCAGCCCATCAGAAACGTCAATCATGCTGGTGGGTACCACGCCCAGGTCGCGCAGCTCGTGCACCACGTCCATGCGGGCTTCGGGGCGAAGCTGGCGCTGCAGCACGTAGGGGTATTTGCCGAGCTCAGGCTGGGTTTCGGGGTCGGCTTGCCAGGCTTGCTTTTCGCGCTCCAATACCTGCAGGCCCAGATAGGCCCCGCCCAGGTCGCCGGTTACGCAGAGCAGGTCGTTAGCCCCGGCCCCGCTGCGGCGCACAGCTTTACCGGCTTCGGCCAGGCCCAGGGCCGTAATACCAATGGTGAGGCCGGCGCGGCTGCCGGTGGTGTCGCCGCCCACGAGGTCCACGTTATAGGCTTCGCAAGCCAGCCGAATACCTTCGTAGAGCTCCTCCACGGCCTCCACCGAAAACCGGGAAGGCACGCTCAGCGCCACCACAATCTGGGTGGGAAGGGCATTCATGGCGGCCACATCCGAAACGTTCACGGCCACGGCTTTGTAGCCCAAGTGTTTCAGGGGGCAGAAGGTGAGGTCGAAATGCACACCTTCCACCAGCAAATCGGTGCTAATGACCACTTCCTGCCCGGCCGGGGGGGCCAGAATAGCCGCATCGTCGCCGATGCCGAGGACGGTGCTGGGCTGCTGCAGGTGCACGGTTTCCTGAATCCGACGAATCAGGCCAAATTCTCCCACTTTATCTAAAGGCGTCATATACTCACGGATTTTGCTGATTACGCAGCTTGCGCAGATTTCTTGCCCGACTGTGCAGGCGGAGCAAAGGTACGAACAGCACACCGCTCGGGGGTACAGGCGCTACTGGTTGCTTTAGCCACGCATAGCCACTGAACAACAACAACGCCCACGACAAGTCACGGGCGTTGTTGTTTTTGGGGACAGCACGAAAAAATATGTGCAATCAGCAGAATCTGCTACTTACTTCACCATCAGCTCTTTGTACACTTTCAGCTGTCCATCCTGCGACACAAACTGCACGAAGTACAGGCCGGGGGTGAGGCCCGAAACGTTCAGGGTGAGGATTTCCTCGCTCAGGCCACGAGGCTGAGCGGTGATGCGCTGGCCCAGGCTGTTCAGTACCGTTACCGAGCCTACTTTAGCACCTTTGATCTGGACGAAAGCCTGACCGTTGGCCGGGTTCGGGAACACGCTGATGGAGGAGTTGAATTTCTCCAGCGTTTTCAGCGGGGCGTAGCTGCCGTAAGGGCCGCTGTACTCATGCGCCCCCAGGCGGGCGTAGCTCTGCGCGGTGGGGTCCAGTGTGTTGTTGGGGAAAGCAGTAGAGTAAGACTCCCACTCGGTAGCAATATTGAACCCGGTGCGGGCCGTTGAGGTACCACCCTGGGGCTCCGGGTTGGTGCGGACGCCAGTGGAAACCGTTTCCCGACGAACCAACGACTGGTTTGCGGAAGTAACAGCCGTGCCGGCGGCATCCTGCGCCGACCAGGAAGTGCCCGGATCCTGACCGATTACCCCGAAGATGTCTACCAGAATGGGCGTACCCAGCCCGGCCGAAGCCCCGGTCCAGCGTACCAGCGCCATGGCGTCGTTGCCGCTGAAATAAGCCGCACCACCGAACGTCAACACCGAGTTGGTGGCGTCAGGAGCGGTTTGGTACGGGGCACAAAGCTGGTCGGCTTCGTTCAGGATTTTGGTCAGCGTTGCTTGCCCGCAGGCGTACACAAACACGTCAGCCGAGTTGAGCACGTTGGAGCCGGTGGTGCGTTTCAGCTTCTCCTCCTGGAAGGGCGTTGTAGCGCCGTTCGAGTAGCGCCGAATCGAGTAGGCATTCAGGTTGACGGGCCCGAGCGTGGGGTTGAACACTTCCATAGCCCGCTCGTTGCCAGTGGAGTTAGATATACCGCCGTTGTAGCTGGTGCCGGATTGGTGCGCTCCTTCGTCGTACTCAGAGAAGAAAAGCTCGGTTCCTTGACCAAACGAGGTAGTAGCGGTAGCCAGTAACAGGGCCGAGGCCAGAATGTAGTTCTTTTTCATGCAGTTGAGGTTGAAAAGGTGTGGATGAACCGACCACAAAGATAGGGCAATTACGGCGGCCCTGGACAATACCAAGTCAGGAAAAAAGCAGGCCTTTATAGTCGAGCTTATTGCTTACTTCATCTATAACCAACATGAATTCAATACCTTATCTATTTCATACAGCGCGCAACTCTGCTGGCACCTGCTTGTTATATTTATGCTGCCGGCTGGTAGCTGCTCTTGCCCAGCTGCCGGGTTGGGTGGCCGTCTTGGTAGGGCAGCAGCTAGCGGCCGATGCTCCGTGAAAGCCTGACGCCTTGCATTGACCGTTTTTGGCCGAAATTACGTTGATGTGCTACCCTATTCGCTTTACACTGCTGCTATGATGCGCCTTTCTTCTTTTTTGCTGCTGCTGGTAACCGTTAGTTTCCTCAGCTGTAACCGCACGCCCAAGGCCATCGACCCTGCTTCGGCCCAGGCGGTGAAGGTGCAGCTGGATATTTTGCAGGACAGCGTGGAGGCCCGCTGGAGTGAAATGCAAACCTCCGACGACGCCAAGCTACGCGACACCAACCGCCTGCTGCGGGAGCTAACGGCCCAGCCTGCTGCCAACCGCCAGCAGCTGGCCAGCCTGCAGTATGCCAACGACCGGCTTTCCCGCCTGCGGTACAACCGCCAGACAATGGCCGAATCGGCCCGGATTGATGCGTATGATACGGCCCAGGACTCGCTGTTGCGGGTGGTGTACGCCCTCGTGCCTGCCCAACCCGAGCCGGGTTCGGCAGTGGCCCAGCTTACCACCCAAATTCAAACTGCCGATACGGACCTGGTCAGCTACCGCGTCCGCTACGATGAGGCTGCCACCCGTTTCAACAACTATTTGCAGGTGCACGCCGCCGAACTGGAGCAGCTGGGCGGCAAATACGCCGCGCTCAAGTCCCTGCCATTGTTCACACTGCAGAACTAACCGGGGCGGCCGCGCAGCTCAGGCTTTTCAGGTCATCCAACGCACTCTCACCGCATACGCTTTTAGCCTTCTTTGTAAGCCTGGGTCAACTACTTAGCGGAAGTCGGCTTGGGCTGGAATACACTCCGAAAAGCCTGCAGCGCCGCCGGATGATAAATGGTGGCATGGGTTTCCGCTGGCAGAGTTTGGTAGTGTACCCGCAGGCTGGTTTGGGGAGCTTTGCGCAGCACCATTGCCAAACGCTGGGTCTCGGGTATCTTCTCGTTGTCGCGGCTGGAGCCGATGTAGAGGGTTTTGGCCGGGCCAGAGTAAGCGCGCAGCTGCTTTTCCATCTGGTTCACCAGCTGGCCCTTGTTCCACCACACGCTGGGGTCGAAGGCCACATAGGTAGTGAACAGTGACGGTTCCAGCAGCAACGTTTCCAGCACGAACAAGCCCGCCAACGACTCCCCCACCACCGCAGTTTCGGGACTGGTGCGGTAGCGTTGCCGGATGTGGGGCATCAGCTCCGCTCGGATAAAGGTGCGGTAAGCAGCGGAACCCCCAACGCGTGGGGCTATCTTCTGGTCTTCCGGGTTGGTGGTGGGGCCGGTTAGGTCGCGCCGCCGCTGGGTATTTTCGATGCCTACCAGGATGAACGGCCGCATGGAGCCATTGCCGGTGAGCACCTGCACCAGGCCGGCCACGTGCAGAAAGTCTTCGGCCAGGCCCCCATCGGGCATGTACAGCACGGGCAGCGGGGCAGCCGTGGCCGAATCGACGTAGGCGGGCGGCAGGTACACGTTGATGCGGCGGGTTTCGCCGAGGGCGGCCGAGGAAAGCGTAAACGTTTCGCCCATAACCAGCGGAGCCGCGCGGCCCTGGCTGCGGGCCGGGTGCGCGACCACCAGGAAAAGCACCACCAGCAATAACCCGGACAAATACGCAGTTTTCAGCATCAGACGCAGGAATAAGTGAGCGAGTTTGAGAATGTATGAAAACGTCGTTTCTGTCACGCTGAGCTTGTCGAAGCATCTCTACCGCTTCGTTGCTACCCTCTTGGATTAGCCAGAGGTAGAGATGCTTCGGCTGCGCTCAGCATGACAGAAACGACATTCTCAAACTCGCTTTTAATGAGTATGAAACTCTATTGCCCCTAGCTTAAGCCCACCGGTTTTCAGGCCGGAAGAAAGGCCGTGGGCTCCCCGGTGTGCGTGAGCGTAAGCCGGTGCATGGCCCGGGTGCAGGCAATATACAGCATACCTTTATCGACGGCGGTGGTGTAGTTGCGGGCGGAAACGAAGGGCACCACTACCTCATCAAACTCCAGCCCCTTGGCCAGGTGGGCCGTGGTAATGATGACGCCCTCCTTGAACTTCGTGGATTCATCGGTGAGCAGGTGCACGTTGGGCCCTTCCAGCGCTTCGTATGCCTGCTCGGCCTGCTCCAGGGTTTTGCAGATGATGCCCAGCGAGTGACTACCGGCGTTTTTGAAGCTCGTAATCAGCTGCCGCAGGGCCTCCAGCTCCTCCTGACGGGTAGAGAAGCGCGTTACCGTGGGAGCTGGCCCGTGCCGCTCCAGCGGCAGAATGTTGGGGTTGGGCGCAATGTGCTGGGCAAAGGCCGTAATTTCAATGGTGGAGCGGTAGCTGCGGTAGAGCCGGACAATGTCGGCCTGGGGAAACACCCGCTCAATGGCTTCGGCCGAGGAGGCGCTGTAGGGGTTTACCGTCTGGCTTACGTCGCCGAGAATGGTTTTGCGGCAGCGAAATATCCGGGACAGCACGGCGTACTGCACGGGCGTATAATCCTGCATTTCGTCTACCAACAAGTGCTTTACGTGGTCGTAGCCGGGCAAGCCTTCCAGGCGGATGCGCAGGTAAATCAAGGCAAACACATCGGCGTATTCCAGGGGCTGACTGGGGTGGAGCTTCAGCAGCTCGGGCCGACCGACCCAACGGAAAAAGTCCCGGTACAGATCCAGCACGTTCTGCAGCTTAAACATGCGCGGAATACCCTCCCCGATGGCGGCTTTTTCCTGGCCCGTGAGCTTGCGGCCGGCCGCGTCGCGCACCTGGGCCCGCACATCATTGGCCACCAGCGCAAACCGTTTCAGCAACGGCACCCGGTGGTAGCTCCGGAATTTCTGCTGGATGAACGCGGCGGGCACTACCGTACGGCCCACGCGCAGCTCCCGTACCGTGAAATAAGTATTCTCGATGTGCAGCAGGTACTGGTTCAGCTGGCTTAGGAACTCAAACGACGACTTAAACCGGATACGCTCGATAAACGCCGCGTCGTGGTGTTCCAGCAGGGCCGAAACCTGGTCGAAGAAGGTCTGAAACTGGTAGCGGTTTTCCAGCAAATCGGCGGCCAGCTCCTCCATGCCCAGCTCCGGAATGTGCTCCTCCCCCAGCTCGGGCAGCACGTTGGAAATGTAGTCGGCAAACACCTTGTTGGGCGAGATAATCAGGATGTCTTTGGCCTGGATGGTTTCGCGGTAGCGGTAGAGCAGAAAGGCAATGCGGTGCAAAGCAATGGAGGTTTTGCCCGAGCCGGCCACGCCCTGAATCACCATTACCGTGGCTTCCTCGTTGCGGATTACCGCGTTCTGGTCGCGCTGAATGGTGGCGACGATGTTCTTCATCTTATCGTCGGATGATTTGGCCAGCTCCTGCTGCAACACGTCGTCGTGAATGTTCACGTCGCTGTCGAGCATGAATTCCAGGCGGCCGTCCCGGATTTTGTACTGGCGCTTCAGCCCGATGGTGCCCTCAATGGTGCCCGACGGAGTGGCGTAGGCGGCCTCACCCAGCTCGAAATCATAGAATAAGGAGGAGATGGGAGCCCGCCAGTCGTAAATCAGGTTCTGGCGCTGCTGTTCATCGAAAAAGGAATGTACCCCGATGTACACCGCCGACGCGGCCTGGCCCCGGGGGGCAAAATCGATGCGACCGAAGTAGGGCGACTGGCCCAGCTTGAGCAGGCGGCGCTTGCGGGCCACGGCCCCCTCGCCCGTGAAGGCCATCCGGTTGATGGATTGGTCGGCGGCTACCATATCGGCCTCATCCATGCCCGACTGGTGCTCGTGGATGTACTGCTTTTTCTGCCGCAGCTCTTCCGAGAACTGCTTTACGGCCGTATCAACCCGCCGGACCGCCAGCCCCAGCTTCTCCTTTATTTCTTCCAGGTATTCTTTTTCTTCTTGCTGCGTGGCGTTCATGGCGGGCTGATCTTGAAAAACGAGCCCTAAAGGTAGCCCCTTGCGCGTAGCCTACCGCAGACTAGTGCACCTGATGGGCCGTTACCCCGGCTAGCAGGCGTAGCTCTATAAAGCACCTCGCAGGCCCTGAATTCGGGTAGTACGGGCGGTAAGTCAGCCGTTTGAGGCTAGGCCAGCAGCTGGGGCTTCTCCTGGTATACCTTCCACAGAAACTCCCCGAATAAGGTGTTGGCCCAGGCAAACCAGGCCCGGGTGAACTTACTGGCGTCGTCCTTGTGGAAGGCTTCGTGCATGTAGCCGGTGCCGGCGTGGGTGGCGCGCAGGCTCTGCACGCAAGCCCGGATTTCGTCGTCCTGCAAGCTGGTGAGGCCGCGCATAGTCAGGGCAATGGGCCAGATCATGTCCTGGCCCACGTGGGGGCCGCCGATGCCCTCGGCGGCTGTGCCCTTGAAAAAGAACGGGTTGTTCTCGGAGAGCAGAAACCGGCGGGTGTTCTGGTAGATGGGGTCGATGGCTGGCAGGGCGCCCAGGTAGGGCAGGGCCAGCAGGCTGGGCACGTTGGCGTCGTCCATGAGCACCTGGCTGCCGAAACCGTCCACCTCGTAGGCGTACAGCTTACCGTGTTTTGGGTGGTCGACGACGGCGTACTGACGCAGGGCGGCTTCTACCTCGTCGGCCAGGGTGGTGAGCTGCCGGGCCGTGGCGGTATCCTGGCGAAGCTGGGTCAGCATCTCGGCGGCCTGACGCAGGCTGGTGACGGCGAAGAAGTTGCTGGGCACCAGAAAGGAATAGAGCGTGGCGTCGTCGCTGGGGCGAAAGGCCGAGCAGATCAGGCCCACCGGGCGCACGGGGTAGCCGTAGCCGTTCATGGGCTGGGTATCGGTGGCTTTGGCGGTTTCGCGCTGGAACTTGTAGGGGCCCAAACCATCCTTGCGCTGCTGCTCCCGGAAGGTTTGCAGCACCAGCGTAATAGCCCGCTGCCAGGTCGCATCAAATGGAGCCGTGTCCTTCGTGATTTTCCAGTAGTGGTAGGCCAGTCGGATGGGGTAGCAGAGCGAGTCGATTTCCCATTTCCGCTCGTGCACACCCGGTTGCATAGCCGTCAGGTCCGATTTCCACTCCCCTACCCGCGTGTCGTCGCCGTAAAACGCATTGGCGTAGGGGTCTTTGAGGATGCAGCGAGTTTGGCGGTTGATGACGCCGGCCACCAACTGCCGCAGCTCCGCATCCTTGCCCACAAACTGCAAATAGGGCCATACCTGGGCCGAGGAGTCGCGCAGCCACATGGCGTCAATGTCGCCGGTGATGACGTAGGTATCCGGCCGCCCTTCGCGCAGGGCGTAGGTAACCGTGGTATCGAGGGTGCTGGGGAAGCAGTTGCCGAACAGCCAGCCCAGCTCCTGGTTGGGCACCTTCTTCTGAAACTCTTTGATGGCCGCTTCCACCGCGCGGCTCCGAAACCGCCGCTTCGCCTCCGCGGGCCGCACCACCGGGAAGTTAGGGGCCACGGCCAGCACGGAGGTAGGTTGCAGCAGCGTGCCGCCGGAAAGCAGCGTAAGTCCCTGAAGAAAGTGGCGGCGGTTCATCGGTTCAGTGGGAATTTGTGAGGAGAATTTGGGTGTACAAGAACGTCATGCGGAGCCAAAGGCAACCTGTGCGATGATGTCAGCAGCTCTTCAGGAAGTCCGGTAGATAAATTCCGAACGTCATGCTGAGTGCAGCCGAAGCATCTCTACCGCTGATACTTAGTGCCAGTGCAACGAAGCAGCAGAGATGCTTCGGCTGCGCTCAGCATGACGTTCTGTTATGTACCTGGCAGAGCACGCTGACCTTTTTTACAGCACCGACTTCGGCCGGTCGGCGGGAGCCACGCCCCAGGTCAGGCTGGGATTCGGGCCCATTTCAAACACCAGCGTTCCGCCCTGCAGCAAATCCTGGTGCGTGATGTAGGACTTGGAATAGGGCTGACCGTTGCGGGTTACGCGCTGGATGTACTTATTTGCCGCGCTGTTGTTTTTCGCCTCGATGATGAGCGTTTTGCCGGCGGCCAGCCGGATGGTAGCCCGCTCCACGGCCGGACTGCCGAACACGTAAGCGCCGTTGGCCGGATTCAGCGGGTAGAAGCCCAAGGTGGAAAACACATGCCAGGCCGACATCTGCCCCACGTCCTCGTTGCCGATGATGCCGTCGGGCTTGGCCGTGTAGAAGTTCTCGGTGATGAAGCGCACCTTCTCAGCCGTTTTCCAGGGCTGGCCCAGGTAGTTGTAGAGGTAGGTGATGTGGTGGCCCGGCTCGTTGCCGTGGGCATACATCCCCATGAGCCCCGAAATATCTGGGGAGGCTTCCGCGCCCATGCTGCCTTTCACCAGAAACAGGGAATCCAGCTTCTGGGTAAACCGTTGCTCCCCGCCCAGCAGCGTAATCAGGCCCTCCACATCCTGGGGCACCAGCCAGGTGTACTGCCAGGCGTTGCCCTCGGTGAAGTCACTCTTCATATGCACCGATTGGAACGGGTCGAAGGGCGTGCGCCACTCCGTTTGCGAAACGCGGCCGCGCATAAAGCCGGCTCGCTTGTCGAAGTAGTTCTGGTAGTTGCGGGCCCGCTGGCTGAAGTAGGCGTAATCCTCGGTCTTACCCATTTTACGGGCCATCTGAGCAATGCACCAGTCGGCTAAAGCGTATTCCAGGCCTTTCGACACACTTTCCACCTCGCCGTTGGCCGGAATGAAGCCCTGGGCTTTCACCGCTTTCAGCCCGAACTCGTCGCGCATGGCGGTGGCTTTAACGGCCTCGTAGGCCAAGTTGGCATCGAAGCCTTTGAAACCCTTCAGGTAGGCATCGGCCACCACGGGCACGGCGCTGTAGCCCACCATGCAGTTGGTTTCGTTGCCCATCAGATGCCACACGGGCAGTTTGCCTTGCTGCTGGTAAATGGCCAGCATGCTGCTCACCATATCATTCACCCGCTCGGGCTGCAGAATGGTGAACAGCGGGTGCGCAGCCCGGTAGGTGTCCCAGAGCGAGAAGGTGGTGAGGTTGGTGAAACCGGGGTTGCGGTGCACCTGCTTGTCGGTGCCCCGGTAGTCGCCGTTGTGGTCGTTAAACACCGAGGGCGCAATCATGGTATGGTAGAGGGCCGTGTAGAAGGTTCTAAGGCGGGTTTCATTGGTCTGCACCTGCACCTTCTGCAGCTCCCGATTCCAGACAGCATCGGCCTGCGCCACCACTTTAGCGAAGTTCCAGTGCGGAATTTCGGCTCGGATATTCGCCAAAGCGCCTTCGGTACTGACGGGAGAAATGCCTACTTTCAGCTTCACCTGCTCCCCGGCCTGGGTGGCGAAGGTGAGCACGCCCTTGATGCGGTTGCCGGTAGCGGCGGGCTTGGTGTTGCCTAGTGTATCGAGCACCTGCACGCTGCTGAAGCTGCGGATGGGCTTGGAAACAATGGCCGCGAAGTACACGCGCTGATCCTCGGCCCAGCCTTTAGAGTTGCGGTAGCCGATGAGCGTGCTATCGTTGAGCTGCTCGATGTGGGTGTCGGTGGCCAAATCCCAGCCGATGCCCTGCTGCAAATCGAACACCAGGTGGGAGGCGTCGGACTTGGGGAAGGTGTACTGGTGGAAGCCCACCCGCTCGGTGGCCGTCAGCTCGGCCCGGATGTCGTAGCGCTTCAGGCGCACGGCGTAGTACCCGGGCCGGGCCTCTTCCTCCTTATGCGAGAAAAACGACAACAGGCCCCGCTCCGGGTTTTTCGCCCGGCCTTCCGTCACGCGCACCGGCCCTGTGGTCGGCATCACCGTCACGTCGCCCAGGTCGCCGATGCCGGTGCCGCTGAGGTGGGTGTGCGCGAAGCCCACAATGGTCGAATCGGAGTAGTGGTAGCCCGAGCACCAGTCCCAGCCCTCGGTTACGTTCACCGGCCCCAGCTGCACCGCCCCAAACGGCACATTCGCCCCCAGAAACACGTGCCCGTGCCCGCCCGTGCCAATGTAGAGGTCGACGTAGCGTGTGAGGCTGGCTTCGGGGGCTTTGGTTGTTGCCGTCGGCGTACTGGCCGGTTGGGTTCGGGTGCAGGCTACTGTGGCGGCTACACCGGCTACGGCCGTGGCGGGAATAAGGGCTGAACGAAGAAAACCGAGCATAAAATGACGTTCTAATAGTATTCAGTAACCCGCCTACTTGACGGCCACGGGCACCAGCTGCTTCACCACGTTCCAGCCTTCCACTGCCACCACCGGCGCGGGCACGTCAGAGGTCGGCGTGTAATCCAGCAGCACGGTTTTCAGCTCGCCCGGCAGCACCGACACGTAATTATCGGAGTAGAACACGGGCAGAATGCGCTTTTGGGTGGCGGGGTTCAGGAGGGCCAGGCGGTTGAAGAAGGCTACCGGCGCGCCGGTCGGGTTGGTCAGCACCACTTCCACCTTGCCCGTTCCTACCGACTTCGCAACCACTTGCGGGGCTGCCTTGGGCATGGTTTTCAGGCCGGAGTATTCGCCCTTGCTATCGGGCAGCCAATAGAGGTTCTGGCTGACGGGCTGCTTGCTGAGATTGAGGAGCTGCAACGACAGGAACATTCCTTTATCCTTCGCTAGCTGCCGCACCACACCGTTAATGGGCAGGTACTTCTTGGACATCGATGGGTTGATTTCCACGATGACCTGGGTGATGCTCGTCTTCTTGCCCGCCATATCGTAGGCATCCACCACCAGCATCAGGTCGCGCTGCGCCTCGAAGCTGTTGTTGGTCAGCATCACCACGCTGTCCACGGGGTTGTACTGCACGTGCACGGGCTCACTGCCGGTGCGCAGGCCGTAGAGGCAGGCGTTGGGGTCGAGGTAGTAGTCGTACATCTGCCCGCGTAAGGCGGTCCAGGGGTTCTGGGTTTTCCAAATGATGCTACCCGTGTACCAGTCCCACATGTGGGCGCTGAAGCCCTCCATCAGGGCCCGGTACTGCTCGTAGTTTACCAGTTGGGCTTTGCGGCCGAAGTCGCGGGCATCGGTGGGCGCGCCGTAGGGCAGCAGGTAGTTTTCGTAGCCGATGTACTTGTGGTAGTCCCACACCGAATCAACTTTCTCTGCGGGCCTGGCCGGGGTGCCCGTAAACTGCGGCGGCACCAGGTTGGCGGCCGGCAAAAACCGCTCCAGCGACTCCAAGTCGCCCACGCCTACCGAGCCCACTTCCGAGTTGAACGGATACGTGCGCTGGCTCCAGAAGCGGCTGATTGGCTGGATGGTGTAGGGTCCGTCGCCGCCCCCACCCAGGGTGTTCATCGACATGCTGTCGGCGTTGGAGTAGGGCACAAACCAGCGAGTGCCATCCAGCTGGGGCAGAATGGAATCCTGCAGGGCCGTGAGGATGTCGCGGGGCGGGGTGATTTCGTTGCCCCCACACCAGATGGCCAGGGAGGCGTGGTTGCGTACCATCTTCACCTGGTCGGCGGCGGAGCGCAGGAACAGGCGGTGGTCTTGGGGATACTGGCGGCGGGCGTACTGGTCGTCCAGCTTCAGCGGGTCTACCCAGCGGCCGTTGGCGTCGCCCGTCATCCAGAAGTCCTGCATCACCAGCAGCCCGTACTGGTCGCAGGCCCGGTAGAACTCGGGCCGCTCCACCAGCGCCCCGCCCCACACCCGAATCAGATTCAGATTCATGTCCCGGTGGAAGCGGATTTCGGCATCATAGCGGGCCTCCGAGAAGCGCAGCATGGCATCAGAAATAATCCAGTTGCCGCCCTTGATGAAGATGCGCTGCCCGTTCACCAGCACCTGCATACTCTGGGTACGGGCGTTCCACTCAGGCCGAATTTCACGCACGCCCACCGTCACCTCCTCCACATCCGACACGGTTTTACTCACCATAAACTGCAGCTGTGAGGAATACAGATGCTGCGCGCCATAGCCGTTCGGCCACCACAGTTTGGGATTAGAAAGCGTGAGCTGGGGCAGGCGTACCAGTTGGGTAGAGCGGGCCGGCACCGTTACTTTCTGCCGCACCGTTTGGCCCTCGATGGTGTACTGCAGCGTACCCGTCACCTTTTTGTCGGTTGGGTTTTCCAGTTCGGCCGTCACGTCGAGCTGAGCTGGCTGCTGGGGGCCGTTGGGTTTGCGCAGGCCCGTTACGCGGGTGATGATGTGCGGATTCTTGAGGTTGACGGGGCCGGTTTTTTCAATCGTCACCTTATCCCAGATGCCCGTATTCCGGTCCCGGATGGGCTGAATCCAGTCCCAGCCGGCCACGTACTGATGGGCCACGTTGCGGGCAATGGTACCGTCGCCGGCCTGGCCGCCGTTGGGGTTGCCCACGGGGGCGGGTGGGTACACCAGCACGGCCAGGCGGTTGCGGCCGTCCCGGGCCAGATGGGGCGTGATGTTGTAGCTCTGGCGCAGAAACATGCCGCGGTGGGTTTGCTGGTTGAGCTTTTGCCCGTTCAGAAACACCTCACAGCTGTAGTTCACGCCCCGCAGGTGCAGCCACACCTGGCCGTTACTTGCGGCCGGCGCTTCCTGAAAATCCTTGACAAACCAGTAGGTGTAATAGTCCGGCCCGGTGCGGTAGATGTCAGGAATGCGCTGGTTGTTCATCCCAAAAAACGGGTCGGGCACCTGCTTGTTGGCCAGCTGGGTGGTGAGCACCGTGCCCGGCACCACGGCCGGCAGCCAGCCCGTGAGCGGGTAGGTAGGTTGCGAGACTTGCGGCCCTTCCGCCTGCACTTTGGCAATGGGTTGGGCCAGCCAGCCCGAATTCAGCTCATAGCGCTGCTGGGCGGCCAGCGGCAAAGCTATTGCCAAAGTCAGCAGCAGCACGAATAGACGTTTCTTCATTCGAAGGTGTTCAGATAATGCAGTATCGACAGTGACCCAATCTTGTCGTAGTCAAAGCCATCATGCAGAGCGCAGCGAAGCATCTCGCGTGCTGATGTAGGTAGTAGCCCCGACGTCAGCACGCGAGATGCTTCGCTGCGCTCTGCATGACGTGCTGATAGCATATGCTCTACACGGTCTAAACTCGTCCGCATACTACTGCACTACAATTTCGTCGGCGAACAGCCAGGTGTCAGGCTTGGCGGCGCCGGGAGCCTGGGCATTTTTGGCCGTTACCCGGACGAACCGGGCCGTCGTCTTTTTCAGATCGGCCCGCACCTCACTAACGGTGGGCTTCACTTGCGCGGTCTGCACCGGAACGGGAGCCGAGTAAACGGTTTTGTAGGTTTTGCCATCCTCCGAAACGGCCACTTCCACGCTGGCGGGCAGCTGAATGCCGGAGCCCACGGCCCGCAGAAAAGTAGTTCTGACGGCGCTGATATCGGTGGCTTGTTGCAAGTCCAGGGTGGCTACCAAATCGTAGCCGTAGAAACCCAGCCACTGGCCGTCGGTGTGGTTGGGGGTGCCCTTCTGACCATCTACCAACGTGAGAGGGCCGATGCCCTTATAGCTTTTGCTGGGCTCGTTGGTCAGGGTGAGTGGGTCGGCAAAGGCTTGGTGCATGAGTAGCTCCCGGGTCGTGACTTTGCTCATCAGCTTGCCCCCTTCGACCGTAGCAGCCTTCACTACGGCTGATTTGGCTAGCGTGAACGGCTGGGTGTACATCGGCGAGCTGGCCGTGGGCGCCGAGCCATCCAGGGTATATACAATTTGCGGGCCGGCGGCGTCCATCTGCAGCGTAACCACGGTGGTGCGCTGGGCGGGGTCGAGGGTGAGCTGCGGGCGCACGTTGAAGGCGCTGCGGGCGTAGTTAGCGCCCCAAGCTTCGTAGCGGCGGTATTGCTGCCGCATGCGCTGCTGGAAATCGGGCCAGTTGCGCAGCCGCGCCGGCGTCCAGAGGGCCTCGGCCAGCGCCGACATCCGCGGAAACGCCATGTACTCCACCTGCTGCTCGGTGGGAATGTACTCCGTCCAGATGTTGGCCTGCCCGCCCAGAATGTACTGCTGCTCGGTGGCCGTCAGCTCCTTGGGCGTGGGCTCAAAGGTGTACACCTTCGACAGCGGCAAATAGCCGCCAAAGGCCAGCGGCTCCAGCTCGGGCAGGCCCTGGTAATGGTCGAAGTAGGAGTGGGAGCCGGGCGTCATTACCACGTTGTGCTTTTGCCGGGCCGCCGTGGTGCCGCCCTCCTGCCCGCGCCACGACATCACCGCCGCGTTGGGGGCCAAGCCGCCTTCCAGAATCTCATCCCAGCCGATGATGCTTTTGCCCTTGGAGTTGACGAATTTCTCCATGCGCTGCACAAAATAGCTCTGCAGCTCGTGCTCGTCCTTCAGCCCTTCCGCCTTCATACGAGCCTGACACTTGGGGCAATTGTGCCAGCGGGTTTTGGGGGCTTCGTCGCCGCCGATGTGGACGATTTTGCCCGGGAACAGCGGCATCACCTCCGTTAGTACATCCTGCAGAAAGGTGAACGTCTGCTCGTTACCGGCGCAGAAAATATCATCAAACACGCCCCACAGCCCCTCCACCTTGAACGGCCCGCCCGTGCACGACAGCTCCGGGTACGCCGCCAGCGCCGCCACGGCGTGGCCGGGCATCTCAATTTCCGGCACCACCGTGATGTACCGCTCCTGAGCGTACCGCACCACTTCCTTGATTTGCTCCTGGGTGTAGAAGCCGCCGTAGCGCACGTTGTCGAACTGGTGGGGCTGGTCGGTGTAGTGGCCGATGAGCGTGCCGTCGCGCCAGCCGCCCACCGAGGTCAGCTTGGGATACTTCTTAATTTCGATGCGCCAACCCTGGTCGTCGGTGAGATGCCAGTGAAAGGTGTTCATCTTGTGCAGGGCCAGATAGTCGATGTACTTCTTCACGAACTCCACCCCGAAGAAATGCCGGCTGACATCCAGGTGCATGCCGCGCCACTGGTAGCGGGGCTTGTCGGCTACCTCCACCGCCGGCAGGTTCAGGGCCGGGGTGCGCTGGGTGGGCAGCAACTGCCGGATGGTCTGCAAACCCCGAAATACGCCCTGGGCATTACTGGCGGCCAACACTACCTGCGTGGGCTGCACGCTGAGCGTGTATCCTTCCGCACCCAGCGTATCCAGAGCCGGCCGCAGCGTTAGCCGGATGCCGCCCGCGCCGGCTTTAGCTGGCGTGGCTATTACCTGGGGCTGCACGCCCGAAGTCCGCTGGATATCCCGGCTCAGCACCTCGCCAATGCGGCGCAGCTCCTCGTTTTTGGGGTCGACGTAGATTCTGGTGGCCGCCGTAACAGCAAAGCTCCCACGGCCTGCCGTGAGGAGCACCGGCTGCGGAATGATGGAGGTGGCGGCTGGGCTTGCGGTTGGTTGCTGGGCGGAAACGGCTCCGGACAGGCCGAGGAATGCGGCCAGAGGCAGCCAGATTTTCTTTCTCACAGGGAAGGCACGGTAGAAGGATGGGAAGGTAGCTCCTGCTTAAGGTGGCACAAGGCCGCGGCACCCAGGACGGCCGCATTATCGAGGGTGGAAGGCGCAATCACCAGCTGCTCCACCACCTTCGGAAAAGGGAATTCCCGCAGTGTTTCCTGCAAGCCACCCCGGAAATACTCGAAGCACTTACTGACGGAGCCACCCAGGAAAACGGCCTGCGGGGCCACCGTGAACAGCATAGTTTTAATCAGGTGGCCCAGGTGCCGGCCGTACTCCGTGAGCACTGCCAACGCGGCCGGGTCGCCTTGGCGGGCTAGGGCGTGCCACTCCGCGCCTGGGCGGCCGGTGTGGAGGGTGAAGAACTTGCCGCTGCAGTATTCTTCGAAGGTTTTATCCCGGTAAGGCAGGCAGCCAAACTCTCCGGCGCTGGACAGCACCCCGGCGTGCACATCGTGGTTGAGGATGAGGCCCGCCCCCACGCCGGTACCCAGCACCAGCCCTACCAGATGGGCAAACGGCTGGCCCTGCCCGTACATTTTCTCGCCCACGGCAAAGGCGTTGGCATCGTTGGTGATGTACACGGGCTTGCCGAAGCGTCCCGCGAGGAACTGCTTGAGCGGTACCTGCTGCCAGGACGGAATATTTTGCACGTTGTAGATGATGCCGTTGGCCTCATCCACCAGCCCCGGCGTACCGATGCCGATACCGGCCACCTCCGCGTCCAGCAGTGCTTCGAGGTGGCTCGCCAGCTCTTCCAGAATCTGCGCCTGCGGGGCCGTAGCGGCTGTTTCAAACCGCTTCTCCTGCACCACCACTCCATTCTGCACCACACCGATGTGCATTTTGGTGCCGCCAATGTCGATGCCGATATACTTGGTGGAAGGCATGTTCGTAGAGTCGGTGTAGTTTCAGTTGGTAAGGCTTTGCGCTTCAAATTACTGATAAGCCCGTGCGCTCAAGCAAACTATTTACAAAAGCGCGGAGAAGCAGGCAAAAAGCACATAGAGTTTACATTCGGCCCATCCGCACTTACTGTATCTGAACGCTATACCATAGCTAAACGCCCCAAATTTATCCGTCATGCAGAGCTGCAGGCGAAGTATCTCGCGTGCTGACGTCCGACTTACCGTTGTAACATCAGCACGCGAGATGCTTCGCCTGCAGCTCTGCATGACGTTCTGGGGCCAGCACCATAGCCTGTTCACCTCTGCTGCGCGGTGGTCGATACGGTAATGGCTTTGGTCACGTTGAATTGCGTTTGCAAGCGAATATCATCCGAAGCCGCGCCCACCATTACCGTGAAAGCGCCGGGCTCCACGGCCCACTCCAGGCGCTGGTTGAGCAGCATTAGGTCCTCAGCTGTTAGCGTAAACTGCACCTCTTTCTGCTCACCAGCTTTCAGGTTGAATCGTTGGAATTTTCGGAGCTGCTGGCCGGGCGTTACCACGGAGCTGACCTCGTCGCGGAGGTAAAGTTGGGCCACTTCGTCGCCGGCGCGGGCGCTGGTATTCCTGACGGTGAAGCGCACCGCTACGCTTACCGCGCCGTTGCTCTCGGTGGTGGTTGCGCGCAGGTCTGAATACGCGAATTGAGAGTAGCTGAGGCCGTAGCCGAAGCTGTAGAGCGGCTTTGCAGCCATTTCCACGTAGTTCTGGCGGGTGGGGCGCGGGGCGTTGTAGTACACCGGCAGCTGGCCCACGTGCCGGGGCACCGAAATGGGCAGGCGGCCGGCCGGGTTGTAGTCGCCAAACAGCACGTCGGCCACGGCATTACCGCCTTCCTGCCCGGGATACCAGGCGTCGAGCACGGCCGGCACGTGGGCCGCCAGCCAGTTCAAGTTCAGCGGCCGGCCTTTGATGAGCACTACTACGACCGGCGTGCCAGTGGCCACCACGGCCTCCAGCAATTCCTGCTGCTTGCCCAGTAGCTCTAGGGTGGCACGGTCGTACCCTTCACCGCTTTCCATGTCGCTGAGGGCCTGGGGGCCGGTGGCTACGGTGGCCGCGCCGGTACTCTGGTACTCGGTTTTGAAGTCGCGGGCACTGGAGCCGCCGAGCACCATTACGGCCACCTGGGCCTGGCGGGCGGCGGCTACGGCCGCGGCAATATCAGCCGTAGCGGTGTCCCGAATGGCGCAGCCCTTCACGTACGTTACCTGCGTTGCCGCCGGTACTTTGCTCCGGATGCCTTCCAGCACCGTCACGATGTTGCTTTCGGGCTGGGGCGCGGTGTAATCACCGAGCTGGTTGTAGAGGTTGTCGGCATTGGGGCCGATGACGGCAATGCGTTGCAGGGACTTGGACAGCGGCAACAGGTTTTGCTCGTTTTTCAGCAGCACCAACGACTCCTGGGCTACCTGCCGGGCCAGCTGCACGTGCGCCGGGTTGTTTACCTGCCGGGCCGCTTGGCGCACATCTACGTACGGATTCTCGAACAGGCCCATGTCAAACTTCAGGCGTAGCACCCGCCCCACGGCTTGGTTCAGCGTTTCGGTTGAAACGAGCTTCTGGTTGATGGCGTCCAGCAGGGCCTTGTCGTAGCCGTAGCCGCTCAGGTCGTCGTCGAGGCCGGCGTTGATAGCCTGGGCCGCCGCCTCGGCCGGAGTGGCGGCCACGTGGTGGCTGGTCATGATGCCGCTGATGCTGCCCAGGTCAGATACGGTGAAGCCCTGGAAGCCCCATTGCCGGCGCAGCACATCCGTCAGCAGGAACTCACTGGCCGAGCACGGCACCCCATCAATGGAATTATAGGAAGTCATAATGGACTGCACCCCGGCTTTCACCGCGGCGTGCACCGGCGGCAGAAAACTCTGGTACAATTCCCGAACTCCCGTGCTGATGCTGCCGCCGTTGTGGCCGCCTTCCGGCACCCCGTAGGCGGCAAAGTGCTTGAGCGTGGAAATGACGTTGCGGCCGCTCTTCAGGCTGGGGCCCTGCATGCCCTGCACCACGGCCACGCCCAGCTGGCTGGTGAGCACCGGGTCCTCACCGTAGGTTTCCTCCACCCGCGACCAGCGCGGCTCCCGGGCCAAGTCCAGTACCGGCCCGTAGCCGATATGCCCACCTTGCACTCGCACTTCGGTGGCAATGGCCGCCGCCATGCGTTGCAGCAGCGCAGGGTTCCAGGTGCTGCCCTGGCCTATGGCCGTGGGGAATACGGTGGTGCCAATAGCCATGTGGCCGTGGGGGCATTCTTCGGCCAGAAACAGCGGGATACCCAGCCGGGTGTGCTCCACGGCATACTTCTGCAAAGCGTTGGTGGCCTGAACTGCCTGGGTGGGGTTCAGGCCGGTGGTCAGGGTTTTACGGGTCCAGGGGTCGGCGCGCAGCGTGGCCCACAGGCCGCCGATGTGGCGTTCATCCACCGCTTTTCGGTAGGCTGCACTGGTACCAACCCGCGTGCCTTGCTTCTGGTACATTTCCCAACCCAGCACCGTGGAAAGCTGGCCCACCTTCTCCTCCACCGTCATGCGCCCGAGCAAATCCTGCACCCGCGCTTCTGTCGGCGCTTTGCTATTCTTGTACAGCGACTGGGCCGGTTGGGCGTGAGCCGCCGTACTGAGAAAGTATAACCCGAGGAGTAAGAGTTTACGCATTCGTAAATAGGGAGTAAGGCTTGCCCAAAAACCGTCATGCTCTGCATGACGTTCTGGCTTGCATCATGTGGGTGCTACATCTCAGAAAGGCACATAGCCGCAGCGCCTACTTTTCGGGCGTGAAGGCAAATGCCAGAGCCGGATATGCCCCGGCTTGTTTGGCCAGCGTTGCGGGCAGTGTTACCCGCACTTTGTCGCCTTGCCGGGTCCAGGTTACAGATTTGCCGATTTGCAGCAGCGTCAGCCGGCTGCCTTTTCTCGGAATGTTGCCCGTCCATTCAATGCTGGCGGGCGTGGGCTTATCCTCGGGCAAACAGGCAATGGCGTAGCGCGTGCCCGTTTTGCTCTGGGTGAAATAAGTGCGGCCATCCTGATAGTGCGCAGTGGGGCGGGTGTTATAGATGGCGGGTCCGTTCACGTCCAACCACTGACCAATTTTCTGGAGGCGGGTTACGGCTTCGTCGGCTAAGGTACCGTCGGGTTTCGGGCCCACGCCCAGCAGCAGGCTGCCGCCTTTGGCCACCACTTCTACCAGGGAGTGAATGATGCGGGTGGGCGACTTGTACTGGTCATTGGGCACGTAGCCCCAGTTGTTGGCCAGCGTCAGGCAACTCTCCCAGGGGTTGTCGATTTTGTGGTCGGGTACGCGCTGCTCGGGCGTCTGGTAGTTTTCGTAGGGGCCGTGCACGGTGCGGTCTACCATGAGCAGGCCGGGCTGGGCCTGGCGGGCCATGGCGGCAATGCGGGGCATGTTTACCTCCTGGCTGAACTCGGGAATGGGCGCACCCCAGGCCCGCACTTCGGCATTCACGGTTTCGCGGGGCCGCACCCAGCCCCCATCCAGCCACAGAATATCCAGGGAGCCGTAGTCGTGCATCAACTCACTGATCTGGTTGTAGGTAAACTGCTGGTACTGCTGCCAGCGCCAGGGGTACTTCCGGATGTCGTAGTTCACGTTGCGGTCGGGCGTGGCGTACTTGGGCCACCAGAAGTTTGGGGAGTGCCAGTCGGGCTTGGAGAAGTAGGCCCCCAGCATGAAACCTTCCTTCCGAAATGCCTCGAACACGTGCTTGGCCACGTTGGCGCGCGGGTTACTCCGGAACGGCCCCTGGGTGATGCTGAAATCCGACTGCTTGGTGTCGAACATGGCAAAACCATCGTGGTGCTTGGTAGTGAACACCAAGTAGCGCATGCCCGCCTGCTTGGCCACGCGGGCCCACTGCTCAGGGTTGAAGTTGGTGGGGTTGAACTGTTGGCTCAGGCCCCAGTACCGCTTTTTGTAGTCCTCGTACGCCACGGTGCTGTCCCGCTCAATCCAGCTTTCCGAGCACAGCTCCCACGACTCAATACTGCCCGGCACGGCGTACAGGCCCCAATGCAGAATCAGCCCGAATTTTTGGTCCTGCCACTTCTCCAGCTTCTGTTGAACCAGCGGGTCGGTGGGCGCTTCGTACTGGCTGGACTGCTGATGCACGCCTTGATTTTGGGCCCGCAAGGGCAGGCCGGTAGCGGCGGTGAGCAGGGCAAGGGTGAGAGTAGCTTTACGGAACTTCATACGCCGTTAAAATAGTGGTACGCCAGCCGTTTGCCGCCAGCAGCTCCCAGACTTCCGCCGGGCGGAGGCCTTATGCACAAAGGATAAGACGGGCAATGACATTGCTTAAGCAGCCTCCAGACGCGCCACCAGTTCCCGTACAATGGTGGCATCGGTTTCCCAGCGCGGCGCGTCAAACTCCGTGCCTTTAGCTGCGGGCGGAGGCGGGAGCAGCCGTTTGGCGCTGGCATGAAACTCCCGGGCCCCGGTGTGCCGCACCAGTTCCTGAAGCGTGGCGGGCGTAACCCCCGAGCCGGGCATGATGCTGATCCGCCCCGCAGCTTGCTGCACCAACGCGGCGAGCTGCTGCTGCCCGTGCGGCGCAGTGGGCTGCCCCCCGGAAGTCAGAAGGCGGTGGCAACCCAGGCTGATGATATCTTCGAGGGCTTGGCGCTGGTCGGGGCAGGCATCAAAGGCACGGTGAAACGTTACCGGCAGAGGCCCCGCCGCTTCCATGAGCATTTGGCAAGCCGCAAAATCTACTCGCCCCGCTGTATCCAACACCCCCAGCACCACACCTGCGCAACCCAAAGCGCGGCACTGCCGGATATCAGCCGCCATAATAGCCAGCTCCTCCGCATCGTACACAAAATTGCCCGGCCGGGGCCGAATCAGCACGAATACGGGGATGGTAAGCTGGGCTAATACCTGCTGAATGGTGCCGTAAGAGGGCGTGATACCGCCCTGCTCCAGGCTCTGGCACAGCTCTATGCGGTGCGCGCCCCCCGCCTGCGCCGCCACGGCCGACTGCACCGAGCCCGCGCAGATTTCCAGGGTCAGGCTCATTTCAGCAGGTACTCGGCCTGGATGAGCTGCTGCTGATTCTGGGCGTCGCAGACGGCGTAGCTGAAGCCTTTTTGCAGGGCAAAGGCGCCGTGTTGGCCCTGGGCACTAATGGCAATAAAGCACACCTGAATATCCTTGGCCTTGTCGCCCTTGATTTTGGCTACTCGCTCAATGGCCGCTTTGCAGGCCGCTTTTGGGCTCATTCCCTGGCGCATCAGCTCCACTACCGTGTGTGCCCCGGCTATGCGAATCACATCTTCGCCCTGGCCCGTAGCGGCAGCAGCGCCCACGGCATTATCCACAAACAAACCGGAGCCAATAAGGGGAGAGTCGCCGAGGCGGCCGCGCATTTTAAAACCCATGCCGCTGGTGGTGCAGCTGCCGCTCAGGCGCCCCTGGGCATCCTGGGCCAGCATGGCAATGGTATCGTGGTTGTTGGCCCCGCCTACCGGGCCCGTACCTTTCTTGCTGCCCGAGTTTTCGATATTGACCACGGGCTTGTACTGGCTGGTTTTGAGCCATTCCTTGTACGCCTTTTCCGCATCGGGGCTAAGCTTTTGGGCCTCCAGCGGGAAGCCCTGGGCCACGGCAAACTGCTGGGCGCCTTCGCCCACCAGCATCACGTGCGGGGTACGCTCCATTATGCGCCGCGCTACACTAATGGGGTGCTTGATGCGCTCTAGGGCCGCCACGCTGCCGCAGTTGAACTGGTCGTCCATGATGCAGGCGTCCAGGGTCACGATGCCTTCCCGGTCGGGGTTGCCACCCAGGCCCACGCAGCAGTTCTGGGAGGCTTCCGTTACCATCACACCGGCCTCCACCGCATCCAGGGCCCGGCCACCTTTGCTGAGTACCTGCCAAGCCCCCTGGTTGGCCGACAAGCCAGTGTCCCAGGTGGAAATTACCAGCGGTTTGCCAGCTACGGGTAGTGGAGGCAGGCTCAGGGCTTCGGCGGAGGGACTGGCGGCCAGCGCAGCCAAGCCAGCGGCTGAGGAGGAAAGAAACTTACGGCGAGTAGGCATGGAGTGAGGAAGTCGAATTGAGCTCCCTCAAAGAAACTGATTTTCAAGTGATGTTCCGCAGCAGTTATGCCGGGTAGCACTAGAGTTATTGCATGAACAATGTACGCACGCTGTAGAGACGCGATACTGCGCAAGCGGGGCGCTAACATACTGCAGGATATGGACACCACGGACGGGCTACCATTGAGCCGAGGAAGCGGAGCCTAACGCCAGCGGATACAACAGTAACCGGAGAGGGAATCTGCTTGCCGCCCCTACGGGTAGGTGGAGTTGTTGATACACCCCTCCCGCTTGGTGGCCCGGCGGCGCTGCGTGCGGTTGTGGCAGCAGTAGTTTGTCTAGGCTGCGTGGACAGTAACGCTTCTTACTACCAACCGGAACGTCATGCAGAACATGTGGCGCCTTAAGCCAGTGACGAAGCATCTCGCATGCTGACGTTGCAAGGGCAAGCATACATCAGCACGCGAGATGCTTCGCCTCTGGCTCTGCAGGACGTGGCGTTATGTAGACTTGCTTACTGTCCACACAGTCTAGCTCAACCAGACGCTCCTTGATGCTTGCTGTTCCGGCTTTCGGGCTTAACCACTGCGCTGGCGTGCCGGCCCGCGTCGGGCCCGAAGTAACCTTGCCTGCCGCGGTTAGTAAAGCTCAGAAAATAAACCGCTACTTTTCCCGCGGTTTTGGGCCGCAGCGCCCGGCTGCTCTATCCCGTGCCTGGCTCCTGGCCCGACCCCGCTGAAACCGAGCTACGAAGCATCAGGGCGCTCCGCTGCCCTGCCCCTTCCCTGCGCGCAAGGTACTCAAGGGCGAAGTCACGTATGCTATGCGCGGGAGTACTGGAGCAGCCTCGGGCTGCGGCGCTGTATTCCTTTCGCTCTGCGGGCTCTGCCCCGCTCTACCTGCTTGCTATGACTGACTTTGCTTTTGCCTACACCCAGGCATCAACCCTACCCCCAGGCCGAAGGCAACACGCTGCCGCTGGCCGCCCATGCAGAAAATGCCCACTCCCAGTGGTGTAACCTGCTTTTGCGGGGCTAGCTGCGTAACCCCTGGCTACCCGCCCGGGGCCTAACTATTCTGGCCAAGGTGGTGGCCGCGCTTCGGACCGCAGATTACTGCCCTGCGCACCTCTTGTGCTGGCTGGTACTGGGCAGTTGCGTTTCGAGGCCTTTCCCTCCTGCAAATTGTGCTGATGTGCGGACCCAGGAGCAGAAGGCTCTGATTGCCTTTCCTGCTCCAACCGCTACCCTAGCCAAATCCGCGGCTGCGTGAGCATACCAGCCTGAGTACCGGTGCGGGTGCACTCTCACCTATTCGCCCAAAAGCCGCTCCAACTCTCTTTTCCCTATCAATCTACCTTTCTTCCGTTCGTTATGCCTCTACTCACCATTCTCGATGAAACCGCCAGCGGCAGCATTTTGCGCCGCCTGGAAATGGAAGTTGCCCAGGAAACCCTCACCGTGCGGGAGCTGATAACCCAGCGCGTGCACGAGGAAGTAACGGCCTATAACGAGCAGCAGAGCGGCACCTTTCAGGGGCTGGTGCAGCCCACCGAGTCGGAGCGCACCCTCAACGGCTTCCATCTGCGCCCCCACCGGCTCATTGATGCCGAAAAGCAGGTGTACCGCGCCCTCGAAGCTTTCCAGCAGAACAGCTTTTTTGTACTGGTAAATGAGCGGCAGGCCGAAAGCCTGGAGGAGCAGGTATGGCTGGGAGACGGGGCCACGGCCAGCTTTGTCAAGCTCACGCCACTGGTGGGCGGCTGAGCCCGCCTGTGTACTGATCTGGTTCCTGACGCAAGCTGTTTTCTGTCCCCATGCCCACACAACGAAAAGAAGAATTCAACCCGGCCATTTTTGAGGATAACAGCCCCGAAGCTGTTGAGATGAAACCCGTACTGCTGGCCCTGCTGCCCCAGTTGCTGGAAAAAGACTACTACACCAAGCTCAACGACTTACCCGCCTACCAGGCTATCCGAGGCCAGAACGTAGCCTACCAGAGCCGGGTGGTACTAGCTCTGACGGCGGCCATTAACCGTGTGGATCGGGAGGAAAACTACCGTGTCCGGTGGAGCCTGGCCGAGGCCCTAACGGCCCTGATGCGCACAACCCTCAGCTTGTCGGAGGCGCAGTACCTGCGGCTGTTTGCTGATTACGGCCTTGATTTCGCCAACCCGGACGAGGTATCCGTAAACTTCTACCCTTTCCCGGTGCTCCTGACGCTAAACCAGGTGGCCAAGATAACCAAGCGCGGGCCTTTGGGAGAGGAAATGCTGACGTTTCTGCGCCAGCTGCGCGACCTCACGGCCGGACAAACCGGCGACCAGCTGAAAGTGCACCTCAAAACCCAGGAAATGTTGGGGCAGGCCACGGGTGAGCACACCCTGCCCACCGTCGTTTTTGCCGAGGGCGATGCGCTGGGCCGGAGCCTCACCCAGTTTGTGGCTGCCCTTGACCGTAGCACCCCGCCTACCGCCGCCTGGCTGGGCTTGCTGCAGCGCTGGCAGAAAGCCACCGGCTCCCAGCCCACCGCCAAACTGCGTCAGGAGCTGGATACCGCAACGGCAGCCATCGGGCCCGATGAGGTGCGCGCGCAGGGCCGCACCTGGCTGCAGCTGCTGATTGACCTTCCGGTGAAGGAGCAGCTGCACACCTACGAATACGCCAGCGGCTCCACCCACACCTATTCCTCCTGGGAGTTTCTCACGGAAGTTAACGCCACCGTGGCCAAGGGCCTGATCTGGACGCTGCAACCCCTGTGCGACGCGGGCCTGCTAGAGCAGCTGACTGCCTTGGCAGCCAAGTGCTTCCGCAAGATTCCGGGGAAAGGCCCACTGGCGGCGGGTCTGGGCAACGCCTGCCTGTTGGCCCTGTCCCAGAACGGCCTGCCCGGCGTGGCAGCCCTGGCCCGGGTGCGCTCCAAAATTCGCCAGACCAACACTCAGGAACTCATTGCCCGCTACATTGCCCAGGAGTCGGCGAAGCTGGGCGTGAGTCCGGCCGAAATTGAGGACATGGCCGTGCCGGATTTTGGGCTGGAAGATGGCCGCCTGCAAGAGGATGTTGCCGACTATACCGCCACGCTTACCCTGCGCGAGGGCAAGGCCGAGGTGCAGTGGCTCAAGGCCGATAAAGCCCTGAAAAGCGCCCCCGCAGCCCTCAAAGCCACCCACCCCGACGAGCTGAAAGAGCTGAAAGCCGCCCAGACCCAGGCCCAGCAAACCTACACCACCCAGCGCGACCGGCTCGACCGTAGCTTCGTGGATCAGCGCCGTATTCCCTGGCCCTGGTTTGAGCAGTATTACTTCCGGCACGGCCTGCTGAGTCTGTTGGCCCGCCCGCTCATCTGGCGCCTGCACCGCCCTGATGGCGCATTTCAGGATGCCATTTTTCAGCAAGATGCCTGGCAGGACGCCCTAGGCCAACCCGTACCCACCCCTACTCCCGACACGAAACTGCAGCTCTGGCACCCCGTGCTGACTTCAGCGGATGAGGTGCTGGCATGGCGGCGGGTGCTGGACACCAGGCAGATACGACAGCCGCTCAAGCAGGCTTTTCGGGAGGTGTATCTACTCACGCCCCCCGAGGAGCGCACCCGCACTTACTCCAACCGCATGGCGGCCCACATTCTCAAGCAGCACCAGTTCAACAGCCTGGCCAAGCTGCGCGGCTGGCGCTACCGCCTGCTGGGGGCTTACGACAAAGGCTACGACTCCGAAACGGCGAGCTTACCCCTGCCCATACATGACCTGACGGCCGAGTTTTGGGTGAGCGAAGTGTACGCCGACGGAGAATGGAACGACACGGGCATTTACAACTACGTGAGCACCGACCAGGTGCGCTTCACCCGGGCCAACGAGCCGGTGCCGCTGCCGGAAGTACCGGCCCTGGTTTTCTCGGAGGTGATGCGCGATGTGGACCTGTTTGTGGGGGTAGCCTCGGTGGGCAACGACCCGCAGTGGCGCGACAACGGCGGGCTGGCCCAGTTCCGTACTTACTGGGAAAGCTACTCCTTTGGTGACTTGAGTGAGGTGGCCAAAACCCGCAAGCTGGCCCTGGAGCGGCTGGTTCCCCGCCTGAAAATTGGTAGGGTGAGCGAAATCAAAGGCAACTTTCTGGTAGTGAAGGGCCACCGCCACGTCTACAAGATCCACCTGGGCTCGGGCAACATCCTCATGGAACCCAACGACCAGTACCTGTGCATTGTGCCAGACCGCTCCAGTAAGCAGCTCGGCTCCACCGACGTGTTTCTGCCCTTCGAGGGCGACGCCGTGCTGTCCATCATCCTGAGCAAGGCGCTGTTGCTGATGGACGACGATGAAATAACCGATGAAACCATTCTGCGGCAGCTATAGCACGGCTCCTGTTTTCGCTATGTCACTACTGCGCCTATGCATGCTGGGCTGGTGGGTGCTGGGGCTGCTCAGTGGCTGCCAGTCGGAGCCAGAGGCGGAGGGCCCGGCTCCAGCTGGCATCACCGCCGACAACTACCTGACGGCCATTCCTGACCCCAAAACCCTGGGAGAGACCTACGTGAGCGACCCGGACCAGGTGTTGCAGCCGGGTACCGTAGCCGCCCTCAACGCCCGCCTCGATAGCCTGGACCGGAGCCGGCGGGCCCACATCGACGTGGTAGTAGTGCGCAGCATTGGCGAGGCCGTGCCCAAAACGGCGGCCACAGCGCTGTTCAACCGCTGGAAAATTGGGGAGCAGGCCACCAACAACGGGCTGCTCATGCTCCTAGTGCTCGATCAGCGCCGGGTGGAGTTTGAAACCGGCTATGGCCTGGAAGCCGACCTGCCCGACATCATCTGTTTTCGCATTCAGCAGCGCTACATGCTGGAGCCTGCCCGCGCCGGCAACTACGACCAGGCCGTGCAGCTTGGCGTCGCGGCCCTTATCCGGCGGCTCAACCCTGCGCCCCCATTGCCCAGGCCGGTGCTGCGCACTGCCCAGGACTCGAGCCGGTATTACGTGGACAGCCTGCAGCATGCCCTTAAAGCACAACACGGGTTGCTCGATACCCACGACCCGCTGGATACGGCCTCGCCCGGGGAGAATTTGGCCGACAGCCACTCCGCGCTGGAATCATCCACTCCAATTGGTATCCTGGTAGTAGCTTTTCTGACGCTGATTCTTTACCTGGTGCTGTGGTACTGCACCACCCGGGGGCTGCCCGGCCGTGGCTGGCTGATAGTAGTGCCCTTTGCACTGGTTGCGGGCCTGTTGGTGCTGGCGTTCAACTATGGCGTAGCGGATTCCACGTGGGCTTTTCTGCTGCTGGCTTACAGCCTGCCTCTGCTGTATCTGCACGGCTACTTTGGCTGGCAATATCACCGGGCCCCAAGTAGCGTACCACCCCTGGAGCGCCCCCAGGCCTACAAGCAGCGGCAGGTGGCCCACCGGGGACTCGCCTTCACGGCTTATCTGTTTCCGCTGGGGCTGATGCTGTATTGGCCGTGGTACCGCCGCCATTTGGCTACGCTTCGCACAGCGCCCTTCGCCTGCCCCACGTGCGGCCAGCCCATGCAGCTGCTTAAAGGCAAGGCAGAAAAAAGCCACCTACTTCCCGGCCACCAAGTCGAAGAAGCCATCCGGACGATTGATTATGACGTGTGGGAATGCGCCAACGGGCATACAATCTCTCTGGCCTACCCCAACCCCGACAGCGAAGTCCGGGAGTGCCCGGCCTGCAAGCACCGCACCCTCAAGCCGGGGCGGCTGCGGGTAGAACAGGCGGCTACTACCAAAGCAGCAGGCTGGGGCTGGCAGATAGAAACGTGTCATTTCTGCAAGCACGAAGAGAAAACCAGGGAAGTAATTCCGCGCCTCCCCGACCCATCCACCCGCACTTCCTCCAGCTCCTCCTACTCTGGCAGCAGTAGCTCGAGTAGCAGCAGCTCCAGCAGTAGCAGCAGTGGGGGCTCCTCGGGTGGTGGCGGGGCGGGCAGCAGCTGGTAAGCCAGGGCGTAGCCCAGGCCGCCACAAACCTCGCCTCGATGTCGCCTACGCTGCCGCTCCCAACCAGTTACGCTTCCCACGGCACAGCAGCCTCAACTAGGCGGCTCCAACCCCAGACCGGTACTTGAACGGCTTGGATTTACCTGTACAGCCACACGCCAACTGTGGCCTAACTAGGGGTGCCGCTAGCGGAAGAAGCAAGAACAGCACGGAGGGAATCTTACCCCCCTCCCGTGGGACCAGCTCAAAAACAGCCGTGTTCTAGGGTCTGTAGATAGTAACTCCAAAAGGCATTTTGATGCTATACAGACCGTCCTGCTGAGCGCAGCCGAAGCATCTCTACCGCTCTAGTAGAACAACCGCAACGAAGCAATAGAGATGCTTCGACCAGCTCAGCAGGATGGCCTTTCTGCTTACTGTCCACACAGCCTAGGGCAGCGCCACCCTGCCAACACCTAATACAGTGGCTTCAGCCGGGATTTTCTGTGCCCACACTCGTGCTACTTTTACTACTACCTACGTCCGGGTTTCTCCGCGTGAATGGGGGAAAACCCGGACGTAATAGCAGGTATGCACTACTACCTTTTGAGCCGGTATTCTGCCCCTGCCCGTATCTGCTAGCCTAATTATTTACCCTGAATCTTTACCGGCTGCTTGCTGACGCTGGCTCCGGCCTATGCACGCCGAACCGGAACTAGCGCCCCATCTGTCCCGCGCCTACCACAGCGCTACGTCGGCCGCTTTCCGTCCTCAGTTCAAGATGCCGGGCAGCGGGCCGAAAAGTAGTAAGCACCCACTTGGTCAAAGTCCGGCAAGAGCTCTAAATAGCGTCCAACCCAGGCAAGCCAAGCAGACCAGCGGTGCGCCGAGCCACACTGGTAACACTAGCCACATCCGGGCCGGTGATAGTCAGGTGGCCCATTTTACGACCTACGCGCGCCTGCAACTTACCATATAGATGTAGGTGTGTTCCGGGCAAGCTCAGCACGGAGCACCAGTCCGGCTCCCGCGCTAAACCGTCGGCGTCGAACCACACGTCGCCCAGCAGGTTAAGCATGATGGCTGGGGAGTGTTGGCGCGGTTGCGACAAGGGCAAGCCCGCCATGGCATGTACCTGCAGGTCAAACTGCGAGGCATCACAGGCATCCAGGGTGTAGTGGCCGCTGTTGTGCGGGCGCGGAGCCATTTCATTGACCACCAGGCCACCGTGCTCGGTGCCATCTTCCACCACAAAAAACTCGACGCACAGCACCCCCACGTAGCCCAGGTGATGCGCAATAGAAGTGGCCGCGTCGCGGGCCCTATCGGCTAAAGCTGACGGCATGTTGCCTTCGTACGCGTGGGTTACGGCCAAAATACCCTCCACGTGCACGTTGCGTTGCGGATCGAAGCTGACAATTTGCCCATCCCAGCCACGCGCTACCAGCACCGAGCACTCGGCCGTGAGCGGCAGCATCTTTTCCAGCACGCAGGCCACGCCGCCCAACTCCACCCAGGCCGCACCCAGCTCGGTGGCGGTCTTCACGCGGACCTGGCCCTTCCCGTCGTAGCCCATACGCGCGGTTTTCAGGATGCCGGGCAGCAAGTCCGTCCGTTCGTCCTGCACCGCCTGCAGTTGGGCCAGCGTTTCAATCTCCGCGTAGGGCGCACAATTCACCCCCGACATATCAGCACAGGCCGCGAAGTGGGCTTTTTCCTCGATGCGGTTTTGGGTAATGCCCACTACGGCTGCACTGGGTGCCACGGCCCGGGTTTGCGCCAGCAGGTGCAGGGCTTGGGCCGGCACGTTTTCAAACTCGGTGGTAATGGCCTGGCACAGCTGAGCTAGTTGCGCCAGCCCAGCCGGGTCGTCGTAGCTGGTCCGGATGTGATGGTGGCTCACTAATCCAGCTGGGCTTTGCGCGTCGGGCTCCAGCACGGCGGTGAAGTACCCTAAACGCTGAGCAGCGTGCACAAACATGCGGCCCAGCTGGCCACCTCCCACTACGCCTAGCGTGGCCCGTTGGCCCGCGGTGTCCACACTGCCCGGCAAAACCGGGGTCATGGTTATGCTGTTAGTTCCCTCGCTCATACCGGCAGTTCCATTGCGCGAGCGGCCTCGGTTTGGGCGGCGCGGAACGCCTGGAGCTTGTTCGCCAGCTCGGGGTTGTGCAGGGCCAGCAGGCTGACGGCGAATAGAGCGGCATTGGCCGCCCCGGCCGTGCCAATGGCGAACGTAGCAACGGGTATTCCTTTGGGCATCTGCACGATGCTGTGCAGGGAGTCCACGCCCTGCAAATGGCGGCTGGCTACCGGTACGCCCAGCACGGGCACCGTCGTTTTGGCGGCCAGCATCCCCGGCAAGTGGGCGGCCCCACCCGCGCCGGCAATGATGGCCTGCAAACCACACGGTCCAGCCTGCTCAGCGTAGGCAAACAAGTCGTCGGGCATGCGGTGGGCCGATACCACGCGCGCTTCGTGAGCCACGCCAAAGTCCGCGAGTATCTGTACGGCGTGCTGCATGGTGTCCCAGTCGCTGCTGGAGCCCATTACTACCCCAACCAGGGGTTTATCGGAAGCGGAAATACTCATTGAAAGTCAGTTAGTCGTCATGCTGAGCGTAGCCGAAGCATCTCTACCGCTTCGTTGGGCGGTTAACGAAGTTCGTTCTAGTAGGCCTAGATATTATCGACATGTATCCAAGTAGCCGTTGCTTGAAAAACAACTCCTTGTGGCTGGGTGGTGAATGTTACCTGAAAGCGTGCTCCGTTGTAAATGATATTCAAGTCGCCAATGCCATTTCCGCTAGGAATAGCGCAACGGATTAAATCGGTTTGAATCAAGTTTAAGCTCATTTGCACTGTATTACATTTTCGCTGTACCCATTTGATCGGGGCGTTAATAGGAAAATCCTTCAAGTCGAAATGAAGCTTACACTGTAGGTCACCGCCACAAACAATAGCTACCTCAGACAACTGTATCTGCTCCAAGGGTGGAGGTTCAGTCGGATAGATACTCGTTATGATTTTAGGATTCAAAACGTGCTCAATCCACATTGAGGCAGTGTCCATTGAATTCAGTATTTGTAGCCGCGCAAACGAAGCGGTAGAGATGCTTCGACTTTGCTCAGCATGACGCTCTTTTTGCGCTCATGTTCAACAAACTACTAGCGTTCCAGCAAAACTTCCGTGCCCAGCACCACCAGGTCCACCCGGCCTTTCAGCGTCTGGTCGATGAAGGGGGTATTCTGGGATTTGGATTTCATGAAGTCCCGCGTGAAGGTTGTTTCCGCTTCGGTATCGAACAAAACGCAGTTGGCTGGCTGACCGATTTCGATGGTGGGTACCGGCAGGTCCATGAGGCGGCGGGGCTCGGCGGAGTAGCGCTTCACTACCAGGTCCCAGCCAAATTTACCGGGCTCGATAAAGAAGTGATAGAGTGATACCAGAGCTGTATCCAGGCCGGTGATACCGTTGGGGGCACTGATGAAGTCCTGAGCTTTTTCAAAGGGTGTGTGCGGCGCGTGGTCGGTGGCAATGAGGTCGAATACCCCTTCAATGAGCCCTTCGAGCAACGCATCACAATCAGCTTGCGTGCGCAGTGGCGGGTTCATTTTGTAGTTGGTGTCGTAGTCGCCGATGTGCTCATCGGTGAACAGCAGGTGGTGCGGGGCTACTTCTGCCGTCACCTTCACATCACCGCGGGATTTCCACCAGCGGATGGTTTCCATGCCGAGCTTGCTCGATACGTGCTGGATGTGCACGTGCGCGCCCGCCGCCCGGGCCAGCCGGATGTCCCGGTCAATGATGATTTCCTCGGCGCAGGCCGGTGAGCCCTTGATGCCGAGCCGGTAGCTCATCACCCCCTCGTTGAGGGCGCGCGGCCCGGCTAATTCTGGCACCTCGCAGTGGCTGGCAAAAAACATCCCAAACTCGGTGGCGTACTGCATGGCTCGCAGCAGCACCGCCGGGTCGCTGGTGGTGTCGCCGTCGTCGGTAAGCATCTTCACGCCCAGCCCGCGCATGCCTTCTATTTCGGCCAGTTCTTTACCCTCGCGGTTCTTGGTGACGCAGCCGGAGGTATACACCGGAATGCGGGACCGGTGCCGCGCGTTTTCGAGCACCGCATCCACCGTCGAGGCCGAGTCGAGGGCGGGGCGGGTGTTGGGCATCATCACCACGCCGGTGACGCCGCCGTTAATGGCCGCCTCGCTCCCCGTCGTAATGGTCTCCTTATTCTCAAACCCCGGCGCGCGAAAATGAACGTGAGCATCAAACATGCCCGGCATAAGAATCCGACCACGCGCGTCAATGACGCGGGCCCCCTCGGGAGCGGTCAGGCTTTTGCCGATGTCCTGAATTTTTCCTTCGACAATCAGCACATCACTTTCGAGCAGTACGGGTGAATTTTCGGAGGCAATGCGGGCGTTTTTGAGAAGAAGCATGGATGGAGAAGTACCGGAAACTGGCAAAGGGTGGGAAGGTATTCTGGCTGGCAAAGATGAAAATACGGGGCTAAACGCCGCCGCTGTATCCGGTATTTAGGGCATAACTACCGTCGAGTTGGTGCGCTGCCGCGCGGCATAGGTTGATTCCTGCTTCGGAAACTCCCCGCCGGGCGTGAGCCAGTCGAGCACGGCCATGCGGATGGAAATGCCGTTTTCGACTTGGTTGGTAATCAGGCTTCGCTCGTAGTCCATCACGGCGTCGCAGAGCTCCACCCCGCGGTTCACGGGGCCGGGGTGCATGATGTAGAGGCCCCGGTCGCGGATTTCGGCCAGCCTCGCAGTGGTGATGCCGTAAACCCGGTGGTATTCCCGGACGCTGGGGAAAAACTGCACATCCTGGCGCTCCATCTGCACCCGGAGCAGATACACTACATCGGGCGCCCAGGCCATAGCCGCCTCATAATCGGTGAAGCGGCGGATGCTGTCCGGCACATATTTCGGCACTAGGGAGCCCGGGCCCAGGTACGCCACCTCAACGCCCAACTTTTGCAGCAGGGTACTGGTGGAGCGGGCCACGCGGGAGTGCAGGATATCCCCGATGATGAGGACTTTCTTGCCCCGAGGGTCGGGAAATTTCTCCCGGATGGTGAAGGCATCCAGCAGCGCCTGGGTGGGGTGCTCGTGCGCCCCGTCGCCGGCGTTGATGACCGAGGCCGTCGTTTGGCGGGCAATCATGCCGGGCAGACCAGGGTGGCTGTGGCGCACTACAATGTAGTCGGTACGCATGGCCTGAAGCGTCTCAATTGTCTCGCGCACCGATTCGCCCTTGGTGATGGAGGAGTGAGCAACGTCGAAATTTGTGACCTCCGCCGAGAGGCGCTTTGCGGCTACCTCGAAGGAAGAATGCGTCCGGGTGCTGGCTTCATAGAACAGCATGAGCACCGACTTGCCCTCAAGGGCGGGGATTTTCTTCACCGAGTGGGTGAACAGCTTTTTAAACGACGTGGATTGGTCGAGCAGGAACTCGATTTCCTCACGGTGAAGGGATGCAATGTCGAGCAGGTCTTTACGTGCCATACCGATGGTGAGGAAAAATGAGGACAACTAGCTAAAACGGAGAATTTGAATTCTTACAGCCCCCTCCGACGACGGAGAAACCACCTGCTGGTGCGGACTAGGGCGCTGAGGCAGCCCCAGCTCGGGGAGGGCACGTGCGCCTATAAAACACGGGGAGGTGCCTGTAGCACTTGAGCTATAAGCCGACTGCGAATCGGTAGCCAACGAACTCAACGGGCATAAAAAAACCGTTTCGGCTTCCGAAACGGTGGTGGGGCAATACCCGGAAAAAACAACAGAAATATGAGAAGCAAAATCAGCAAAACCGATGGCGGCGAAGACCTTCCGGTCTACTCGCGGTTCCTTGCCGAGCAGGGTTCCACGCTTCATCAACAAGTTTTTTGGTTGAAGCATGCTGCAAAACTACGGCATTGTTAGGCCCGGTACCGCATCGTTGACCTTATTTTTTTCGCGCCGCTTTTCTCAACTTTCATTTCGGACGCGACGGGCCAGACAAGACAGCTTTCGGTTACGGGGGCTCGTACCAGAGCGAGCAGAATGGCAAAATCCCGCACGGATTAACGGCGCCATCCAGCCAGCACTATCAAAATACAAGCTGTGAATCGGTGATTGGATAACGAGCGCAAGTGCTTTACTTGTTCATTGCATATTTGACTACCCGAGTCAGCACGAGTCAGGTAATGGGCGGTGGCGCAGGAAGTTATACTTGAAGCCGGCTAGGGCAATTTAGTAAGCTTATTCAGAAACCTGAATTCAGCACAGGCGCTTGTGATGAGAAACCCGTATTTCTCCCCTCAATATAGAGTGACGGTGAGCTACCGCTGAGCAGGCTGTACAAGCAACTATCGTTAGCAAGTGTATCAGCTTGCTAATTTTTTTATCAACCAGGAAAGATTATTCTGAAATTTTCTGGCATATTGGCCTCACTATTCAACTACTTCTAATGAGACTCCAATTATACTTAACTGCATCCCAAGCCGTTCCTTTTGATCACCTCGCGGCCCTTAAAGGAGCCTTCCACCGCTGGTTGGGCCACAATGAAGAGTTGCACGACGGCCTCTCTCTTTACTCCCTGAGCTGGCTGCGGGGCGGCCGGGCCGGGCGCGGCGGCCTCTGGTACCGCGAAGGGGCTTACTGGAGCATCTCCGCCCACGACCCACAGCTGATTCACACCCTCGTCGGCGGCGTCATCCGGGAGCCAGACCTGGGCCTCGGCCTCACCGTGCGCGACGCCCGCCTCACTCAGCCACCTCAGTTTCAGGATGGGGAGCAGTGGTTCCGTGTACTCAGCCCGGTGTTCGTGAAATACCTGGCTCCTGAAGCAAAACTTGGTGATACCGCTGACCACCTGCTCTACGACAATCCTCGCGCCGACGAACTGCTGACCGCTACGCTCCAGCGCAAGCTGCGCCAGGCGGGCCTGAGCGACGCGGGCGTTTCCGTCCGCTTCGACCGGGCCTATGCTGGGGCGAAGACAAAATTATTCCGCTACAAGCAGGTGCAGTGCCGCGCCAGCCAGTGCCCCGTCATTGTGACGGGCACCGCCGAGCAAATTCGGTTTGCCTGGTGCGTAGGCGTCGGGCACTCGACGGGGCTAGGCTGCGGGGCGTTGGAGTAAAAAAAGCAAAACGGCCACAGAATATTTCTGTGGCCGCTGGCGTGCTGGTCCTATTAATTAATCCTCTGTTTAAGATTTTCAATTCCTGCACTGCCCTTTGCAAAGGTAAGGCGCGGTATGACTTTGTATTTGGAGCTTGCTTTGAATACGCCAAAGTACATACATTGCTAATGTAATCTAGGTGATAATTAAACGTCTATATAAGACGGCGTAGATAATATGAAAGAAGCGATAAATAATGCATCAGTAGTTATGGCTGCTCCGTCCGGTGACCCTTTCGCTGACGTGGGTGCGGCTGTGTTACGAAAGCTGCTGGCGCAAAACCCTAACTGGAAACCAAAGGATGCGTTGAAGCACGCAACCGATGTATATGTACATGGCTGGCATAGCAAGCTGCACGCTTTCTTTCTGAATTCCGGCATCACCAATCCAGCTAACAAGGGCAAGGAGATAGAGCGGACGCTGGAATATTACGAGCCGATGCTGGAAGAAGCGGCAGCCTGCATAAAAGGTTGGTGCCGCGTTTCGGGCCAATATGAAGCTCTTTTTCCGGCCGGGCGCGAAAACCAGATTCTGGCGGGCTCCGGCACCTTCCTGAATTTCAACCATGGCTTGGAGCAAGGCCTGCGGCTTGGGGGCAACACGCTGCTGCAGATGTATTTTGCCCCACTGGGCTGTATTGAGGTGGGCGGCAACCCCGCGTTGGTGCATAGCAGTCAACCGACTATTACGGCCCTGTTGGCGGCCAAAAACTTGACCGCAAATCTGCGGCCGGCTGGGGCCGAGTTGAAACCCGGCTTAGCTAAATCCAGCCGCAGCAACGCCGCAAATACCTTATTCGGGTACGTAGACGATATTCTGCTGGAAGTAAAGAAAGCTGGCCACCTGGAATTGAAAGGCCCTGCGCCAGCCCTGACGCTGTACAACTTCACCAACTTCGGTGCAAAGCCGGATGTGGTATTACACCACCTGTCAGCGGCGGTATTCGAGTTCTATCAGCAGGTAATGAGTGCCTTTAAAGAGCCCTGGACGTGGTTTGTGCGGGCGCATTACCGCAACAGCAAGTTCAAAGGAGCCCGCGCCCGCCCGGATACTACTGCCCTACTGGTGCTGGGCAAGCCTAACGAGGCTCCGGCCGTAGTGGAGCCGGCTGTGTACCAAGCATGGTACAATGAAGTTTACCAAAATCTTATAAAAGGATACAGTCTCATACATCTCATTGAGCAATGGTCAAGGAAAAACTATTTACCCTTCGAATTAACTGCTTTCTACTGTCAACTTCTTCGGCATATGGACCTCAAAACTCTTGATCTGATTGCGCACGTCGCCCGTCATATAGTCGCTGAAGCTGATGACTCAGCAATTAATAAAACTATTAGGCGCATCAGTACGACTAGAGCTGCTAGTGAGATGCGCCTGATTCTGGTGGGCTTGCAGCGACGCAACTATGAAACCAACCAAGATGCCCCCGAGCCTCTGTTGCGGCTGGAAGACTATGTGCGCTACCTTTTCCCCGACGGCACGAGTTGGCGCGAAATCCGCGACTTGCTGCTGATTTCACTATACGAGCAGCTCCACCTCAGCAACCGACACGTGGAGTTAGAGGAAGGCCTGGAAGAAGTGGGCGTGGGAACTGATGAAACTGACGAATTCGAAACCGACCAAGAATAATCTATTTTCTTATCCATGAAAAACCTTAAAACGCAGGGCTTTGTGTTACTCGACACCGACGTGGCCGCGCTGAATAACTCGGGTAAAGATTCCCAGAGTAACTACGATAACGCCGTAGCCACCAAGAAAATCACGAAGGGCCGTAGTACCCACGTGTACGTATCGGGGCAGGCGTGGCGGTATTGGTGGCGGCAAACGCTGCAGAAAGACCACAGTTGGGATATGTCGCCGGTAGAGCGCACTAAAGATGTGGCCTTCACGGAAGCCAATCCGCTGAAATACGCCGACGACGACGTATTCGGCTATATGCGGGCTACGAAGGAGGAAAAGACCGATGAGGATGGCAACATTCTGATGAAGAAGGGCAAGCCCGAAATGCAGGACGCTACCGTTACTCGGGTTTCGCCCCTCAAGAACTCGGCGCTGATTTCGGTGGGCTCCGTGCAGACAGCGCACTCCTGGTCGGTCATGTCGCGCCTGGATGGTAACCCCGTGCCTTACGTAAAGGAAGAATATGGTACAGTGCTGAAAGGCATGTTTTCCATCGACTTGCAGCAGGTAGGCACATTTGCCACCTACAACCGCACGGGCTTCAAAAATCTGACGGCCGGCTTGCAGCAAAAGGCTTTGCAGGAAGGCAGCGAACTGGTACCCGATGAGAGCATGCGCAACCCCAAAGGCGAAGCGCAGCAGCTGGTACGCCTCCCCCGCCCCACGCGGCTTAGCCGCGTGCAGGACACACTCCGGGCCCTGAAAACGCTGACGGGCGGAGCCATGCAAACCAATAATTACACCGACGTAACGCCCAAATTCCTTGTGCTGGCTACGCTACAAAGCGGCAATCATCCGTTCGGGCACATTGTGCGCAGCGGTGGGTTGTTCGGCGGCGAAGTCACGTTCGACAAGGAAGCCCTGGGCGAGGCCTTGCGCGACTACGCTAACCAGATTCAGGGCACTGTATACATCGGGCGGCGCCGGGGCTTTATGGAAGAGGAATTTGCCGACCTCACCGAGTGGGCCAAAGATTTTCCGCAAGTCCGGCTGGGCTCGGTGGTAGAAGCAATTGAGGGCTATTGCCAAGAGCTGGAGCAATGGATGCCGTAGTGCAAGGCCCCCGAACGGCTTACCGCGTGCAGCTTAGCAGTTGGACGTGCAGCTTCCGCTACCCCAACCTCATCAGCGGCTTTCAGCCCACGCTGCACGTACCGCCGCTGAGTACCGTGCTGGGGTTACTAAACGCCGCCGCCGGCCGCTACCTCCCGCACAACGAACTGGAAATTGGCTACGTGTTCGATTTCGCCGGGCAGGCCGTGGACGTGGAAACTATCTGGATGGTAGCCGGGGCCAAGCGCAAAAACGCGCAGAAGGAAGATGTTGTGGTAGCCTCCAACAATGTCAAGTCAAACCCGGTACGCCGGGAGTTCCTTTTTGAAGGTCGCCTGACGCTGTATTTGTTCGATGAGATATTAGTTAACTATTTCCGGCAGCCGGCCTACCAACTGCTGCTGGGCCGCTCCGGCGACCTGGCCACGGTGGACGATATCCGGCAGGTAACTCTGCAGCCGGTAGTGGGCGAAGCGCAATTACGCGGGCAGGTGGTACCACTGCACCCGCACTATCTGCCTGGGCAGATTCAGGCCCTGCCGCAGTATTTCACCGATACGCTACCTCGGCAAAACTTGGGCACGCAGGCCTATTCCGTGCTGAGCCCTATGGAAGCGGCAGTGAAGGCTGCTATACCGGCCTGGTATGATGCCGAAGCCCGCAAAGCCGCCACTGAGCAACGCCACCGCCAGATAGGGAGCCGGGCCGAAGCGTCCGATATTTACCTACACACGCTTCAGTTTGCTTCTGTGTATGCCACAGGCCGGTAGCATTCTGGCCAAATCGGCGCAGGGCGGCGAGGATGCTATTTCCTTACCGCAGCATATCATGGATGTATTGCTAGTGCGGCAGATGCTGCACCAGCAATTTCCTAAAGCAGCCGCAGTAGCCGGCGACTGGTTCTGGCAGGACTTGTGGTGGAGTCTGCTGCTGCATGACGTAGGTAAAGTGCATCGGGAGTTTCAAAAGCTGCTGGCCGGCCAGTCGCACCAATGGGACCACCAGCGGCACGAGTTATTCTCGCTGCCGTTGGTGGCAGCTCTGGCTCCAGAAGCTAGTCGGCAGCGCATTCTGTGGGCCGTGGCCGGGCACCACCGGGACTTTGAGCGGTTGTATAGCTTCTTGGAGGAGCGGTACCGGCCCCTCAGCCCCATCCTGCTCCGCACCCGTACTCAGCGCACTTTTGCCGCTGATTTCACGCATGTTTCGCTTTCGGATATTCGCGGCGTACTGGGCATCTGGAATGTGGCCGTACCCAAGACGTTGCCGCCACCCAAAAATCCGCAAGCCGTGGTAAACCTGCCGGCCGAGGGATTCCATGTGGGCGACGAAGCCGGCCTAGGGCTCACGTTGCTGGCCGGCGCGTTTCAGCATTGCGACCATCTGGGCTCGGCGCGTATCCAGCAACTATTGACACTGAACACGGCCCGGTTCAAGGCGTTCGATGAGAAGATGCAGAAATGGACGCTGCACCAGCACCAGCAGGATGCGGCCCAGACCGGAGGTAGCGCGCTACTGACAGCCCCGACCGGCGCGGGCAAAACCGAAACGGCGCTACTTTGGCTCCGCCGCCAAGTTCAAACTACCGACCTGGGGGCCTCTCGCCTGTTCTATGTGCTGCCGAACCGGGCCTCTATCAATGCCATGCACCACCGGCTGCAGCAGAATTTAGGTGAAGAAACCACGGCGGTACTGCATGGCAAGGTGAGCGACTTTCTGTACCGCACGGCTACCCAGTTGGAAGACAGCCCAGGCAAGCGGTATGCCCATATGAAGAAGCTGCGTGAGCAGTTCCGCACCCTGGCCCGACCTGTCAAAACCATAACGCCGTTTCAGGCCATCAAGCATTTATACGGGCTAAAAGGCTTTGAGAAGGGTTGGTTTGAGTGGGTAGGCGCGTGCTTTGTCTTCGATGAAATCCATGCCTACGAGCCCAAGGTATTTGCCGAAATTATACTACTCATTCGGGTGCTCACGCAGCGGCTGCACGCCCGTGTACTGGTGATGACGGCCACGCTGCCTACGCATTTGCGCCGCGAACTGGAAGATGCTCTTGGCTCGCATACCTCGCTTCAGGCCGCCGCCAGCCTCTATCCGGCTTTCAACCGCCACCGTGTAGCCGTACTACCTGGCCGGCTAGCCGACAACCTTGACTTGATAGCGAAGCAGCTGCAGAGTTTGAATCTGGTGGACAAGCCCTGCCGGGTGCTGGTGGTAGCTAATACGGTAGCCGAAGCTCAGGATGCGTTCGAGAAGTTACGGGGGCTGGTCCCAGACTACGCACCCGGCCGGGCGGGCGCTATTCTGTTGCACGGCCGCTTCGCTACTACAGACCGCTGGCAGAAAGAGCAGGCCTTACAGGATTCGGAGAACATTCAGTTATTGGTAGGTACGCAGGCTGTTGAAGTCAGCCTAGATATTGATTTCGATGTCATCTACTCTGAGCCGGCCCCATTGGACGCCTTGATTCAACGGTTTGGCCGGGTAAACCGGCGGCGCACTAAAGGCCTAGCCGACTGCTTTGTTTTCGCGACTGCCAACGAAACGGACAAGTTCATCTACCCCGACCCGGAGGTAGTGAGCCGTACGCTGGAGAAGCTCCGCGAGGCGGAAGCAGCGGGCGGTACGCTGGAAGAAAACGCGCTGGCCAGCTATCTGGAACACGTGTATCCCGGCTGGGAGCCCAAGGAGAAGGCATTATACGACCATCATTTACACCTACTGGAGAACAACCTGCGTCATATTCTGCAGCCATTTTCCGCTGACCGCAACCGGGAAGAGGACTTTTACAAGCAGTTTGACGGCGTACCTGTAGTGCCGCAACGGCTGGAAGGAGAATATCTGCGGTTGATAGCAGAAGCAAATTTCATTGAGGCAGAAGCCCTAGCCGTGAGCATCCGGGGCGGGAGGTTTGTCGGTGAGAAAAGCCGTGGATTCATTGAGCAACGTACCGCTGTTGTTGGTCATTTCAGGTCAGAAGAAGATATCAAAAGTGATGTATCTAGCCTCACGACTGTGCCTTTCTACGTTATCAACCGGCCGTATAGCGCAGACCTGGGTCTGCAATTCCTGAAGGAAGAATTCCGGGATGATTTTGAGGAAACCAGCACCTATGATGCCTCTTCTTCTATAGTCGACTAACCCATGCGCACCATCACCGCTACCCACGTCAAATACTACCACGTCTGCCACCGCAAGCTGTGGCTGTTTGACCGGGACTTGTGGATGGAGCACACCTCGGAGGCGGTGGCGGGCGGTGAGCTGCTGCACCAGACGGCGTATCCCCAACGAGCCGAGCGGTACCGGGAAATCAGCATCGGGGGCAGCAAGATTGACTTTTACGACCCGCACCGACGCGTGGTGCACGAAATCAAGACCTCGCAGAAGCTGGAAGAGTCGCACATTGCCCAGCTCAAATACTACCTCTGGCTGCTGGAAGAAGCCGGCGTGGAAGGCCCCACGGCCATTCTGGAGTACCCCAAGCTGCGCCAGACGCTGGCCGTCACGCTCACGGAGGCCGACCGCGCCGCTATTCAGCAGTGGCTGGCGGGCATCCGGCATCTGCAAGCCGATGAAACGGCCTGCCCTCCCACCATTAACAAGCCGTTCTGCCGGCAGTGCAGCTACTACGAGTTCTGCTACGTGGGCGAATGAGGAATCTTCGACCAGTGAGGGCCGCCGTGAAGCTTGGTTATCCACCTAAACCCGTGATTCTATGCGCAAGACCTACTATCTGTTTAATCCCGGCCGGCTGAGCCGCAAGGACAACACGCTACAATACACGGCCTACGACGAGCAGGGGCTGCCGGGGCAGGTTAAGTACCTACCGGTGGAGGATGTGGCCGATTTGTACGTGTTTGGGTCGCTGGATGCCAACTCTTCGCTCTACAATTTCCTGGGCAAGCAGGGCATTTCGGTACATTTCTTCGATTACTACGAGCACTATACTGGCTCGTTCATGGCCAAGGAATACCTGCTGGCTGGCAAGCTCCAGGTGCAGCAAACCCAGCATTACACTTCCAAAGCCAAGCGCATTGCCCTGGCCCGCAAGTTTGTGGAAGGCTCAGCCTTCAACCTGCTCAAGAACCTGCGCTACTACCAGGGCCGGGGCCGCGACGTAGCGCCCCATATTGACCAGATTGAAGGCTACGTGGCGGCCTTGTCCTTTGCCACGGCCGTACCGGAGCTGATGGGCCTGGAGGGCAACATTCGCCAGACCTATTACGGGGCTTTTGACCGGCTGGTGCCGGCCGATTACGCTTTTGGCACGCGTACCACCCAGCCCCCGCAGAACGAGTTGAACGCCCTGATGTCGTTTGGCAACATGCTCTGCTACTCGGCCTGCCTCTCGCAGATTTATCATACCCAACTCAACCCCACCATCTCGTTTCTGCACGAGCCCGGCACCCGCCGCTTCTCCCTGGCCCTGGACCTGGCCGAAATCTTCAAACCCCTGCTGGTGGACCGGCTCATCTTCCGCGTGCTCAACAAAAAGGAAATCCGCCCCAGCGACTTCGTGCAGGACTTGGGCCGGTGCGTACTCAAGGAGTCGGCCCGCAAGACGGTGGTGCGCGTATTTGAGGAGCGCCTGAAGGAAACGATTCAGCACCGCAGCCTCAAGCGTAACGTCAGCTACCAGCACCTGATCAAGCTGGAGTGTTACAAACTCACCAAGCACCTGATGCAGATGGAGGAGTACAAACCGTTTAAAGCGTGGTGGTAAGATGTACGTATTGCTGGTATATGACATTCGGGAGAAGCGGGTGGGCAAAATGCTCAAGCTCTGCCGCCGCTACCTGAACTGGATTCAGAATTCGGTGTTTGAAGGCGAGATATCCGAAGTAAAGCTGAAGGAGCTGCTAGCCAAGGCCCACGATTTTCTGGACACGGACGAGGACAGTGTGCTTATTTTCAAGAGTCGCAGCCAACAGTGGCTGGAAAAGCAGGTCGTTGGCCAGGAGCGCAACCGCCTGGACACGTTTCTATGAATACAACAGGTCGTCGGTGAGGCAGTTTAGCCTATTGCTCCTACGTGTTTCACGCTCACTGGCAAGCTAACTACCTGATTTCTACAGGTCGTCGCTGACCGGGCAAAATCTTATCATCACCGTGCGACGACTTTACACTACTATTTCACAAGCAAAATTCTATCTTTAGAACTCAATAAAGGCCTTTTCGCCGCGGCCTTCAATCGGACTGTGTGGAATTGAAATCGAGTTGGTGGGCTTCGTAAAGGCCGGCGAACTGCTGCCTTCAATCGGACTGTGTGGAATTGAAATTTTACCTCGGAGCGGGGCGTTTCCAGGGTTTCCTGCCCTTCAATCGGACTGTGTGGAATTGAAATATGTGGTGGTGCATTTTGGTTACGATGCCCAAATCCCTTCAATCGGACTGTGTGGAATTGAAATTTCTAGCCTTCGAGGAAAGGAGGAAAGATGCAAAAACCTTCAATCGGACTGTGTGGAATTGAAATATGAAGGCCGCGGCCCCGCCTTGGTGAGTCAGATGACCTTCAATCGGACTGTGTGGAATTGAAATTAGTTGCGAGAGAATAACCGTGCGGTTAACCTCCGCCCTTCAATCGGACTGTGTGGAATTGAAATTTGGTGAGCGTAACGGTGAGCCCCATGGCCGTGGCCCTTCAATCGGACTGTGTGGAATTGAAATTGTGGAAGTGGCGTCGGTATTTAGAAACAGGGATATCCTTCAATCGGACTGTGTGGAATTGAAATAGACTGGCCGGCTAGGCAAGCATTCGTATTTGAACTCCTTCAATCGGACTGTGTGGAATTGAAATAATAACCAGATACCTACCCCGCTGGCGGTGGCTGGTACCTTCAATCGGACTGTGTGGAATTGAAATATAGATCAACCGGATTGGCGGCAGCAATCCAGATATCCTTCAATCGGACTGTGTGGAATTGAAATCTGGTAAATCCTTTGAGCAAGTGCTGCGGGATATTCCTTCAATCGGACTGTGTGGAATTGAAATCACGGTAAACGTGAACGGGGTAGAAATGATCTGGCCCTTCAATCGGACTGTGTGGAATTGAAATTTGTTTGGCACCGGTGTGGGCACAGCGTTCGACTCAGCCTTCAATCGGACTGTGTGGAATTGAAATTGGCAATGGCCTGCTGCTGCTGCGCGTCCACCGCCAGCCTTCAATCGGACTGTGTGGAATTGAAATGTGGAAATCGGGAATTTCTACGCTGATGGCCTGGTGCCTTCAATCGGACTGTGTGGAATTGAAATGACGGCACCGTTACGATGCCAGCTGGGCAGCAGACCCCTTCAATCGGACTGTGTGGAATTGAAATTGAAAAGTGAGATTCCAACCGCTGACCAATTCACCCCCTTCAATCGGACTGTGTGGAATTGAAATTTGATGCTATCGGCTACAACTTGCAGGATGAACACCCCTTCAATCGGACTGTGTGGAATTGAAATGTTGATGCCCCGGCGCACGGCCTGGTAATGCCGGCCGGCCTTCAATCGGACTGTGTGGAATTGAAATACAACGCCCTGGCCTCTACCCAAACGCAGGCCACTACCTTCAATCGGACTGTGTGGAATTGAAATTTGTTTTTCTCAAGCACGCCGATGATCTTCTGTAGGACCTTCAATCGGACTGTGTGGAATTGAAATGGGAAGAAGCCCCCTACGGGGCGCTGCTGACGGAAAACCTTCAATCGGACTGTGTGGAATTGAAATGATAACGCCGCCTACACGCAGGTGGGCGGGGTGACACCTTCAATCGGACTGTGTGGAATTGAAATTAGTGGGCTCCACTGTCCTGCAACCCATCCGGCTGCCTTCAATCGGACTGTGTGGAATTGAAATAACGCCTCCTCCTACACGCTCTACTCCAACAACCAGCCTTCAATCGGACTGTGTGGAATTGAAATAATTTCCGGGTATTGCTGGTCCCTACACCCGTTCTACCTTCAATCGGACTGTGTGGAATTGAAATAGGGCGAGGTCTGGGACAACACCACGGTCGTCGGCAGCCTTCAATCGGACTGTGTGGAATTGAAATGGCGAATTGGTGAACCTACTACGGGAGCAAGCCTCTCCCTTCAATCGGACTGTGTGGAATTGAAATATGGCTTGCTGGGCAGTCGCGTGATTGCCGGCAATAACCCTTCAATCGGACTGTGTGGAATTGAAATCTTGGCTACTGGCGTGTACCCGCCGGCCACCCTGTCCCTTCAATCGGACTGTGTGGAATTGAAATTGGCCAGAGTCGGCCAGGTGCCGGCCGGGTCTTGGTCCTTCAATCGGACTGTGTGGAATTGAAATCGCTTTCCCCTTGCTACTACCCTACTGGTAGGACTACCTTCAATCGGACTGTGTGGAATTGAAATAATGGATGCAGGCCCAGAATACCAGGCTGGTAACGGCCTTCAATCGGACTGTGTGGAATTGAAATGAGCACTCTTTAGGCTGGCTCATTTGGCGTCAGATCCTTCAATCGGACTGTGTGGAATTGAAATGAGTTTTGCCAGAGGATTCGGATGGTCCAGCACCAGCCTTCAATCGGACTGTGTGGAATTGAAATTAAGCCCAACAACTACCGTGTGGTCGAAGGACTTAGCCTTCAATCGGACTGTGTGGAATTGAAATAATAGTTTCGACAATCCATTTGTGTTGATAATTGGCCTTCAATCGGACTGTGTGGAATTGAAATCAATGAGGGCGCATAGGGTAGCCCAGATGTATTCCGCCTTCAATCGGACTGTGTGGAATTGAAATGAGTAAAGCCCAATTCGTGCAGTGCCATACCAGAGACCTTCAATCGGACTGTGTGGAATTGAAATACTCCCTTGTACAGGCGGTTGATAAGGCTGCGCATCCCTTCAATCGGACTGTGTGGAATTGAAATTTGGGGGTGGTGCGTTGCCTGAGCGTGGCCTAGACGTCCTTCAATCGGACTGTGTGGAATTGAAATAGTACTTCACCAGCCCGCCCGCGACGGAGTGGGACGACCTTCAATCGGACTGTGTGGAATTGAAATCCTAGACGCAGAAGTGGATTCGCTGCAACTTCATGACCCTTCAATCGGACTGTGTGGAATTGAAATTGGCCAAGCTATTCGGGATTAAGGAAATCACCGCCCCCTTCAATCGGACTGTGTGGAATTGAAATCTGGCTATGCCCCTATTTCCTTGCGCCTGACCCTGCCTTCAATCGGACTGTGTGGAATTGAAATTACTTGATGTGCGTCTGGGTGTTATCGGGCGGATTCCTTCAATCGGACTGTGTGGAATTGAAATGCAAACAGGATGGATTTCAGGGTGTCAGACATAGTACCTTCAATCGGACTGTGTGGAATTGAAATGTTACAACCAACTGGCAGCCCCTGGCTGGTATTGACCCTTCAATCGGACTGTGTGGAATTGAAATACTCCTGCCAGCCTTGGCCTGTACCCTAATAAGGTTCCTTCAATCGGACTGTGTGGAATTGAAATATGCGCACGGCCGTTGCCCCGGTGAAGTTGGTCCCGGCCTTCAATCGGACTGTGTGGAATTGAAATAAACCGCCCTGGGTGGTTCCTCGCAAGTTGAGCCAACCTTCAATCGGACTGTGTGGAATTGAAATGAGTGGCAACCAACGTGGCGAACCACGAGAAGCGGTCCTTCAATCGGACTGTGTGGAATTGAAATGACTTGCTGCTATCGGAAGTCACGGTGCGTACGGGTCCTTCAATCGGACTGTGTGGAATTGAAATGGCACTGGGGCGGGCCTCGGCGGGAAACAGCTTCCACCTTCAATCGGACTGTGTGGAATTGAAATCACTTACAACATTTAGCAAAATATGGGAATCGTTTCCCTTCAATCGGACTGTGTGGAATTGAAATTTGATTTTTTCTCTGGCCTCCTTTACCAGTTGTTCTCCTTCAATCGGACTGTGTGGAATTGAAATCAGCTAGGTCGGCCCAGATTTGCGCCAGGTCCGTTCCTTCAATCGGACTGTGTGGAATTGAAATGGGTAACCCCGCCTTTGGTCGGGTTGGGGTCGTACCCCTTCAATCGGACTGTGTGGAATTGAAATTACAGATAGAAGTCGCCAGCCGCCAGCAAAGGCTTACCTTCAATCGGACTGTGTGGAATTGAAATTGGTGTTGTTCCATGCTTTGCCCTCGGCTTCGAACCTTCAACGGACTGTGTGGAATTGAAATAAGTGGCCAGAACTGCGCTGTTGCAGCTCCCAGGCCAGCCTTCAATCGGACTGTGTGGAATTGAAATTGTAGTTCTGATACGCCCCGCCGCTCACCGAGTACTCCTTCAATCGGACTGTGTGGAATTGAAATTACGTGTCGGCGTCGGGGTCCTGGCAGGTGCCGGGACCTTCAATCGGACTGTGTGGAATTGAAATGCAGGAGCAGACAGTAGCCAGCATTCAGGCCACCACCCTTCAATCGGACTGTGTGGAATTGAAATTGGTAAACGGCGGTATGATGGCCATTCAGCTCGGCGCCTTCAATCGGACTGTGTGGAATTGAAATTCGTGCCCCCGCTGGCTATCCCAGCGAACCGGCAGGCCTTCAATCGGACTGTGTGGAATTGAAATAACTGGTAGCCGCCAATGATACCGTGGTTGAGGCTGAACCTTCAATCGGACTGTGTGGAATTGAAATAAGCTTATTCGTCTACGGCCGATACGGGCGTGTACCCTTCAATCGGACTGTGTGGAATTGAAATGTCAGGTGCTTAAACAGCTCTACTGCTGGTATATCCCTTCAATCGGACTGTGTGGAATTGAAATTGGTGGACTTTCACAAACCCAGCGTTCATGCGTTCAACCTTCAATCGGACTGTGTGGAATTGAAATACTGCGGCTTGCCAACGGGCGGGCGTAGTTCCGTAACCTTCAATCGGACTGTGTGGAATTGAAATATGCCTGCGCCGCCCGCCTGGCTCAATTCATCGGGGGCCTTCAATCGGACTGTGTGGAATTGAAATGGGCTACGCGGATGTTGGCCCAGGCAATGCCGCCTACCTTCAATCGGACTGTGTGGAATTGAAATGCTGCTTGCATCAGTAGATTGAACACCACCACGGCGCCTTCAATCGGACTGTGTGGAATTGAAATGCACTACCGGCACGGCGGCTACCGGGGCAACCGGCCCCTTCAATCGGACTGTGTGGAATTGAAATACGCCAAACTTCCTTTGCTGGAACGCTATGGAAAACCCTTCAATCGGACTGTGTGGAATTGAAATACGGTATTGCCACACTCCATACCCTACACCCCCTACCCTTCAATCGGACTGTGTGGAATTGAAATACGGTCTTCACGTTGCGCTCCGAAAACAGGAGCCCGCCCTTCAATCGGACTGTGTGGAATTGAAATAATGGAGCCGGCATCCTGTCCGTAACGGCTTCCTCCCCTTCAATCGGACTGTGTGGAATTGAAATGTGAGAACGATGCGGTACTGATCAACCTGTTCGTAAACCTTCAATCGGACTGTGTGGAATTGAAATTGGAATGCGTCCACGGTGCGCGGCGTCATCCGTCAGGCCTTCAATCGGACTGTGTGGAATTGAAATTAGTGGGCTCCACTGTCCTGCAACCCATCCGGCTGGCCTTCAATCGGACTGTGTGGAATTGAAATTTCCAATTCGGCTTCAATGGCGCGTAGTTCCTGCCGCCTTCAATCGGACTGTGTGGAATTGAAATGTTAAGAAGATGATCAGAATACAGAGCAGGGCAAACACCTTCAATCGGACTGTGTGGAATTGAAATGATGGACTCGTCCAACTCAAGCGGGCACCGCTGGAGGCCTTCAATCGGACTGTGTGGAATTGAAATAAAATGTAGCTATTGATGCCCCCGTTGGCTTTGCTCCTTCAATCGGACTGTGTGGAATTGAAATTGGTCGGTGACTGTGGGCAGGTTGTATTTACTACTCCCCTTCAATCGGACTGTGTGGAATTGAAATTACTGGTCGAACACCTGCGGCTCTCGCATTACATTCCCTTCAATCGGACTGTGTGGAATTGAAATCGGTATCGGTGGGGACGATGGCCCCTCAATTTTTACCTTCAATCGGACTGTGTGGAATTGAAATGGCCAAATCCACGTAGGCTAGTCCTGAATAACACTGCCTTCAATCGGACTGTGTGGAATTGAAATCGGTGAACTCCTTTAGTATCCCAGCCACGGCGGCTCCTTCAATCGGACTGTGTGGAATTGAAATTAGGAGGGCAGGCAAAACCATGAGACACTACCTACCCTTCAATCGGACTGTGTGGAATTGAAATACCTACGCAATGAGCTACTCGGAACAGCCGGCCCCCTCCTTCAATCGGACTGTGTGGAATTGAAATAATTTCCGGGTATTGCTGGCCCCTACACCCGTTCTACCTTCAATCGGACTGTGTGGAATTGAAATGGGCTTTGTTATTTTCGGATTCGGTACCATCCGGGGCCTTCAATCGGACTGTGTGGAATTGAAATTGGTGAGGGCGCTTTCCAGGGCAGTCATAGCAGGAGCCTTCAATCGGACTGTGTGGAATTGAAATGCGAGATTCAGCTGGTAGGCTGGAAAAACGGACTGAACCTTCAATCGGACTGTGTGGAATTGAAATACCAAATGGTTTGTGGGGGCCGTGCAAAGATGTCCGCCTTCAATCGGACTGTGTGGAATTGAAATGCGGCTACCACGTGCACCAGCAGCGCGGGCCAGGCCCCTTCAATCGGACTGTGTGGAATTGAAATAGTTGCCTAATTCCACCAACAGCCATTCGTACACGTCCTTCAATCGGACTGTGTGGAATTGAAATAGCAGGCCACCATTTACCAGTCGCTGGCGTGGTTCTCCTTCAATCGGACTGTGTGGAATTGAAATTCAGCAATACCGTGGCCTTCACCGGCCCGGTCGTCCCTTCAATCGGACTGTGTGGAATTGAAATTAGTGGTGTCGGACTGGTAGTTGAACTCAAATACCGCCTTCAATCGGACTGTGTGGAATTGAAATTGGTGGTGCGCTACACCTACGGCGGCACCCGGGGGGCCTTCAATCGGACTGTGTGGAATTGAAATAGTTGCCTAATTCCACCAACAGCCATTCGTACACGTCCTTCAATCGGACTGTGTGGAATTGAAATAGCAGGCCACCATTTACCAGTCGCTGGCGTGGTTCTGCCTTCAATCGGACTGTGTGGAATTGAAATTGAGTAATACCGTGGCCTTCACCGGCCCGGTCGTCCCTTCAATCGGACTGTGTGGAATTGAAATTGTATCTGCTGCTGACCTGGTGCAAATCTCCGACCCCTTCAATCGGACTGTGTGGAATTGAAATGGGGGTAGCTGCTGAATGGACAGCCGGCCAGCGGGCCCTTCAATCGGACTGTGTGGAATTGAAATTGCTGACGCTGCCACCCGCGCCTGCACCAGCGGCGGCCTTCAATCGGACTGTGTGGAATTGAAATCATGAAGATGTCGGCAATGCCGAAGCGGCGGCACACCTTCAATCGGACTGTGTGGAATTGAAATAGGAGGAAGAGCTTGATGCCGGACTCGAAGAGCTTGGCCTTCAATCGGACTGTGTGGAATTGAAATTGAAGTAAAGAACCCCCGCGCCTGCCTGGCAAGCCTCCTTCAATCGGACTGTGTGGAATTGAAATTAGGGTGGCTGCGGGTTCTGCTTCAGCGCCTCAATGCCTTCAATCGGACTGTGTGGAATTGAAATGGGCTCCCACGGCTACCCGAGCCTACCGGGTAAGCACCTTCAATCGGACTGTGTGGAATTGAAATAAATTCCGTCCGATTCCTCCCTCTACAAGTCGGCTGCCTTCAATCGGACTGTGTGGAATTGAAATTTGTTCAAGTTTGACGCGGTTCCCGGCACCACCAGCCCTTCAATTGGACTGGGTGGAATTGAAATTTACCATCGTGGAAGTAAGCCCGGCGTGTGGTGGCAGCTTCAATCCGACTGTGTGAAATTGAAATGTTGTAGTCTGCGTGGTGGCAGAAGCTCATCTTTATTCTAGTGCTGGCTATAGTGGCTGGCATCATTACAAGCGGGCGCACAGGTCGCCTAGTTTGTGGCTGCCCGTGCTGGCTATAGTGGCTGGCATCATTACCCGCTGCACAACTAGCAGCTGTTAGTATCTTTTCACTAATGAAAGAACTGTGTATTGCGCGTCTGGCAGCAAAGTACCCTGGCTGCCGAACGTCCGAGACACGTTTATTTCCAGAATGTTAGCAAAAGTGTTGGCAACAAATAAAAACCCCGCTTTACGCTACTGTAAAGCGGGGTTTGGTGGGCCCAGCTGGAATCGAACCAGCGACCTACTGATTATGAGTCAGTTGCTCTAACCGATTGAGCTATAGGCCCTTGGCTTCACCAACTACACAGCAGTTGGTTTCAGCTGTGCAAACTTCGACTTTTGTGGGCGAATTTGCAATTACACCAAGCAGGAAAAGCATTGCATTCCTGCCTGGGCTTAGCCACCGCACTTATGTCGCATCGTCTGCCCAACCTCCTCTTCGACTTTGGGGGTGTTATCATCAACATTGATTACAGCCTAACCGTGGAAGCCATGCGCCGGCACGGCTGCGCTATTCCGTTCGCCCAGGCCGCCCAGGCGGAGCTGTTCGACCAGGTGGAAACCGGCCAGCTCAGCCCGGAGCAGTTTCGGGTGGGGCTGCGGCAGCACTATGGCCTCACGGCCACTGATGCGGAACTGGATGCGGCCTGGAACGCCATGCTGCTGGATGTGCCGGCTGAGCGCCTAGCCCTCATTGCCGATTTACGGGCGCAGGGCTACCAGACTGCCTTGTTATCGAACACCAACCAGATTCATATTGAGGAAATAAACCGACGGCTGCAGGAGCAGTATGGCTTGGAGCACGGCATTGCTGACTGCCTGGACCGGGTGTTTTACTCCCAACAAGTGGGACTGCGTAAACCGGGCGAGGAAATTTTCCGCCACGCGTTGCGGGAGATGAACTGGAAGGCCGAAGAAACGTTGTTTATCGAAGACAGCCCCCAACACATTGCCACGGCCCAGCGCCTGGGGCTGCACACGCTTTTTCTGACTCCGCCGCTTACGCTGCAAGACGCTTTGCCCGCTGCCCTCCGTGCCTTCCCCAACCGAGAATCCACCGCTCCTTCCGTTGCCTGAAGCTGCGGGCCCCGATTTAACCCCGGCTGCCGCCGCCCGGGATGCCCAAGCGGCCTTCCGACGCTATGAGCGGCTGCCCTGGCCCCGTCCTCTGCGCTACGCCCTGCACTTGGCGTTGTTTCTCCTCACCACCCTGACGACGACGCTGGCTGGGGTACAGTTGATGGCAAATCAGTTTCTGGTTTCCGCTTGGTTACCGTTTCAGGTGCTGCTACTGCCGGGGGCGCAGGCCTGGGCGACGTTGCAAACCGGCCTGTGGTACTCCGTGCCATTTCTGGGGGTACTTACGGTGCATGAGTTCGGGCACTACTTCACGGCCCGCTACTACCGCATTCGGGCTACACTACCCTTTTTCATTCCGCTACCCATCGGCATTGGCACCTTTGGGGCCGTTATCCGCATCAAGGACCGAATCTTCTCCAGGCAGGAATTTTTTGATGTGGGCCTGGCCGGGCCGCTGGCTGGGTTTATAGTGGCCGTGGGCGTGTTGACGTACGGCCTCACGCACTTGCCGCCGTTGGAGTACTTGTATGGGTTTCATCCTGAGTACCGCCCCTTTGGCTCTAACTACGCCCAGCACGTGTACCGGGCTTTGCCGGAAGGAAGTAGTTTGGTGCTGGCTCAGCCGCTGCTATTCAAAGGCATGGCAGCTTGGCTGGCCGACCCGGCCCGGATGCCGCACCCGAATGAGTTGGTGCATTACCCGGTGCTGGTAGCGGGCGTACTGGCGCTGTTTTTTACGGCCCTGAACCTGCTGCCGATTGGGCAGTTGGATGGCGGCCACATCGTGTATGGGCTGCTGGGGCCACGCCGGGCGGCGCGGGTATCGGTGGTGTTATTTATAGCCTTCATTTTCTACGCGGGGCTGGGCCTGTTCACGCTGCAATCGGAGCTTGATATGTGGCTGTACGGGGCTATTCCTTATGGCTTGTACTTATGGGTGGTGTTTCGGCGAGCGGTATCCACGGCCCGGCGGGCGCTGCTGCTGGCGGCCGCCGTGTGGTTGGGGCAGATAGTGCTGGCCTCGGCGGTGCCGGGGCTCCTGGGTATGCCGGGCTGGCTGCTGTTTGGGCTGCTGCTGGCCCGGGTTACCGGTATTTTTCATCCGGTAGCCCCCCGGGAGCAGCCACTATCCAAGGGGCGCCGCCTGCTGGGCTGGCTGATGCTGCTTATTTTTGTACTCTGCTTCACGCCCTCCCCTATTTTACTTTCCTGATGATTTCCGCTGGTTTGTGGAGCTACTCCGCCACTGGCATTTGTGCATGACGGTTCCTCAATTCTCCCAACATCATTTTTTGCGGGGTTCTACGCGGCTGGTTCTCGGCCCCAACGGCCTCTATGTTAGCCAGGGGCCGCGCCGCGGAGCCGCCCGGCTGGAAACTGAAATTCCTTACGAAGAACTGCTGCCGGTAACCCTGGAGCACCAAAAGCCCGATCCTGTGCGCATTCCGCCGGCGGGCCTGTGGGTGGCCGTGTGGCTGCTGCTGCAGGGGCTTAGCCGGTTCCTGAATAGCAAATCGACCTTCCCAACTGAACTGTGGGTGGCTTGTTGCGGCTTCTTGCTGGGTTTAGCCTTGGTTATGCTGGTGCGCCGTTACCGAGGCCGCCGCGTGGTGCTCACCACCAACCGTATCCACCTCGCTTTCCACGACTCCTCCCGTCACCGCGCCGCCCTCGACACGTTTGTGGATGCCATGCAGTTGCGCGCTCACGCCTACCTGCGCGAGGAATACGCCACCGTGAACCCGCTCGAGCACATTGAGCTGCAGCTACACCGCCTGCACTGGCTCCGCCAGCTCAAGGTACTCTCGGAGCAGGAGTATCGCACCCTGAGCACTCGCCTTACCGGCCGCCTTTCCCAGGACTCCATCAAGCTTATGGGTCAGGATTTGGAAACGCCTTATCTGAACTAGAGTTTAGAACTTAGAGTCAAAAAAGAGAGGGGAGACTATCGTGCTGGCAACGCGCCACTGAACGATAATCTCCCCTCTCTTTTCTTGGAAGCGGTTGCACAAGTATTGTAGAGACGCGACACTTCGCGTCTTCTCGTCGGGCAAATGCAACGATGCCGTTCAACACGGAGACGCGAAGTGTCGCGTCTCTACAGCATGTGTACACCGTTCACGAAACTACTTCTTGGCTCTAAGCTCTTGGTTTTATCTTCTCAGCTCTAACCCAACGCTGCTACGCCGGGCAGCTCCTTGCCTTCCATGTACTCCAGCAAAGCGCCGCCCCCGGTGCTGATGTAGCTTACCTGCTCCGAGAAGCCGAGCTGGTTTACCGCCGCGGCCGAGTCGCCGCCGCCGATGAGGCTGAAGGCACCCTGCTGGGTGGCATCGGCAATGGCCTGGGCTACGGCTTCGGTGCCCTTGGCGAAGTTGCTCATTTCGAATACGCCCATCGGGCCGTTCCAGAGGATGGTTTTGGAGTTGCGCACCACCTCGCTGAACGCCTTGATGGACTCGGGCCCAAGGTCGAGGCCCATCCAGCCTTCCGGAATCTGGTTATTGGGGGCTACTTTGGTTTCGGCGTCGTTGGCGAATTTATCAGCAATGAGGCTGTCGGTGGGCAGCACCAGATTTACGCCCTTGGCTTTGGCTTTCTCGATGAGCTCCAGCGCTAGGTCCATCTTATCGGCTTCCAGCAGGGAATTGCCGATTTGGCCGCCCTGGGCTTTGGCGAAGGTGTAGGCCATACCGCCGCCGATGAGCAGGTTATCTACTTTATCGAGTAGCTTCTCAATGATGAGGATTTTGTCGGAAATCTTGGCTCCGCCCATGATGGCGGTGAAGGGGCGCTCGGCCTGCTCCAGCACCTTTTTAGCGTTGTCCAGCTCGCCCTGCAGCAGGTAGCCGCCCACGCGGTCCTCGGGGGCGAAGGAATTGGCAATAACGGCGGTGGAGGCATGTTTGCGGTGGGCCGCGCCGAAAGCATCGTTCACGTACACGTCGCCGAGCTTGGCCAGCTTGGCGGCAAATTCGGCGTTGCCTTTTTCTTCCTCGGCGTAGAAGCGCACGTTTTCGACCAGCAGAATCTGGCCGGGCTGCAGGGCCTGGGCTTTTGCTTCGGCTTGCAGGGCGTCGTCGGCGAACTGTACTTCCTGGCCGTACTCCTGGCTCAGGCGGGCCACTAGGTGCTTGAGCGAGTACTTATCCTCGGGGCCACCTTTGGGCCGGCCCAAGTGGGACAGCAGCACCACGGAGCCGCCATCCTGCAGAATTTTCTTGATAGTGGGCGTGGCGGCCCGAATGCGGGTATCGTCGGTAATGGCGAAGCTTTTGTCGAGCGGCACGTTGAAATCGACGCGCACCACGGCGCGCTTGCCGGCGAAGTTGTACTGATCAAGAGTTTTCATGGAACAGGAAATGGGTTTGGCTGGGGCGAAGATAGGAAATGGGGAACGAGGTAACAGGTGACCAGCAGAACGTCATTCCGAGCGGAGCCGGAGGCGCAGTCGAGGACTCTCGCGTGCTGACGTTGTTACCACTGTACCACCAGCACGCGAGATGCTTCGGCTTCGCCTCTGCATAACAATACGCTCACACATCAGCACGCGAGATTCCTCGGCTGCGCTCGGAATGACGTTCTACCTGTTACTTCATGCCTTCAACTCCCTCCATCACTCCATTCCCTCATTACCTATCTTTGCTGTTGATATGAAAATTGGCATCTTCTTCGGTGGCCCGTCGCGCGAGCGGGAAATCAGCTTCGCGGGCGGCCGCACCGTGTACGACAATCTGGATAAGTCCCTGTTTGAGGCCGTGCCCGTGTTTGTGGACAGCCGGGGCAACTTTATTCTGCTGAACTGGGAATACATCTACAAGGGCACCATCCGGGACTTCTACCCGCCCGTGTCGGCGCTGCCGCGCACGGAACTGCCGGTGCAGATGTACTTTGAAAGCCTGGGCGACCTGAGCCTGGAGGACCAGGACCGCATCATTTCGGAAGTGGGCCGCCGCGTAGAGCCTCAGGAGTTGGCCGGTCTGATTGATTTCGCCTTCCTGGCCCTGCACGGCCCGGCCGGCGAGGACGGGGCCATTCAGGGCTTGCTGGAGTGGTACGGCATTCCATATTCGGGCTCCGGCATTCTGCCCTCGGCATTCGGTATTGATAAAATTGCCCAGAAGAAGCTGCTCAAAGCCCTGGACCGCCCCACGCCCGACTTCCGCCTGATTACAGCCGAAGAATGGGACGCCGCTGACCCGCAAGCTACTCTCGACTACCTGGTGCGCGAACTGGGTTTGCCGCTGGTGTTCAAGGCCCCGCGCCAGGGCAGCAGCATCGGCATCAGCATCCTGCGCGAAGCCGACGTAGCCAAGTTTGCCACCGCCGTGGAGCGCAGCCTGTTTCGCAAAACCGTAACCCAAACGGAGTGGCAGGCGCTGTCGGACACGCAGAAAACCGTGTGGCTGCAGCAGCTAGTGGACATCCGGGACGGAATTGGCCTGCCGGTTGTTTTAGCTGATAGCTCAGAGCTGTTAGCTGTTGGCTCTTCGTTAAACGGGGCTAATAGCCAACAGCCAACAGCTAACAGCCAGAATATTATTTACCAGCCCGAGCAGCTCCTGAACACGCTGAACGAGCGGCTGCAAACCGCCGAGGCCGTGCGCCTGACCAGCGTGGAGGGCGAAACGCAGGTGTTGGTAGAGAGCTTCGTGCAGGGCCGGGAGTTTTCCTGCATTGTGGTGGAGGATGCCGACGGTCAGCCCCTGGCGCTACCGCCCACGGAGATTGTGAAGGGCGAGGAAATGTTCGACTACCGCTCGAAATACCTGCCCGGCCTGTCTCGCAAAGTCACGCCCATTGATTTGCCGGAAGCGGATATTCAGCGCATCCGGGAGGCCTGCGAGGAAATGTTCCGCACGTTCGGCTTCCAGGTGTACGCCCGCCTGGATGGGTTTATTGGCCCCGATTGCAAGCTCTTCCTCAACGACCCGAACACGACGTCGGGGATGCTGCCGGCTTCGTTCTTCTTCCACCAGGCCGCCGAAATTGGTCTGAACCCGAGCCAGTTTCTCACCTTCCTGATCCGCACGTCGCTGGCGGCGCGGCGGCGCGGCGGGTTACGGCCGGTGAAGCTGGCGGGTTTGCTCGCGCAGCTGGATGCCGCCGTGGCGGCCCGGGCTTCGGAGGAGCGCACCCGCACCAAGGTGGCCGTAATTATGGGCGGTTACTCCTCGGAGCGGCATATTTCGGTGGAAAGCGGCCGGAACATCTTTGAGAAGCTCAGCTCCTCGGTGAAGTACGAGCCGGTACCGGTGTTCCTGACCGGCAACAGCCAGGAGTTCCGCCTCTACGTGCTGCCCATCAACGTGATGCTCAAGGACAACGCCGACGACATCCGAGAGAAGGTGGAGCACATGGAAGCCGGCCACGGCCTGCACCCCATTCTGGAGCGCATCCGCCGCGAGGCCCAGGGCATCACCAGCACCTACGCCGGTCAGCCCACGGCCCAGCCCCGGCGCGTGTCGTTTGAGGAGCTGGCAGGCATGGTGGATGAGGTGTTCATTGCCCTGCACGGTCGCCCCGGCGAGGATGGCGCCCTGCAGCGGGAGTTGGAAAAATACGGGCTGCCCTACAACGGCTCGGGCGTGGAAAGCTCCAGCATCACCATCAACAAGTTCGAAACCAATAAGCGCCTGCGCCAGGCCGGTTTGCGTGTGGCTGAGCACCGTATGGCCAACCGCCTGGAGTGGGACGCCGACGCGGAAAGCTTCTACCGCAGCCTCGAAACCCAGTTTCCCTACCCCTTCATTGCCAAGCCCGCCGACGACGGCTGCTCCTCGGCCGTGAAGAAAATCAAGAATCGGGCGGAGCTGGAGGCCTTTACCCGCCTGATTTTCCGCAATCAGGAAGACCTCATGCCCGCCGATGCCACTACGCTCAGCCTGGGCTTCAAGGAAGAATTCCCGCAGAAGGAAGCCTTCCTGGTAGAAACCCTGATTGACCGGGACGGAGCCGCCCACTTCCTGGAAGTAACCGGCGGCCTGCTCACCCATTGGGACGACAACGGCCAGCTGGAAATCGAGGTATTCGAGGCTTCCGAAGCTCTGGCCACCGGGGAAGTGCTGAGTCTGGAGGAGAAGTTCCTGGCCGGCGAAGGGCAGAACATCACCCCGGCCCGCTACGCCGCCGAGCCCACGGAGCGGCAGCGCGTATCGGAGGAGGTGAAGAAGGAGCTGCGCCGGGTGGCCGAAATCCTGAATATCCAGGGCTACGCCCGCATCGACGCGTTTGTGCGGGTGCGCCAAAACGGGGCCGTGGAGGTCATCATCATCGAGGTGAACTCCCTGCCCGGCATGACGCCCGCCACCTGCATCTTCCACCAAACGGCCCTGGCCGGCTACACGCCCTACGACTTCATCGACCGGATTCTGGAGTTTGGCAAGCAGCGCACGGAGAAGGCCCAAGCGTAACTAAATTCGTCATTCCGAGTGAAGCGAGGAATCTGGGTTATGGCATTGAACGCCCCACTCGGATGCCTCGCTCTGCTCGCAATGACAGTTCTCATTAAAACTACTTCGGCAGGCCTCCGCCCTCCCATTCTAATTTCTAGCTTTGTCGGCTACTTGTAGCTTTTACCTCCTAGCTTCTCCCTAATGTCCTTTTTTCGCTCCGATACGCCGGCCGACCTGCTCAAGCACGTGCTCATCATTGTGGTGGCTACGGCAGCCTTGGTGTTCGGTTTTTTTTATGTGTACCTGCCCATCACCACCAACCACGGCGAAACTATTGTGGTACCGAAAGTTACGGGCATGAATCAGGCGGCGCTGGAAGACTACCTGGATGAGCGGGACCTGGCCTATTTCGTGGATGACAGCACCTACAACGCCCGGATTCCGGCGGGTACGGTACTTACCCAGGAGCCTAAAGCCGGGGAGCGGGTGAAGGAAGGCCGCAAGATTTACGTGTCGGTTTCCATGAAAAACCCGCCCGTTATCAAAATGCCCAAGCTGACCGACGGCTCGGTGAAAAACGCCCAGATGATTCTGAAAAGCTACGACCTGGTGGTGGGCCAGCTGAAATTTGTGCCCAACATTCAGAAGGATGCGGTGCTGAAACAGCTGGTAAACGGCAAGGAAATAGCCCCCGGCGCCTCCATTACTAAAGGCACCCGTGTAGACCTGGAAGTGGGCGACGGCCTGGGCAACCAGGAATTCCCGGTGCCCAACCTGGTAAACATGCCCGCCGACGAGGCCACTACCCTGCTGGTGGGCCAGGGCCTGCAGGTGGGCGAAATCTTCTACCAGGAGCCTGAGGATGGGCAGACGGAAGGCACCGTGGTAAAGCAGCGCCCCGCCTCGGCCCCGGGCACTACCATTCGGATGGGTCAGCTAGTGGATTTGTGGGTGGCAGGCCGGGAACCGGTAAAAGCCGTCAACTAATTTCCGGGCAAAATAGAAGCAGCAAAAGGTTCGTTGACGTACAACGAACCTTTTGTGGTTTTCGGGCGTGGAGTATAACCGCTCAGCCTGCCTCCCTCAGCATTTTTTCACGTTCTGTATATGACCTTTTCCTTACGCTCTTTCTTTAGTTCGGCCGCGTTGCTCAGCTTGGCTGTGGTGGAAGCCCAGGCCCAGGTAGTGCAGCCGCTAGGGGCCGAGCCGCCCCATGCTATTATCCATCGGCCCAACGCTGCTCAACGGCCAACGGCCCTGACACTGCCATTTTTTGATGATTTTTCCCGGCAGAAAGAGGGTGCTCCCGATGGCTTGCGTTGGGAAACAACTGGCGGGGCTCTGGTAAACAACCGGTTTCCGCGCCGGCCCATCAGCCGGGGTGTGGCTACGCTGGATGGGTTGGATGCGCTGGGTAACCCCCGGGGTGGAATTTCTCAATTTGGCGACGCCGACGCACTGACATCTCTGCCTATTGACCTAAGCGGCCAGACGGTGACTAACAACCTGTTTCTGAGCTTTTTTTGGCAGGCGGGTACCGTGGGAGGGCCACCCTCTACCAACAACACGCGGCCCATTGCCCTATACGTCGACTTCAAGGACGCCGCCGACCAGTGGCAGCAGGTGTGGCAGTTGCGCAGCCCCGGCGACACCACCAACTTCCGCTTCAAAGCGCTGCCCATCAACCAGGCCGATTTCCTGCACGCCAACTTCCAGTTCCGCATCCGGGTAAGCGGCTACCTGTACAACGCCCGCGACGCTTGGAGCGTGGACTACGTGCGCCTGGACCGCAACCGCACCGCTACCGACTCAGCCTACCGTGATATTGCGCTCAGCAAGCCCCTGCCCAGCGCGCTGAAGCGGTTTGCGGCCATGCCCATCACGCAGTTCAACCAAAACCCAACTCAGGAACTTGCTGACCGCACGGCTACCAGCATTAACAATCTGGACGCCGGGCCTGCTCCCACACCTATTTCCTGGGAAGGCTACCTGGATGTGCTCGGCGGCGGCGGTAGCAGTTTAATAGCGGAGGGTAACCGCTCCCTGGATGCGGGTTTGCGCCAGCAGCCTATTGTGGGCAACCCACGCCGGGCCACGGTACCAACTACTCCGGCTGCTAAGCAGCTCCGGCAGCGCGTGTACCTCATCAGCAACGAAACCAGCCCGCTCACGCTGTCCAATGACACTATCAGCCGCATAACCGATTTGGCCGATTACTATGCCTACGATGATGGTACGGCCGAAGCTACCATAAGCCTGCCGCCCGCCTCCACCGGGCCCGCTAGCTACCACGCCCTCCGCTTCGACCTCAACCGCCCCGACCAGATTCGAGCCATCCAGCTGGCACCCTTGCTGCTGACGGCTGGTGGCCGGACGATTACCATCAACATCTGGGACGACAACGGCAACGGGCAGCCGGCGGCTACTCCCAAGGCCAGTAAGAGCTATACCATTCCAACCACGCTGCCCGCCGGCCAAACCTTCATTACAATTCCGTTTGATAGCCCGGTGCCCGTCACTACCCGTTTCTATGCGGGGTACGGGCAGGCCTCTACCCCCCAGTTTGTTCAGTTTCAGGTGGACCTGAACAACGCACCACCCGCTAACACCTTCTTCCGCAATGAGTTTGGAGCTTGGAGTCCGGCGTCTACTGCTACCACAGGTGGCTATATTCCTGCCGGCTCCCTGCTGCTGCGGCCGGTTACTACTGGCGTCATCACTGCTGCCGTAGCGCCCGCCGAGGTAGCCGCGCAGTATCAGCTTTATCCCAACCCGACCACCAACGGGCAAGTGCAGGTGCAGGGCCGTTACGCCCGCGCGGCCGTACTGGATGCTCTGGGCCGCGTGGTATGGGAGCAAACGCCCGCTCAAGCGGGCGAGGCTACGCTACACCTGCCCTTGTCCGCCGGGCTGTATTTTGTACGCCTGACCCTGGCCAATGGGCAAACAGTGACCAAGCGGCTAGCCCTGGCTCAACCTTAGCCACGGCAGTTTGTTGGTTTCTTGCTAACCTTGCACCCTGGGCCGTAGTCGGCCATTTTGCTACCCCTCAACCTGAACTTGCCCATATGAACGACATCACCTCCGCCGAGTTGAAAGAGCGCCAGGCCAATGGCTCTGCCCCCATCATCATCGACGTGCGCGAAACCTGGGAAAACGAGGAAAGCCGCATTGATGGCAGCCGCAACATTCCGCTGGGCGAGCTGCCTGGTAAGCTGGACGAGTTGGAAGACCTCAAGCACCAGGAAGTAGTAGTGCATTGTAAGGGCGGAGGCCGCTCCGCTTCCGCTAAGGCCTTCCTGACCCAGCATGGTTTCGACCACGTCCGGAACCTGATTGGCGGCATGCAGGGCTACCAACAGGCGTAGCCTACCCACCTACACCAACGAAGAAGCCGTGCCGCTACCAGCAGCACGGCTTTTTTATTTCGAAGCTGTTTAGGAAATCTAAGAATCAACAAAACGTCCTGCAGAGCCGGAGGCGAAGCATCTCGCGTGCTGATGTTGCCAAACTGTCCAGACGTCAGCACGCGAGATACTTCACCTCCGGCTCTGCGTGACGTTTCACTAATTTCTAAACACCTCCTCTAACCACTTGATCAGTAGCACGTAACCACATACTCTTCGTAAAACAATAAAATTAAATTGCACACAATTGAATTTTATTAAACCAAATAACATTCCTTTGTCCATATGAAAGCGTCATCTGCTTCTGCATCGTCTGTGAATCCGCTCCAGCAGCTGGAGAATCAGCTGTGCTTTCCTCTGTACGCGGCTTCGCGCATGCTTACCAAAGCCTATCAGCCCTTATTACAGGAATTTGACCTCACGTACCCCCAGTACCTGGTGCTGCTGCTGCTGTGGGAGCACCAGGAGCGCACGGTAAAGGAGTTGGGGGAACATCTGCTGCTGGATTCCGGCACACTCACGCCCTTGCTCAAGCGCATGGAGCAGCGCCAGCTCATCAGTCGCCGCCGTGACCCGCGCGACGAGCGGTCCGTTATTATTGGGTTGCTGCCGGCCGGGGAAGCTTTACGGCAGCCTACCTGCCGTATTCCCGAGCAGCTGTTTGAGAAAATGGGTTTCCCCTTGATGGAGTTTGAAGCCCTGCGCGACCAGCTCAATAACTTGCTTACCCGGCTGAGGTAATTCAGCCTTTCTGTTTCAGTTTCATTCTTTCTTCTCCCTTCACATGAAAATCGAGAAAGTATTTACGGCTCAGGCCAAAGCCAAAGGTGGCCGCGACGGTGCTATCAGCTCCAACAACGACGTACTGAACCTCACGCTGAGCACCCCCAAAGAGATGGGTGGCCCCGGCAAAGCCGGCGCTACCAACCCCGAGCAACTGTTTGCCGCTGGCTACGCCGCCTGCTTTGAAGGAGCGCTGGGCGTAGCTGCCCGCCAGGCTGGCGTGAAGCTGCAGGATGTAACCGTAGAAGCTCTCATCGGCTTCGGTAAGGCGGAAGATGGCGGCTACGGCATCTCGGCTGACCTGCACGTAAACATTCCCGGTGTAGAGCAGGGCCAGGCTGAGCAGCTGGTGGAGGCTGCCCACGGCATCTGCCCCTACTCGCGCGCTACCAAAGGCAACATTGAGGTGAACCTCACTACTACCACCAACAACGCCTAGCTGGTAACACCTTTCGTTGGGGGCTGCATACGGGTTGCCGCGGTACGCTGCGCAACCCGTATGCAGCCCCCAATCCTTTTTACGGCTGAGTTGTTACACATCATTCGGCCGCGGCGTGCACTCTGCCCGTGGCCGGAATCCGCTCATTTTTCCTTTTCCTTTCCCCCCCTTCCATGCAAACCAACACCATTCTGCTGGCCAGTCGGCCCCAGGGCGAGCCTACGGCGGCCCAGTTTCAGTTTGAAACCCGTGAGCTGCCTGCGCCCACAGCCGGCGAAGTACTGCTCAAAACCCGCTACGTGAGCGTGGACCCCTACATGCGGGGCCGCATGAGCGCCGCCAAATCGTACGTAGCCCCGTTTGAAGTGGGCCAGCCCATTGCCGGCGGCGTAGTGGCGGAGGTGGTGGAAAGCCAGGCCGAGAACCTGCCGGTGGGCAGCATTGTGGTGGGCAACCTGCCCTGGCAGGAGTACAGCGTAGCCCCGGCCGCCAGCCTCAACCACGTGCCCGCCGACCAGGCCCCCATCAGCTATTTCCTGGGGTTACTGGGCATGCCCGGCCTCACGGCTTACTTTGGGCTGCTTGATATCTGCCAGCCCAAGCCGGGCGAAACGGTGGTGGTATCGGGTGCGGCCGGTGCGGTGGGCATGGTAGTGGGCCAGCTCGCCAAAATTGTGGGCGCCCGCGTGATTGGTACGGCCGGCTCCGATGAGAAAGTGGCTTACCTCAAGCAACTGGGCTTCGATGAGGCTATCAACTACAAAACCGCCGACATTCCGGCGGCCCTGGCCGCCGCCGCACCCAACGGCGTGGACTGCTACTTCGACAACGTGGGCGGGGCCATTACCGATGCCGTGTACGACCTGCTCAACAAGCACGCCCGCATTGCCCTCTGCGGCCAGATTTCCACGTACAACAACACCGAAGCGCCCGTGGGCCCGCGTCCCGAGAGCAAGCTACTCAAAACCAGCACCAAGCTGCAGGGCTTCATTGTGAGCGACTACTTGCCCCAGTGGCCCGAGGGCGTGAGGCAGCTAACGGAATGGTACGGCCAGGGCAAGCTGCAGTTCGAGGAAACCATTACCGAAGGTTTCGAGCAGATTCCAGCTGCCTTCCTGGGCCTGTTCAAGGGTGATAACACCGGCAAGGCCATTGTGAAAGTCGCCTAACCCAACCAGTTGCCGTATGTCAACCACCGCTGAAATCATCTGCGTAGCCGCCGAGTGGCGCACCCGCCCCGAGCACGCCGACACCGTGCGCCACCTTATGCAGGAAGCCGCCGCCGCCGTACGCGCCCACGAGCCGGGCAACCTACTCTACGTGGCCCATCAGGACCCCAAGGACCCGACGCACTTCCTGTTTTATGAACAGTATGCCAACCAGGCCGCGCTGGATGCCCACGTGGCCTCGGCGCACTACAAAGACCTAGTAGCAGGCCAGATTGTACCGCTGCTCACCGAGCGAAACGTCAAGCTTTACAAGCTGCTGGCTTAGCCGGCAGCGTACAGGCCGTCATGCAGAGCGCAGCGAAGCATCTCGCGTGCTGACGTTGCAATGCCATTCAGACATCAGCACGCGAGATGCTTCGCTGCGCTCTGCATGACGGGTGCTTTGGCCTGTATGGCGCAAACGTTTTCCCATCCGCAAACCCTGCTGGATAGTTTTCCTTTCTTTTTCCCCTCTAAACTTTCTTTCCGATGAAAATTCTGATGGTGCTCACCTCGCACGACCAACTGGGCAATACCGGCCACAAAACCGGTTTCTGGCTGGAAGAATTTGCCGCGCCGTATTACGTGTTCAAGGATGCCGGCGCCGAGCTGACCCTGGCCTCGCCCAACGGCGGTCAGCCTCCCCTCGACCCCAAGAGCGACGACCCCAGTGCCCAGACTGACGCTACCAAACGCTTCAAAGCCGACCCCGCCGCCCAGCAGGCCCTGGCCAACACCGTGAAGCTTGACTCCGTATCGGCCGCTGACTACGATGCGGTGTTCTACCCCGGCGGCCACGGCCCGCTGTGGGATTTGGCCGAGGACAAGAAGTCGATTGAGTTGATTGAAACCCTGTACGCCGCCGGCAAGCCCGTGGCGGCCGTGTGCCACGCCCCCGGCGTGCTGCGCCACGTGAAGACTTCCAACGGTGAGCCGCTGGTGAAGGGCAAGTCGGTAACCGGCTTCACCAACACCGAGGAAGAAGCCGTGCAGCTGACCGACGTGGTGCCTTTCCTGGTGGAAGATATGCTAAAAGAAAACGGCGGCGACTACTCCAAAGGCGCCGACTGGGCCCCCTACATCACCCAGACCGGCAACCTGATTACGGGGCAGAACCCGGCTTCCTCGGAGCCGGCTGCCGAGGCCCTGCTAAAAATGCTGAAGAAGTAGTTTTCAGCTCCCTGAACTGAAAGGCTCCGGTAGCTCCCTAACAGGAGTTGCCGGAGCTTTTCTATGCCCGGTTTGGGAGAAAAATCGGCGGTGGAAAGCGGCTGTAGTAGTTGTTCCGGTCCGGCGGGCGCAGCACGTCGGGCCGGTTGAAGCCCGCTGACCTCCGAACGATGACGACACAACGGCCGCACGCAACAACCGGCCCGACGGCGTGCCGCCGCCGAACTAGCATCCGGTTTGAAAAACACGCTGAATCCCGGCAATTTTTTATATTTCTGCACTCACCCCGTTCTACCTCCCGCGTTATGAGTAAGATTCTGGAAGAAATTGACCAGGCCCTGGCCACCTTCGACTCCAGCCACGGCCGCCCCGTTGCCATTGAGTTAGGTAAGCGAAAATACACGCAGTTGATCCTGGACGTGGCCCACCTGCACGCCGACGGCGGCTCTCTGACGCATAACACCGGCCGCCCCCTCGCCTATCGGGGCCTCGAAATCCTGCGTGACGACGCCAACCGGGACCGAGTGCGGGTGATTTGAGAGAAGAAGTATAGAAGTTAGGAGCTAGGAGTTTGACCGTCATTCCGAGCGGAGTGGGGGGGGGGGGGGGGGGGGGGGGGGGGGGGTTGTTTGAAGGAAAACAAAAAGCAGCCAAACAAAAC
>NZ_JBEPPK010000007.1:0-207311 GCF_040547285.1 Hymenobacter sp. UYP22 | reverse complement strand
AGCGGAGAGAAAGGAGATGGGTCGCACCTCAAATTTCGCTCATGTTGTGGGAGTCCTTTCTGTTTTAGCCTGTTGCCCCCTTCCTAAACAGGTTCGCGGATTGAATTGGAAAATTTATCATCCGTCTTCAATAATTTAGGATAACTTTCCTTCTAACTGTACTCTTGTTGTCAATTCTGAGCCTATTTATCCTATAATAGCATGAAAACACCTTTTACTATTTGTCTTATTGTAAGCTCTTTTATCCATTGTTTAGCTGGCTTCAGTCAATCTGCCTCATCTACGGTTGAGCTTGAGCCTGACACCACCGCACTACAGCAACAGTACGATATCATATTTGCTAATTCATCACAATTATATAACGGGCCTGAATATGCCGACTATTCATTACGATTTAATACCCGTATTGGCCACCAGTTTTATATGTGGTCCGACAAGCAACTGGGCACCATTGTATACAACAAGCAATATTATTCCGGCCTGTTATTGGCGTATGATATAGTATTAGACCAGGTTGTATTATCATTCCCCAATAGCCCATTCAGGCTACGAGCAGTAAATGAGAATGTAGATGAATTTACTATCAACAACCACCATTTTATTAGAGTGGTAGCTGATAGCATTACTGAAAAAACTCTTTCTACCGGCTACTATGAACTATTGACCTCTGGCAGTGCCCAGGCTCTAGCCAAGCGCAGCAAACACATGCAAAAGCAAATCAGACAAGGCAAGGTAGAAGCTGAATTTTCCTCGAAAGACAAGTTTTTTTTACAACACAATGGGCATTATTACCCCGCCGATTCTAAAGGCAGTATTCTACGTGCTTTTACTAGTCATTCGAAAGAAATGCAGCTGTATATCCAATCTAAAAAATTAAAATTCAATAAAAAAAATATTGAATCTACATTAGTCAATCTAGCCACTTATTACAATGGGCTACCCAATAAATAGCATTCTATTTTTCTGTGTATTTATTCTTGCTCTACTTTTTCGCTCTTTATGAAACACGCTTACGCAGTACTGCTCCTTCTGTGCGGCTCCATGCTTCCTTCTGCCGGTTACGCGCAGCAAACCGACAAGGTGCTGGATGGCACTTTTACCCGCGTACCCTTTGAGCAGTTTGCCCGCCTGGTTGAAAGTCAGACCAGCTACCGGTTCTATTTCAATGCGGCCGCTACGGATAGTCTGTTCATTACTCTGAAAGCGCAGAACTTGCCGGTAGAAGCGGCCCTGGAGCAGGCGCTGCGCCCCACGGCTTTCCGCTTTGCCGTGGACGACGAGAAGCGCGTGTTCGTTACGGTGGGCAAACCCATCGAGGCAACTCTGCCCGGTATTTTCTTCCAGAATACCACCGAAGGCCCGGCAGTTGCCCGCAACTACCCAACTCCCTCCCAGCAGACCACCCCCGTTGGCCGGTCGCGCTACGTGCGTGAGGCCGAATATGTGGTGCACGACATTGGCACGGGCAGCAGCACGGGCAGCGGCAAGGCCACGCTGGCCGGTCACGTGCGCGACCTGAAATCGGGGCAGCCTATTATTGGGGCAACGGTGTACACCGAAAACCCGGACGTGGGCACGAGCACCGACCAGTTCGGCTACTATTCCCTCACGGTTCCGGTAGGCCGCCGCGACATCAAAATCCGGGGAATTGGCGTGAAGAACACGAAACGGCAGGTGATTTTGCGCGGTGACGGCCGGCTGGAAATTGAGGTCGAAGAGGATATTACCTCGTTGAAGGAAGTGGTAATTGAGGCGGAGAAAGACAAGAACGTGGCGGGCATGCAAATGGGCCTGACGAAGCTGGATATCAAAACCATCCGTCAGGTACCCACAGCCTTCGGCGAATCCGATATTCTGCGGGTAATTCTGACGCTGCCGGGGGTAAAATCGGTGGGGGAAGGCAATACGGGCCTGAATGTGCGGGGCGGCGCCACCGACCAGAATCTGATTCTGTTCAACGGCACCACCATTTATAACCCTTCCCACCTGTTTGGCTTTTTCTCGGCCTTCAACCCCGATATTTTGCAGACGGTGGAGCTCTACAAGAGCGCCATTCCGGCCAAGTACGGCGGGCGGCTGTCGTCGGTGCTGGAAATTACTACCCGGGAGGGCAACCGCAAGAAGTTCTCCGGCTCCGGGGGCATTGGCCCACTTACGGGCCGCCTGACGCTGGAGGGGCCCATTGTGAAGGATAAAAGCAGCTTTATCATCAGTGGGCGCAGTAGCTACTCTGACTGGATTTTGCGGCGACTATCCAACAGCTCCTTCCGCAACAGCACCGCCTCTTTTTATGATGTGAGTGCCCACGTCAGCCAGCAGTTCAACGAAAAAAACAGCGTGTACGCTACCGGCTACCTCAGCACCGACCGGTTTCGGCTGGCCAGTGATACCACCTACCAGTATATCAACCAGAACGGTAGTCTGAAATGGCAGCACAGCTTCAACAACAAGATTTACGGCGTATTCACGGGCGCCTACAGCCACTATGGCTACGATATTACCAGCGAGAAAAACCCGGTAACGGCCTCCCGCCTGCAGTACGGCATCAAGCAAACCAACCTGCAAGCTGACTTCAGCTACTTCCCCAACACCAAGCACACCATTGATTTTGGTGTGAGCAGCCTGCTGTACCGGATTTCGCCGGGCAGCCTGAAGCCCAACGGGGAGGGTTCCCTGATCATACCCGACGTGCTGGCCCGCGAGCAGGCCCTGGAAAGCGCCCTTTACGTTTCGGACCGGATTGACGTAAGCCCACGCTTCTCGGTGGCGGTGGGGTTGCGCTACTCCCTGTTCAATGCCCTGGGCCCGCGGGACGTGTACCAGTACGCGGCCGGCCTGTCCAAATCCGAAAACACCATTACCGATACGCTGCGCTACGGCTCAGGCAAGGTGCTGGCTACCTACCACGGCCCCGAGTACCGTCTCTCGGCCCGCTACGCCCTCACCGACAACTCCTCGGTAAAGCTCAGCTACAACCGCACCCGGCAGTACATCCACCAGCTTACCAACACGGCCTCCGTGTCGCCGGCCGATATCTGGAAGCTCTCCGACGCCAACGTGCGGCCCCAGGTGGGCGACCAGTACTCGGTGGGCTTCTACCGCAACTTCAAATCCAACACCATTGAAACCTCCGTGGAGGCCTATTACAAGTCGTTGCGGGATTTTGTGGACTACAAGAGCGGGGCTACCCTGATTCTGAACCCCCACATTGAAACGGACATTGTGAATGCGCTGGGCAAGGCCTACGGGGTGGAGGTGCTGGTGAAGAAAACGACCGGCAAGGTGAACGGCTGGCTCAGCTACACCTACTCCCGCTCCCTGGTGCGGGTGAATGCGGCCACCACCTCCGATATGGTGAACGGGGGCCGCTACTACCCCAGCAACTTCGATAAGCCCCACGATGCCACGCTAGTAGGTAACTACCGCTTCAGCCGCCGCATTAGTGCCTCCCTCAACCTCACGTACAGCACCGGCCGGCCCATCACGCTCCCGCTGGCCAAGTACACCATCGGCAACTCCACCCGGGTGTACTACTCTGACCGCAACGCCTACCGCATTCCGGATTATTACCGCGCCGATTTTGCCCTGAACATGGAAGGCAACCACAAGGTGAAGAAGCTGGCCCACAGCTCCTGGACGGTGGGCGTGTACAATCTCACTGGGCGCCGCAACCCGTACTCGGTTTATTTCAAGTCAGAAAACGGGCAGATTCGGGGCTACCAGCTGTCCATCTTTGGCCAGCCCATTCCTACTATCACCTATAATTTCAAATTCTAGATGCATCCTCGCCTTTCCATACTATACACGGCCGCGTTGTGGGTAGTGGCCCTGCTGCTGCCCGGCTGCATTGATTCCTACTCGCCTGAGGTGCTGAGTAGCCCCCGACATTTCCTGGTGGTTGATGGCTTCATCAATAGCCAAGGGGTTACCACTATTTCGCTGCAGCGCACCATTGATATTACCACCAAAACGCCCCCACCACCCGAAAAAGGCGCCGTTGTTTCCATTGAGGAAGAAAACGGCGCCCGGTACGTATTGCCGGAAGGCGCAGTAAAAGGCACCTACTCCTCGGCCCCGCTCACACTGAACCCCCAGAAAAACTACCGGCTGCGCATCCTTACAGCGACCGGCAAGGAGTACGCTTCCGCCTACACGGCCGTTAAAACCACCCCTCCTATCGGGGACATAACCTGGCAGGCCAGCGACAAGGGGGTGGATATTTCCCTCAGCTCGTATGATGCCTCCGGCCAGACGCGGTATTACCGGTGGGAGTACGCCGAAACCTGGGAAATAGCCTCCCCCTATAACCCAACGGTTGAGTACAAGAACAACCGCATGCAGGAAATCACCACGCCTTTCCCCACAAGTTGCTGGTCGACGGGCACCTCCTCCGATATTGAAATAGCCAGCACTGTTCGGCTCACGGAGGACAGAGTTTCCAATTACTTACTTCGCTCCCTGCCTACTACCACTGACCGGCTGCGCATACGCTACAGTATTCTGGTAAGCCAGCACGCCCAAACCGCCGAGGAGTACATGTACTGGGAGCTGTTGCGGAAGAACACCGAAAATATCGGCACGCTCTTCGATCCGCTTCCCTCGCAGCTGACGGGTAATATCCGCTGCCTGAACGACGAGAATGAGTTAGCCCTGGGCTTTATCAGTGCGCATTCGCTGGCGCAGAAACGCCTGTTCATCGGCCGGGGCGAGCTTCCCCGCACGTGGCTCATTCAATCCGGCTACGAAGGCTGCCTGCCGCCTGACACCGTGAAACTCTATACCGGATTCAAGTCGCCGGCGGAAATATTGAAAGCGGCCTTTAGTATCCCGGGCTACCTGCCAATTAATGAAGTGGATGGAGGCTACACGGCCAGATCCCGCGAGTGTATTGATTGTCGACTGCGCGGCACCGCCGTGAAGCCCGATTTCTGGCCGTAGTTCTTGATAAGCTGCTATGTATTACGCTAGTACTCTATTGCGAAGCAAAACCGCCACTACCCGTTACCGCAGCCTGCTGGTGGCCCTGGGCCTGGGGCTGACAGCCGCCAGCGGCGCGGCGGCCCAAGCCGCCCCCGATTCATTGGGCGGCCTAACGCGCGTTTTCAGACGCTACCAGCGCACGGCCATACCCGAAAAGCTGTTTCTGCACCTCGACCGGCCTTTTTACACGGCCGGAGAAACCATGTGGTTTAAGGTGTACGCCGTGGATGGCACTTCCGGCCGCCCCCTGCCCATGAGCAAAGTGGCCAATGTGGAGGTGCTCAACCACGAAAATAAGCCCGTACTCCAGGCCCGGGTGGAGCTCCGGCAGGCCACCGGGCAGGGCTCCTTCACCTTGCCAGCCTCCCTGGCTTCGGGCACTTACACGGTGCGGGCCTATACCAACTGGATGCAGAATTTCGGGCCGGAATATTACTTCCACAGCTCCGTAACGGTAGTCAATACGTTTGCGGCCTCCGGCACGGCCGCCCAGGACTCGATTAAGCCTTACACCGTTCAGTTCTTCCCGGAAGGCGGTAATCTGGTGCAGGGCCTGCCCGGTAAAGTCGGCTTTCAGGCCACCAGCTCCAGCGGCAAGGGAGTGTCCGTGGAGGGCAAAGTGCTTACCCAGACCGGCGCGGTTGTGGCTACCTTCAAAACGCTGCGCTTCGGCCTGGGCAGCTTTAGCTTTACCCCGGAAGCGGGCAACACCTACACGGCCGTAGTAACCCAGGGCAAGGGCAAGCCGGGGCGCTACCAGCTGCCCCCAGTGTATGCGCAGGGCTATGCCATGCGCCTGGAACGCCCGGTCAACGCCCCGCTCACCATAACCGTGCGCGCCACTACCACCCAGCCCGAAACCGTGTACCTGCTGGGCCACGCCGGCCAAACTGTAGCCGTGGCCGCTCAGGCCACTCTACGTAACGGTGGCGCCACCTTCACCGTGGAGCCCGGCCAGTTGCCCGATGGTATTTCGCACTTTACCCTGTTTAACGCTGACCGCAAGCCGCTGTGTGAGCGGCTCTACTTCCAGCCCCCCCGCAATAAGCTCACCGTAACCGCTCAAACCGACAAGAATCACTACGCCCTGCGCGACCAGGTGGCCCTGAGCCTGGCTACTGCGGCCAGGGCGGGGCAGGCTCTGGCCGCCAATTTGTCGGTGGCCGTGTACCGGCTGGATTCATTATCGAGCCCACGGCCCGCGGATATCAACAGCTACCTGTGGCTGAGTGCCGACCTGAAAGGCGAGGTTGAAAGCCCCGAATACTACTTTACCGCCACCGGGCCCGAGGCCGCCGAAGCCACCGATAACTTAATGCTCACCCAGGGCTGGAGCCGGTTTCGATGGGAGCAGGTACTGGCCTCCGCGCCGGCCCCACTGCCCTATCTGCCCGAGCTGCGCGGCCCGCTGGTGCAGGCCCGCCTGACCCAGCCCGGCACCGATATTCCCCGGCCGGGCGTGACGGCCTACCTGGCCTCGCCCAGCCGCCTTACCCGCCTGACCAATGCCGTGAGCAATGCCGATGGGCTGGTGCAGTTTGAGGCTGACGCGGCCCGCGGTACCCGGGAGTTAATTATTCAGACAGACCCGCGCCAGGATAGCACCGCGCAAATCAAGCTACTCTCGCCATTTTCCGGCCGCTATGCTCCTGCTTTGGCTCCGGCATTTAGAGCCCTGCCCAGCCTGGAGGCGGCCTACACGAAACGGCACTTCCAGACCCAGGTACAAACCATCTTCGCCCCCAAAGAAGCCCTGCGCCCCACCCCGGCCCCGCCCGATAGCCTGGCGTTTTATGGCAAGCCGAGCGAAACCTATTTCCTGGACAAGTACACTCGCTTCAAAGTGTTGGAAGAAGTGATGCGGGAATACGTACCGGGTGTCATGGTCCGCATCCGCAAAGACGGTTTCCACTTTATGGTGCTGGATAAGGTCAATAACGCCTTCCTGACCGAAAACCCGATGGTTCTGCTGGATGGAGTACCCGTTTTCAGCGTGAACAAGATGATGGCCATGGACCCGCTGAAAATTCAGAAGCTGGAGGTAATCGACAGCCGCTACTTCCACGGCTCCACCGTGTACAACGGCATCGTGAGCTACACCACTTACAAGGGTGATTTGGAAGGTTTTGAGCTGGACCCACGGGCCCTGATTCAGCAGTACGAGGTCCTGCAAGCGCAGCGGGAGTTCTACTCGCCCCGCTACGATACACCCCAGCAGAAGCAAAGCCGCCTGCCCGATATGCGCAACCTATTGTACTGGAACCCAAGTGTGACTACCACGGCCGCCGGCCCCCGCAAGCTGGAGTTTTATACCGGCGACCAAGCCGGCCGTTATCTGGTAGTTGTGCAGGGCCTTGCCCCTAACGGGCAGGCTGGCAGCAGCCGCACTGTGTTGGAGGTGAAGCCCGCACTGTAACCGGCCGGGCCGTTTTTTAGCAAAGCCACTCTGCCTGGGCGGGGTGGCTTTGCGTCTTTTTGTGGCGCCTGTCCCGTATCCGCAACTCCGGCCGGCTATCCGGGGTAGTATACACCGCCACTTTTTCTTTTGGCCGGTTATATACTTATCCGGCGCGGCGGCTACCGTCCGCGCTTCTCTCCTTCCGTACCTTCGCCCGCATGACTCCTGACGCCCCCGCCGCCCAGCCCCATAAGCTTTTCCTGCTCGACGCCTTTGCCCTGATCTACCGGGCCCACTTTGCTTTCAGCAAAAACCCGCGCGTGAACTCCAAGGGCCTGAACACTGGGGCCATTCTGGGCTTCACCAACACGCTGGTGGAGGTGCTGCAGAAGGAGAAACCCACCCACATTGGGGTGGCCTTCGACGCGCAAAAGAAAACCTTCCGCCACGAGCAGTTTGCCGACTATAAAGCCCAGCGTCAGGCTATGCCCGAGGATATTGGGCTGGCCATTCCCTACATCAAGAAGATTATCACGGCCTTCAACATCCCCATTCTGGTGGTGGATGGCTACGAAGCCGACGACGTGATTGGTACCCTGGCCCGCCGGGCCGAGCAGCAGGGTTTCGGGGAGGTGTTTATGATGACGCCTGACAAGGACTACTGCCAGCTGGTGACGGACTGCGTGAAGATTTACCGCCCCGCCTTCATGGGCAACGCCGCCGAGGTGCTGGACGTGCAGCACGTGCTGCAGCGCTTCGAGATTGAGCGGCCCGAGCAGGTAATCGATATTCTGGGCCTGCAGGGCGACGCCTCCGACAACATTCCGGGCATTCCGGGCATCGGGGAGAAAACGGCCAAAACTCTGATTCAGAAGTACGGCTCGGTGGAAAACCTGATTGCCAACGTGGACGAGCTCAAGGGCAAGCAGCAGGAAAACGTGCGCAACTTCGCCGAGCAGGGCCTGATGAGCAAGGAGCTGGCCACCATTCACTTGGATGTGCCCATTGAGTTCCACGAGGAAGGCTTGCGCATGGAAGCCCCGAATGTGGAAGCTCTGCAGCAGCTGTTTGAGGAGCTGGAGTTCCGGCAGCTGGCCACCCGCCTATTGGGCGGGGGTAGCCCGGCTGGCACCAGCGCTGCTGCTCCTACCCCGCGCGGGGCCCGCCGCCCCAAAGTGGCCGAGGGCCAGGGCAGCTTGTTTGCCTCCTCCGCCGATGCGGCCGTGGGCATTGCGGCCGAGGAAGGCGAAACGGGCAGCTTCGGCGCCCCGGCCGGCCCACGGCGCACCCTACAGGACGTGGACGTGCGCTACCATCTCATCGACACGCCCGAGCTGCGCAAAAGCCTGCTGGAGTTTCTGCTGCAGCAAACCGAGGTCAGCTTTGATACCGAAACTACCGGCCTCGACACCATGACGGCCCGGCTGGTAGGCCTGAGTTTCTGCTGGCTGCCCGGCGAGGCCTATTACGTGCCCGTACCCCACGACGACCACGCCGCCGCCCAGGACCTGCTAAATGAGTTCTGCCCCTTTTTTGAGGCCCGGCAGATTACCAAAGTGGGCCAGAACATCAAGTACGACCTCACCATTCTCAAGCACTACAACGTGCAGGTGAGCGGGCCCCTGTTCGACACCATGCTGGCCCACTACCTGCTGGAGCCCGATATGCGCCACGGCATGGACGTGCTGGCCGAAACCTACCTGCACTACACCCCGGTGCCCATTACTGACCTCATTGGCCCCAAGGGTAAAAACCAGAAAACCATGGCCGATATTCCGCCGGCCGAGGTGAAGGACTACGCCTGCGAGGACGCCGACGTGACCCTACAGCTCAAGCACGTGTTTGAGCCCATGCTGAAAGAGGTAGGCCTGCTGGATTTGCTGAACGAGGTAGAAAACCCGCTGGTGCCGGTGCTGGCCGACATTGAGTACGAGGGCGTGAAAATCGACTCCTCCGCTATGGGTGAGTACTCGGCCGAGCTGCAGGGCTACATTGTGGATATTGAAAAGCAGATTTTTTTGGAGGCCGGGCAGGAGTTCAACATTGGCTCGCCCAAGCAGTTGGGTGAGGTGCTGTTCGATAAGATGGACCTGGGCCGGGGCAAAATCAAGAAAACCAAAACCGGCCAGTACGCCACCGGCGAGGAAGTGCTCAGCCAGCTGGCCGCCGATGCGCCCATTGCCGGCCTCATTCTGGAACACCGCCAACTCACCAAGCTGCGCAGCACCTACGTGGAGGCCCTGCCCCAGTTAGTGTGCGAAGCCGATGGGCGCGTACACACCAGCTTCAACCAGGCTGTAACGGCTACCGGCCGCCTCAGCAGCACCAACCCCAACCTCCAGAACATTCCCATCCGCACGGAGAAGGGCCGGGAGATTCGTAAAGCCTTCGTGCCCCGCGACGCCGACCACGTGCTGCTGGCCGCCGACTACTCGCAAGTGGAGCTGCGCATCATGGCCGACTTCTCGGGGGATAAAACCATGATTGAAGCCTTCCGCCAGGGCCTCGACATTCACACCAGCACCGCCAGCAAGGTATTCCACGTCCCCCTCGACCAAGTGGATGGGGAGATGCGCCGCAAGGCCAAAACCGTCAATTTTGGTATTATCTACGGTATTTCAGCCTTTGGCCTGGCCCAGCGCATCGGTATTTCGCGCAAGGAAGCCACCGAAATTATCGATACCTATTTTGAGGAGTTTGCCTCGGTGAAGCAGTTCATGGATGAAAGCATCAATAAGGCCCGGGAGTTGGAATACGCCACTACCCTGCTGGGCCGCCGCCGCTACCTGCGCGACATCAACTCCCGCAACGCCACCCTGCGCGGCTACACCGAGCGCAACGCCATCAACGCCCCCATCCAGGGTACCGCGGCCGACATTATCAAGAAGGCCATGATTAACATTCACGAGTGGCTGCGTGCGGAACGCCTCAAAACCCGCATGATTCTGCAGGTGCACGATGAACTGGTGTTTGACGCCGTGAAGGAAGAAGTGGACTACATCACCCCCAAGATCAAAGAGCTGATGGCCACGGCCTTACTACTGCCCCACGGCGTGCCGCTGGAAGTAGAAGTAGGTACCGGTCAGAACTGGCTGCAAGCTCACTAATACGTGCCTAACACTATGGACCAGCCCACTAAACAAGGCATTATAGCAGAGTTGATTAATCTGCTCACTGAGGCCAATGCCCACGTTACGTTTGAGGAGGCGTGCGCCGGCCTTACCCCGGCGCAGTGGAACCAGCACGTACCGGAGGTCCCCTATACCATTTGGCAGCTGGTAGAGCACGTGCGTATTGCCCAGTGGGATATTGTGGAATTTTCCCTTGGTGCCGGGCATACTTCACCCGACTGGCCCACCGGCTATTGGCCTGCTACCTCCGCCCCCGCCGACGAAACCATCTGGCAACACACCCTCGACCAGATTCAGGCTGACCGGCAGCGGTTCATAGCTCTGCTACAAAGCCCAACTACTGATCTGCTGGCGCCCATTCGGCACGGCGACGGCCAAACGCTACTGCGCGAGGCAATGCTGATTGGAGACCACACGGCCTACCACACCGGCGAAATCGTTTTGATTCGGAGGTTATTGCACGCCTGGAAATAGGAAGATGGTAGTGGTTGGGTGTTAATCTACGGCCCTTACCAAGCAAGAGTGCTGGGACAGGCCGCGGTATATCCGCGGCGGTAGCGGGCCCGTATAGCCGAAGTAGCCGGGCAAATCCTGGCGTACTCTCATGCAGCAACCTCCTCATACCACCACTTTGCAAAACGTAGCCCGAGGGCTGTTGGGCACCTTTATGCTTGTGGCCGGCACTGGCCACCTCACGTTTGCCCGTCAGGAGTTTCAAGCCCAAGTGCCAGATTTTGTCCCTCTGGATAAAGACACAACCGTACTAGCCTCAGGCGTAGTGGAAATCGGCTTGGGTCTGGCCTTGCTGACGCTGAAAGGCAAAAATCGGGTACGCATGGGTATTGGGCTGGCAGCTTTCTATGCGGCCGTTTTCCCCGGCAACATTCACCAATACACCCATCATATTTCCGCTTTCGGCCTCGATACCGATGCCAAGCGGTTTGGGCGGCTGTTCATGCAGCCAGTGCTGATGGGTGTGGCTCTGTGGTCGACGGGGGCGTTAAATGCGCTGGAAAAGAAATCCTGACACTGCCCATGCTGGCCCAAACTGCTTGTTTAAAAACCACTGGCCCCGAAGCTGGTAGTATAGTATATGACAGATTCCTCTTTCGATGTGGTGGTGGTTGGGGCCGGGCCGGTGGGCTTGGCCTGCGGGCTGGAAGTGCAGCGGCGCGGCCTCTCCGTGTGCGTGGTGGACAAGGGTGCGCTGGTGAATTCCATTATTGGCTACCCTACCAACATGGAGTTTTTCTCTACCCCCGAGCTACTGGAAATAGGCGGCTACCCCATGACGACACTACACTACAAGCCGCTACGGGAAGATGCCCTGGACTACTACCGCCGCGTGGCCTTCACCGAGAAACTTCCGCTCCGCCTGTATGAGCGGGTAATTGGTCTGGAAGGCTCCCTGGATAACTACACCGTGGTAACGGACAAGGGCCGCATTCGGGCACGCTTCGTTATTGTTGCTACTGGCTTCTACGATGTACCCAACCTGCTGCGCGTGCCCGGCGAGGACCTGCCCCACGTTACGCACTATTATAAGGAGCCCTACGCCCACGCCGACCAGGACGTGGTGATTATCGGGGCCAAGAACTCCTCGGCTAAGGCTGCGTTGCAGCTACTGCGCGCCGGGGCCCGCCCCACGCTGGTAGTGCGCGGCCCGGAAATCAGTGAGTCGGTGAAGTACTGGATCCGGCCCGATCTGGTGAACCGCATTAAGGAAGGCCGCATTGGCTGCCTGTTCAATAGCACCGTGGCGCGCATTACCGCCACCACCGTGGAAGTGCACACGCCTGACGGTTCGCGTACTCTGCCCGCTCAGCACGTATACGCCCTCACCGGCTACCATCCCGACTTCTCCTTCCTGGCCGCGCTGGGCATCACCTGCGGCACCGACGCTGCCCAAACGCCCACCCACAACGCTGATACGCTGGAAACCAACCGCCCCGGCCTTTACCTGGCCGGCACCGTGTGCGGGGGCCTCAATACCAGCCGCTGGTTTATTGAAAACGGCCGCTACCACGCCCAACTCATAGCCGCCCGCCTGGCCGGCGAGGCCCGTCCGCAGCTGCCCGCAGTGTTGCAACAGGTGCAGCTCTCGTAGGCGCTTTTCATCGACAGTCCTCCTCCATAGCTTCTCATGCGAAGAGCCCGCCTCCAGTTACTGGAAACGGGCTCTTTACGTAATATTACAGCTACCTACTACTACTTAGGGCAACAGCAGGGCGTTGTAATCGATGGGATTTACCTGCGGCACTGAGGCCCCATAGGTGGAGTTGATTACCTTAATGAACTCATTGGCAATTACGGCATAGCCACGCGAAGTGGGGTGCACGCCGTCCAGCGAGAACAAGTTGCCCCGGATAAAGCCGGCGTTATTAGCCGTTCCGTTAATGGCAATGCCACCCAATGCTACCGTGGTGAAGAACGAGTTCATATCAGCCAGACCCACATTATACTGGCGGGCGGTTTTGGCAATGATATTATTTAGCTGCGTAGTGCGGGTTTGAATGGCGGTAACTTCGGCAGCATCCAGCACAAACTGGCTAGGCAACGGGTTGGCCTGCGTGCCCGAGTAACCTACTCCTACTGGCAGAGGATTGCCCGGAGTAGTGGAGGCACTACCAATTACAGCCGAAGATGGCAGAACCAGCAGGTCATTGGCAGTAGCCTCCCGCACAGTACCGGTGCCGGTAGTAATGTATAGGCTAGCAGCAGCGGCGTTTGGCAAGTTTGGGTTGGCCTTGATGCCCGCAATGATAGTTGGCACGGTTACGGCCGTAAAATACGGCACGTTGGTTACGTTCGGAATGTTGGCTACCACGCCTTTCACCGTACCCGTTTTGCTGATGGTGCGCACAATATTGCGGTACCCCCGGCCGAAGCTGGTGGTGTCCGTCAGGTTGCTGAAGGGGTTGGAGGCTACTGCTACTGCCCCGTTGGTAGCATACGTGAGCACATCGTTATTGCCTAGCCAGCAGGTGAAGAACGTGGCATTCTTGCGGCTGATAAACGTGGTGTAATCTGTAGTACCACGGTCAGCGGCTGGTAGCAGACGCTGGTAATAGTTATTGAGTAAGCCGTAGCCCTGCGCCAGCGCAGCCACCTGCGGCACGGCTGAGGCTGTGCGGTCGGCGCTGAGAACCGAAATACCGGGCACACCTAGGTTGTTCGGCTGTACAGTGTTGAACGGTGTCAGTTCCATAGCACCCGTTGTAGGGGTAGGCAATGGCAAACGGTTGCCTGTGAAGGCCAGTTTGTAGTCTGCTGGGTTATTGGTGAAAGTCTGGGGAGTAGTCTGGCCGGCCAGCGTAGCAGTAGTGCTCTGGCCGGGCGACAGAATGATGGGCGAACCGGCGGTGGTAATACCGTAGAACTTCAGGTAGCCCGACCCGTCGGCGCGCTCGGGTGCAAAGGTGGGCGACACAAACTCGCCCCCACCTACTTTGGCAAACTGCTGGGCCAGAATGGCAGGGTACGAGGTGGTGATACCAAAATTAGCCAGTCCGCCGCTCTGAAAACCGGCGGTGAGGGAGTTACCGATGGCCACGTAGCTGGTGAAGTCAGCGGAGCCTCTGTCGGCGCGGGGAGCATCCAGCTCGGGCTGGCAGGCGGCCAGGCCCAACCCCATCAGGGCTGCTGCCGACCAAGTTTTCTTAGAGGAAAACATATTCATAGAAGTAGAAGCAGCAAAAATTAGAAGGTGTAGTTCAGGCCCACACCGGGCACAACTACCTGCGTTTTGTAGGTACCGGCCACGCGGTCGGTGGTACCGTTATTGATCAGGTCGGCTTGCGTTTCAGTGCGCTTTTTGAGGTTCACGAACTGCGTGCTCAAATCAACGCTGAAATGCTCACCAAACTTGTAGGAAGCACCCAAGGTACCAGTAATACGGTCGGCATCCGGCGTTTCGGGGGTTACGTAGCCGTCGCGCACTGGGGAGTTGTCGTAGGCACCACCGGCGCGCACCGTCAGGCCGCTCGTGATTTGGTACTGGCCACCCAGGCGGAAGGTGAGGGCATCCTCGTAGTAACGCTTGGAGGAACTCACGGTTTGGCCGTTTACGGGGGCATTAAACCGGAAATCAAGCGTTTTGTAGGCGCTCCACTCCACAAAGTTCACGTCGAAACCGATGGTCAGCTTCTCGTTCGGCATTACGCCAATGCCCACCGAGGTAGTAGCAGGCAGGGGCAGCGTGGCGCCGAACTCGGTGGCCTGGAAGTTAGGCGCCGCCGTGCCCGACAGGTTGGTGAACTTCACGTCGCCACCCTTCACCTTTGCGTCAATTTTGGAGCGGTAACTTACCCCAATGCTCAGCTTTTCCGAAGGCTTGAAGAACACCCCGGCGTTGAAGCCAAACTTGCGCTCAGCTTTGCCATCCAGTTCAATGCTGGCAAAATCACCGCTAGCGTTCTGGGCCGGAATGTCGCGCTTCAGGTTCACGGAGCCCAGCGCCAGATACGTCAGGCCTGCACCTACACTCAGGTTATCCGTAATGGCGTAGCTCACGGTGGGCTGCACGTAAATAGACTTCAGGTCAATTTCCGTGAGGGCGAAGCGGCCTTCCCAACCGGGGGCATACTCCAGCTTGTTACCGAAGGGAGTATATACGGCAATGCCCACCCGGAATTTGCCTTCCGTAGGGCCGAAGCCCACAAACGCGCTGAAGGGGGTAGTGGTATTATTCTGCAACTCGCGCTGCACGCTGCCGTTTTCGGCGCGGAAGGCTTGCCGGGCCAGCGTGGCGCTTACGCCAAGCTGCACGCCGCGTTCCTTCACCATGGCCAGGGCACCGGGGTTGTAGAACATGGCCGCTTGGTCCAGCGACAAGCCAACACCCACGCCGCCCATGCCGTTGTTCTTCTGGCCTGCCAGGGTTACCTGGTAGCCACCCGCCGAGGCTGCCGTACCCGAGAGCAGCGCCCCTCCCGCGAGGAGTAGAGATTGTAGCTTCATGTTGAAGTAAAAGAGGTGAGTGAGAAGTTGGGGGTTAGTGCCCTAAATGTAGGGAAAAATGCCACTATTTACTCGGCGTGCCGAATAACTTTCTGTGGTAGAAACGCGCAGTTGGTGAGTACTTCCTCAGCTATATTATACATGGCAATACTGCCGTACTCCAGCATTAGGTGAGTTCTTTACTTGGTAAGCGTTACTTCCCGGGAGTGGAGGTCCAGCACCTGGCCCGCCACCACCAGGTGTACCCGGAAGTTTTGGCCGCTGACGGGCTCCCCCCGGCCAATGCGGCCCAGGTTGCTGCCGGTGAGGTGGCGGCCATCCACTACCATCACCACCCCATCCCCGAAGGCCTCGGCATAGCGCCCCTGGCGAATGATAAGGCCGGTTTCCTCGGCCAGACCCAGACCCAGGCACATGGGGTGGGCCAGCAGGGCGTGGGCCAGTCGCCCAAAGCGGCCCCGCTCCACAAAGTGCTGATCAATGAGCAGGCGGGGCAGTAGGCCCAGGCCGTGGCTGGTGAGCATACCACCCTTTCGCAAAGCCCGCCACCCGTAGCCCTGCACCACCATTAGCTCGGGCATCACGGCGGCCCCGGCGCTGGTACCGGCAATGATGAACTCAGGTTCCTGCTCATACCGCTCCTGCAATACCCGCAGAAACTCCGTGTTCAGCAGAAAGTCGGTGATGCGCTCCTGGTCGCCGCCGCTGAAGAACACGAGGCCGGCCTTGCGCAGGCGGCGCAGCGTGTCGGGGGCATCGGCGGGGTGGTGCTCACTGATGCGCAGGTGCCGGGCGCTGGTGCAGCCTAACTCTCGCAGGGCCCGCTCGTAGGCCCGGGCCGAGCGGGCATCGTCGCGGGAGGCTACCGTAATAATTTCAACTGGCAACCCGGAGTTGGGCAACATGTCGCAGAGCAGGGCCAGCAGGGCATCGTCGTCGCCCCCGCCGAGGGCGACCAGCGTACCGAGCGGCTGAACAGTAGACGAATGGGGCATATAGGGCGGGAAGGAACTAAGGCCAAATGTACGCGGCCCGCGCAATTCGGCAACCAGCGGCCATGCCGGGCCGCCCGCGCCGGCCTACCAGCAGGCAAAGTCCTGGCCGTACGGTTGGGTTTCGCGTATAGGCCACCGAACTGGTCAGAAACTTGGCCGCAGGGCACGGAAACCGGCCCTGAAAAGCCTACTTTTGCGCGCCGGTTTTTACCGCCTCACCAAGTCCTGTTTGCCTAGCGAAAAACACCCCTCTTGCCGTTCATGAATCAGCACCCAACTACCGACCACATCACGTCCCTGATTCAGGAGGGCGAGTTTTTCAAACTCAAGGAGGCGCTGAAGTCCTTTGAACCGAACGAAGTAGTAGAGCTACTGGAACAGGAGGAAGAACGGGAACAGCTGATCATCTTCCGGCTGCTGCCCCTACGCCTGGCCACGGAAGTGTTCGAATACCTGGACCTCGACATTCAGAAGCATTTTCTGGCCAACCTCTCGCAGGATAAAATTTCGGACATTCTCAACGAAATGTCGCCCGATGACCGGACGGCTTTGCTGGAGTTTCTGCCCGACGAGCTGGTGCGGGAGCTGATCCAGACGCTGTCGGAGCCGGAGCGCAAGGTAACGCTGGAGCTGCTGGGCTACCCCGAGTACTCGGTGGGCCGCCTGATGACGCCCGACTACATTGCCATTCGGGAAAACTGGACGGTGCAGCAGGTGCTCGACTACATTCGCCGCCACGGCGGACAGTCGGAAACGCTGAGCGTACTGTACGTAACCGATGAGCGGGGCGTGCTGGTAGATGACATTCGCATTCGGGAGTTTTTGCTCTCCGACCCGCAAAAGCGCGTGAATGAGCTGATGGACCGGCGCTTCGTGCAGCTCAACACTATGCAGGACCAGGAAGAGGCCATTGAGGTGTTCCGCCGCAACGACCGGGTGGCCCTGCCCGTGGTGAATGACGAAGGCGTGCTGTTCGGCATTGTTACGATTGATGATATTCTGGATATCCGGGAAGAAGAAGACACCGAGGATATTCAGAAGCTGGGCGGCTCGGAAGCCCTGGATGAGCCCTACCTCGACACGCCCATCTGGAAAATGGTGCAGAAGCGGGCCGGCTGGCTAGTGATTTTGCTGATTGGGGAAATGCTCACCACCTCGGCCATGCACCACTTCGAGGATGATTTGCAGAAGGCGGCGGTGCTGGGCTTGTTTATTCCACTAATTATCTCGGCCGGGGGTAACGCGGGCTCCCAGGCAACTTCGCTTATCATCCGGGCCATGAGCCTGGGCGAGTTTTCCCTTTCCGACTGGTGGCTGGTAATGCGGCGGGAATTGCTTTCGGGCCTGGCCCTGGGTAGCATTTTGGGGGTGGTAGGCGCCTTGCGCATTGTGCTCTGGGCCAACTACATCGACCCCGGCTATTTTGGCCCTTACTGGCAGTTGATTGCCACTACGGTGGGCTTCTCCCTACTGGGTATTGTGCTGTGGGGCGCGCTGTCGGGGGCCATGCTGCCTATGTTGCTGCGCCGCCTCGGCCTCGACCCCGCCACGTCTTCGGCCCCGTTCGTAGCCACGCTGGTAGACGTTACCGGCCTGATCATCTACTTCTCCGTGGCCACTTTTGTGCTGCGCGGGACGCTGCTGTAAGCAGCCTCTTCCTGAAGCCAGTGCGGCAGTTTGGGCGCGGGCGGAAAAATCGAACCAGCTACTTTCTCCCCTCTCATGACCGAACAGCTGCTTACCCAACAGGAAACGCACTTTACCTGGCTCGACATCACCAACCCCAGCGCCGCTGAGCTGGAGGCCGTGGCCGCGCAGTACAGCCTGCCCGATGCCCTGGTGCGTGACTGCCTGGAACCGACGCACCTGCCCAAGTTTGAGGCCACCAACGGACTGAGCTTCGTGATTTTGCGGGTGTTCAGCATGCCCGAGAGCACTCAGGCCGATACCATTCAGGAGCTGAGCACCAAAATTGCCGTGTTCTATACCGCCAATTTTCTTATTACCGTGCACCGCCGGCCGCATCCGGTGCTGAGTGAACTGAAAAGCGTGGCCCGCGCCCCCGGTCAGGAGTGCAATACGCCCGCCGAGGTAGCCATTCATTTGGTGCGCTACGCCCTCAATAGCTACGTGCAGCCGGCCCTCACCCTTACCAAGGAGCTGGACGATTACGAGGCGGAAATCTTTCTGAAGCAGGAAGTGCCCAATGCGTTGCAGGGCCTGTATTTTCTGAAGCGCAAAGCCTCGGCCGCCAAGCAGCTCCTCCTGCTTACCCGCGACATTTTGCTGATGCTGCGCCGCCAGACGGCCAGCGCCACCGTTCACGTAACGCTGCTCCAAGACACCCAGGATTTGCTGGTGAAGGTGGAAACGCTCTACCAGCAGCTCGACGGGGCCGCCACCAACCTGATGAACCTGTACCTCTCGTTGTCGTCGCAGCGCACCAACGAGGCCATGCGGGTGCTCACGGTGTTTTCAGCGTTTTTCCTGCCGCTTACCTTCATTGCCGGCATTTACGGCATGAACTTCAACTACATGCCCGAGCTGACCTGGAAACTGGGCTACCCGCTTTCTATCGTATCAATGGTGGTTATTTCGGTGGGGATTTACGTGTGGTTTAAGCGCAAGGGCTGGATTTAAGGTAGCAGGTTTATATAGTCTGTTTCTGATGAAGTTTCGCCTGTTTCCCATTCACTGCCGGAGCCTGCGCGCACTGCAGGCTGCCCCCCTGGCCCTGCTGGGCGGCTGCGCCGCCGTGGGCCAGCTCGATACGCTTCCCGAAGGCCGCTACCGCGCCATCCAAACCAACGATGCGACGCTGCATGCCCGGCTGCCGCTGGGCCAGCCGGTGTACGCCCGCCAGAGCGCCGATACGCTGTATCTGCTCCCGGATAGTCTTAGCCGCAAGGCTCCAGCGCCGGATATGCCGCTCTACTATCGGCTGCAGCCGGGTCGCCACGTAGTGCTGGCCGCCCGCCGCTTCGACCTCGACGTATTTACAATTCCGTTTAAAATTCGTCCGCCTCGGGCCGGCCTGCCGGTGCAGCTCAACTCCAACTTCAATGCGGCACTGTACCTGGGGCGCCGCCTCGATTTTTACCACCTCACCAGTCACCGCCAAGTGGGCGGGTAGCGCCGGCCGCTGGTGCGCACCACGGGCTTGGGCTACGGGCTGTTCACGGGGCTGGGTTCCTCAGTCATCACGCCCGATTTCACGCGCCAGCACGCCACCACCGACTACGAGGGCTTTGTGCTACACGTCGGGGCCGCCACTATTTACGACGCGCACATTTTCAACCTTGGCTTGGCCGTGGGGGCCGACCACCTACTGGGCCCCGACGGCCGCCACTGGATTTACCAGCACCGCCCCTGGTTTGGCGTCCTGTTCGGTTTGGATTTGAATTAGACTGTGTCTGAAAACTCCAAAACGGTCATGCTGAGCTTGTCGACGCATCTCGTGTGCTGACGCTGAGGTACTATTCTACCATCAGCGCACGAGATTCCTCGGCTTCGCTCGGAGTGACGTTCTGAGCGCTTGAGTACAGCATCGTCTCGCCTTAAAAATCCACCCGGCCGCGGTTGGCTTTTTTGTCGCCGTGCTTCTTCTTGGATTCCAGGCGTTGGCGCACGGCACCTTTGCTAGGCTTAGTGGCGCGGCGGGCTTTAGGCTTGTAGAGGGCTTTGCTGAGCAGCTCGTGGAATTTGCGCAGGGCCGTTTCCTTGTTGCGCAGCTGGCTCCGGTCTTCCTGGGCTACCACCAGCAATTCGCTTTCGGCGGTGAGCTTGGAGGCCAGCTTCTGCAGCAGTGTCTGTTTCTGCTCGTCGGTAAGCAGCTGAGAATCGAGGAGGCGGAAGCGTAGCTCTACCCGACTTTCCACTTTGTTCACGTTTTGGCCGCCCGGGCCGCTGCTGCGGCTGGTTTGAAACTGGAGTTCGGGCAGGAAGTCGGCGGCGGCGGGAAGCATTGGGGGCAGGTTATAGCGCGAAGCCTTTGCTTCGCGCCTCGGTATACGGTTGGTTGTTGTGGCGGCGCGGGTGTCCCAGGGCTGAAGCCCTGGGCTACGGAGTGGCTTTATGGCTCTTTGGCTTATTTCGCTGACTAGCCCAGGGCTTCAGCCCTGGGACGCCCGCGCCGAACCACTTTGCAACGATACGCGAAGCAAAAGCTTCGCGCTACAAAACTTTCCACAGCAGCCAGCCCAGCAGGCCGAAGCGGGCGGTCCAAGCTACGGTACGGAGCCAGTTAGTACGCACCAGCCCGTCGATGGCCACGTAGTTGTAGCCGTGAGCGGCCAGGCGGTTATGGAAAGGCACAGAAATGAAGAACGTACTGGCCCAGATCAGGAGCACCAGCGCCAACTGCCCCCAGCGGGCCGCGCCCAGCTCCGGGGCCGCCCCGGCCAGCCACCCGGCCAGGCCCAGCTCCAGTACCATCGGAGCCAGCACCACCCAACTCATGGTGCGGGTGTGGTGCCGATGAAACGCCCCGAATTTCTCGGGCGTCACGTAGGCAAAACCGGGGTAATGCACCATCTGCACCGTCCAGATGAGCCCGGTGAGGTAGGCGGCCAAGGCTAAGTTGAGCAGGAGCAGGTGCAGGAGTTTCATGGGTAAGCAACGGCCCGAAAAATAGCCGCGTCCTTGCCGCTACGCGAAATAACCCATTCGCGCTACATTCGCCTTCCCTTATTTGCCATTTCCCATGACCCTCTCCCCTACTCGGCGGCCCTGGCTGCTGGCGGCCCCGCTGCTGGGCCTCGTGTTCACGGCCTGCCAACCCGGCGGCAAATCCACAGCTACCGGCCCCGACCTCATCCAGGCCAACCTGGACACCACCGTACGCCCCGGCGACGATTTCTATAACTACGCCAACGGGGCCTGGTTTAAAAACCACCCCATTCCGGCTTCGGAAAGCAACTGGGGTATTGGCAAGGAAGTGCAGAACGAGGTGTACGCCCGCCTGCGCAAGCTCAACGAAGACGCGGCTAAGGCCAGCACCGCTGCCGGCTCGGTACAGCAGAAAATCGGCGACTTCTGGGCCACGGGCATGGACAGCGCCACCATCAACAAGCAGGGCGTAGCCCCGCTGAAAACCGAACTGAACCGCATTCAGGCCATCAAATCGGTGGCGGACGTGCAGGCCACTATTGCCCGCCTGCAGCCCTTGGGCGTGAATGCCCTCATTGGCTACTACGTGGGGCAGGACGCCAAAAACAGCGAGAAAATGGCCCTGCAGCTCTGGCAGTCGGGCCTGGGCCTGCCCAACCGCGACTATTACTTTAACAAGGACGCCCGCACCAGCAACATCCGCAAGGAGTACAGCCAGCACCTGACCAAGATGTTCGGGCTACTGGGCCAGGATGCGGCCACGGCCCAGGCCAACGCCCAGCGCGTGGTGCAGCTGGAAGCCAAGCTGGCCGCCTCCTCGCGCAAGCTCGAAGCCTTGCGTGACCCCTACGCTAACTATAACAAGATGGCCGTTGCGGGCCTGGATAAGCTCACGCCCGGTATCAGCTGGAAGCCCTGGCTGGCCCAGATGCAGCTCAGCCAAGTGGATACGGTCATCGTGGGCCAGCCGGAGTTCTACCGGGAAGCCGGCCGCCTGCTCACCACCGCACCCCTCGACGACTGGAAGGCCTACCTGCAGTGGCAGCTGGTGCACGCCTACGCCGGCACGCTCAGCCAGGAGTTCGACAACGAGAATTTCCGCTTCTACGGCACCGTGCTGCAGGGTGCCAAGGAGCAGCGCCCTCGCTGGAAAAGGGTGCTCGATGCCGAGGAAAATGCCATGGGCGAGATGCTGGGTCAGCTGTTCGTGAAAGAGTACTTCACGCCCGAAACCAAGAAGCGCTACGAGGACCTCACTGAAAACGTGGTAGCCTCCTTCCGCGACCATATCCAGAAGCTGGACTGGATGAGCGACTCCACCAAGCAGAAGGCGCTGGTGAAGCTCACCAAAATTACCCGCAAAGTAGGCTACCCCGATAAGTGGAAGGACTACTCCTCTCTGAAAGTGGACCGCAGCTCCTACGCCGCCAACGTCATGCGCGCCAACGAGTGGGCCTACCGCTACAACCTCAACAAGCTGGGCAAACCCGTCGACCGCACTGAGTGGGGCATGACGCCCCAAACCTACAACGCCTACTACAACCCCAGCAACAACGAAATTGTGCTGCCGGCCGCCATTTTCGCCATTCCCGGCCTGATTGACGCCAACGCCGACGACGCCATTATTTACGGCTACGCCGGGGCTAGCACCATTGGGCACGAGCTTACCCACGGCTTCGACGACGAGGGCAGCCAGTTTGACGAGAAAGGCAACCTGCGCAACTGGTGGAGCAAAAAGGACCGGGCGGCTTTCCAGCAGCGCGTAAACGGCATTGTGCGCCAATTCAACGGCTACACCGTGCTGGACTCCCTGCACATCAACGGCAAGGCCACGGCCGGCGAAAATATTGCCGATTTGGGCGGCATCGTCATTGCCCTGGATGCTTTCAAGAAAACTGAGCAGTACAAGAAGGGCGAGAAGATTGGCGGCCTCACGCCCACCCAGCGCTACTTCCTGGGGTACGCCCTGGGCTGGCAAACCCACCAGCGCGACGAGCGGCTGGCCCAGGCCATCCTCACCGACGTGCATTCTCCGGCCCAATTCCGCATCAACGGCCCCTTCGCCGATGTGCCCGAGTTCTACGAAGCCTTCAACGTGAAGCCCGGCCAGAAGCTCTACCTCCCCGATTCGGCCCGGGTGAAAATCTGGTAAGCTGACTTTCTAAAATTGAAGCAAAAAAGCCTTTCTGCGCAGTGCAGAAAGGCTTTTTTGCTTTTGTTCTGGCAGCTGGAAGCCGCCGGACCGGCACGCTTACTGTTTTGGGCGGGCCATGAATTGCTCCAACCCTTCACGGGCAGTTTTACGCACTTTTTCCTGCAGAAACCCCGACCAGCCCAGCAGCCAGCCCATCGGCCCCAGCGCCTGCCGCGACCAACGCCAGAAGCTGAACTCATCGTGGTGGGTGCGAATGAGGCCGTCTTGGAAGGTGAAGTGGGCCTGCACGTGGTTATGCACTTTGCGGCGGGTTTTGCTGAAAGTATAGCGGGCATCCCAGGTGGCGCGGCCGCTGTGCTCATCGGCCCACACGTCGTTGTAAGCTAAGCGCAGGTCGCCGCCCCGCTCGCAGAGCATCCGCCACATCTGCCCGATTTCGATACCCTTCAGCCGAAACGCGGCATCTTCGAAAGTAGCTTCGGGGTGGTAGCAGGCGGCCATACCGGCGTGGTCGCGGCGCTGGAAGGCCTGGTAGAAACGGTTGAGCAGGGCTTGGTGCGGATGCATGAGACGGGCGCCCGGAAATTGGGGCCATCAAAGCTACCCAAAAAGGCTCAACCCTTGTGCACTCATTCCCTGGGCACTGAGCTTTGCACACGAGTAAGCCTGCCTTGGCCAAGCAACGAAAATCAACGCCACAAAAATGCATTGGGCATTACTATTCAGCATTTTACAAATTCATTACACCGCATAGGCAACGGTTTTTCCGGGGCTGTCATCTATACCCTCAGATGTCTCACTTTAACTTCTGCACCGTATGAAAACGCTCCGGTTTCTGTTGCCTGTTTTGCTCATGGCCTTGGTAGTACTGTCGGCCTTTCGGGTAGCCGGCACCCGCGAAACCCGCTCCGTAGAGGCCTTTAGCGCCGTGAACCTGGGCGGCTCTACGAAGGTAGTACTTCGCCAGGGTAGCCCCCAGAAGGTGGAGGTAGAAGGTGAGGCCGATGATTTGGCGTACCTGGAAACCGTGGTAAGTAACGGCAGCCTGCGCATTGGCACCAAGAAAACCAGCGGCAACAATTGGCATAACTATAAAGGCAGCGTAACGGTGTACGTGACAGTGCCCAGCATTAAGGCGCTGAAAGTAAGTGGCTCGGGCAGCATCAAGGCCGCCGATGCCATTAAAGCTGACAAGCTGGACTTGGGCGTAAGCGGTTCGGGTAGCATTATTTTGAGCAGCGTAACCGCCGACAAAATCAGCTCGGCGCTTTCCGGCTCCGGCTCCATTCAGGCTGCTGGCGTGGCCCCCACTCAGGAAATCAGCGTGAGCGGCTCGGGCGGCGTCCAAGCTCCCAAGCTGCAAAGCAAAACCTGCAGCATCAGCATCAGCGGCTCGGGTGGCTGCCGGGTGCAGGCTACCGAGTTGCTGGAGGCCAGCATTGTAGGCTCCGGCGACGTGTACGTGACTGGCAACCCGCAGGTGAAAAGCTCGGTGGTAGGCAGTGGCCGCGTGCACCGGCAATAGGGGCCGTTTGTTCTATCCAAGAAACCACAGTGGGTGCTGCCAGCTTAGCCGGCAGCACCCACTGTGTTTCGTGCTCTTACTCAGCCCGCGTTACTCGCGCACCAGCCGATGCGTAAGCACGCTCCCAGGTGAGGTAATGCGGCACACATATACGCCCTGGGGCAGCGCTGTCAGGTCGAGCGGGGTTTCCTGCACCTGCGCAGCCGGTAGCTGGCGCCTCAGCACCACCGCCCCCCGGACATCCAGTAGTTCCAGCACAGCCGGCGCAGCCTGGGGCAGCTCCACCCGCACTATCACCGTGCCCTGGTTGGGGTTGGGAGCCAGCGTGGCGCGGGCAGCGAGGCCACCCCGGAAGGTTACTGACACCACCGCCGATAGGGCTTCCGTGCCGTCTTGGTCTACCTGGCGCAGGCGGTAGTAGTTGATGCCGGGCAGTGGAGCGGCATCCAGGTAAGCGTAGCGCTGGTGCTGCTGGGTAGTGCCGGCCGCGGCTATTTTGCCCACTGGCTCAAATACCTGCCCGTTGCCGGAGCGCTCCAGCACGAAATAGGCGCTGTTCAACTCCTGGGCAGTTTCCCAGGAAGCCGATATGCCGACCCCCTGGGAAACTGCCCCGAACCGGGTGAGCGTAACGGGTAGCGGGGCGTTGGAGGTGGTAGTACACAAGCCTGCTGCGGGTACCAGCTGCTGGGTTATTCCGGCCGCCGGGCTGGCGTACTCCAGCCGTAGCGTGTTGCTGCCAGTAGCCTCTCCGTACAGCACCAGCATATCGTGCAAGCCCGCCGTGAGTTGCACGGTTGCTGTAACTGTAGTAGCCGGGTGAATGCCGCCGTTCTGGATGGTGGCCGAGGCCAGCGTGGGCGTAGTAGCCAGCGCGGCATTATCCAGCCAGAGGAAGGCCCCGTCATCGGCCGTGAGGTAGAAGGTGTAGCTACCAGTAGCAGGAATAGTGATGCGCCCCCGAAACCGGACACTGAAGTTGTTAGGGTCCTGGGTGGGGCCGCTTGCTGCGCCGGTGAGGTCACCCCAGCTGGCCGTGCTGCCAAAGTTGAGTACCTGCACGTTGCGGTTCTGGGCCGGAGCGGTGCTGGTGAAAAAGGTCGGATCATCATTGAAATAGCCCGGGAAGAACTCTGCGTACAGGCCCGATGAAGCTACCACCCCGCCCCCATCAAGGCCGGAGCACCCCGCGGGCGAGCGGGCAATTACCTGCACCTGCAGGGCCCCCACAAACACGGCACTGCCCCCGGCATTGCGCGCGGCTACATCCAGCTGGTAGGTATTCTCCGGTACGGTGGCATCAATCAGCACCTGCCCGGTGCTGGCGTCGATGGTAATACCACCGGGCAGGCTGGCGGCATTGGTAAGCACATAGCTGGTAACTGGCGAGGCGCTGGTAACAACCGGTACTGCCGAGGCCGCCTGCGTTTGTACAGTTACCCGCAGGGCATTGGGCGAATAGCGCAGGGCCGTAGGCAAGGGCAAAGCCGGCTGCACCGAGCCGCAGAACGCGGTGCTGGGTACCACCTGCCGGGCAATGCCCAAGCCAGCACTTTCATACTCTAGCCGAAGCACGTTATCCTGGGCATTGTCGCCGTAGAGCAGTAGCAAGTTGTGCAGGCCGGCGCTTAGCGTTATGGTTGCGGCAACGGTAGTAGCCGGGTGCAGGCCGCTGTTGTCAATGGTAGCATCGGCGCGCACGGCCGGCGCAGCCAGCGCCGCATTATCCAGCCAGAGGTAGGCTGCGTCGTCGGCCGTGAGGTAGAAGGTGTAGCTGCCAGCCGTGGCAATATACAAGCTCCCGCGCAGGCGCAGGCTAAACCGTTCGGGGTTTTGCGGGGTACCGCTTGCCACGGGCAGCAGGTTGCCGAAACTGTCCGAACTGCCAAAATCAACGGTGGGCTCAGTGCGGGTGAGGCCCGGCGTTGCGCTGGTAAAAAAGGCCATATTATCATCGAAATAGCCCGCGAAATACTCCGCGTACAGCCCGGCCGAAGCAGGTTCTCCACCGGCCTCGGTACCACCACAGCCACTGGGCAATGGGGCTGTTACCTGAAACCGAAACACGTTGCGGAAGGTGCTGGTGCCGTTGGCATTACTCACGGCCACATCAACGTCGTAGGCTCCCTGGGGCACGGTAGCATCAGCCGTCAGCACGCCGGTCGTGGCATTCACACTGATGCCCGCTGGTAGGTCGCTGGCGTTGCTCAGGGCAAATCCGGTCACCGCCGTACCGCCATCATCTACTACCGGTGTACCGGAACTGCGCGTACTTCCTGTGGGCAGGGCCCGGGCAGCCGGACTGTAGCTGATGCCCTTGGGAGCCGAAGGCTGGGCCACCAGCGCTGTGCACAGGACGTTGGTTGGTACTGGTTGCCGCGCAATACCCGGGCCTTCGTACTCCCACACCAGCGTGTTTTCGCAGCAGTCCTCCCCGTACAGAATCAGCACGTTATGTTGCCCCGCCGGGAGCGTAAGAGTTACTGAACGAGTGGTAGCCGCGTGGCGCCCCCCGTTGTTGATAGCCGCCGCGCTTACCGCTGGTGGTAGCGCCAGCGCGGCATTATCCAGCCAGAGGTAGGCCGCGTCGTCGGCGGTGAGGTAGAAGGTATAGCTGCCGGTCGTGGCAAGGTTCAGGCTCCCGCGCAGGCGCAGGCTAAACCGTTCGGGGTCCTGGGCCGAGCCATCGGAAAACGGCAGTAGGTTGCCGAAGCTGGCGGAGGTTGTGAAATTCACATCCGGCTCGGTACGGCGTAGGCCTACGGGGTGGTTGTTGTCGGAGAAAAAGCCCGGATCATCTTCGAAATAGCCCCGGTAATACTCCGCGTACAGCCCACTGCTGGCCGGCTGCCCACTGGGGTCGGTACCGCTACACCCGGGGGCTTGCGCGCTGGCAAACGTACTGACAAACAGGCTTACCGCCGCTACCAAGCGAATCACCCATTTAAAATGCGGGAAAGAGGAGCTTTTCATCATCTTAAGATGATTTTATATAATAAAGACAATACAATTCATAACATTGAAGGTAGCAACAATTTATTATTTTGCAACTTATTTATTTTTTATTGTATTAATTAAATAATATGGTTTACATTATTCCGTGTTGGCTGCAAGTGGGTAATACCTGTGCAAAGACGTAAAGCTGGTTTATATATGCGGTTTATTATATATTCAGGATTCAGCCATAGAGCCGTGCATACGCATACTGCCCCCGCTTCATCGGCCCCTGAGGGCGCAACAAAGCGGGGGCAGCGCCCAGGCAACAGCCGAGGTAGCGGCTAGAAATCAAACAGCCCCTTACGGCTGCCGTCCCTGGCCTTCGACTTTTTCTTGTTTTTTTTCTTGTCGCCGAACAGCCCGTCGAACACGCTCGACTTGTCCTTGATGAGCACGTAGCGCAGGGAAAGGGCCGTCGGGAACCGGGCCCAGTCATCGGAGTTAATCTCCACGGTGGGCTTGAAATCCAGGCTCAGCACCAGCGGCACGAAGGCAACTTTATACTCTACTCCTGCCAGCGCATCGAAGCCCCCAAAGCCGCCAGTATCCTTATTGCGGCCCAGATGCCCGCCCGCCCCAAAGTAGTAGTTCAGGCTGGGTCCCAGAATGCCGAAATGCCGCTCGGCCAGCACCGTGGCGCTTACTTCCCGGGAGCCCACCAGGGCCAGGCCTTCCAGCGTGGTCTTCTCAAATATTTTTTGCTGCACCGTGAGGCCGTAGTTGTTTTTACCCAGCCGCAGCCCGGCCGCCGTGTGGTATTTCTGGGCCTGCGCGGCCGGAGCCAGCAGTGCATCTGCACCGGATACTACTAGCAGCAGTGCACCTGCCCGAAGCCAATTGTGAAACGTCATAATCTTGTTAGTGCGGCCCTGAACCCGGCCCTGGGTACCGCGTTCAACGAATTGCGGCCGCGCAAAGTACGGGCCCCTGCCGGAATAGCCCCCGACTTTCTGCAAAGGCCGTACCTTGCCGCCTCTTTTTGCTCTGCACCACCTCCAGTACATACCGTGTATATTCACCACGTGGCGGCGTACCTGCCCACCGACATTATCACCAACGAACATTTTACCCGCCTCAACGGCCTTTCCCACGAGTGGATTACGGAGCGCACGGGTATCCGGGCCCGTCGGAAAGCCAGCCCCGGTGAAAACACCAACACGATGGCCATAGAGGCCACGCGCCGGGCGTTGGCGGAGGCGCCTACCTTTTCGGCCTCTTCCATTGAGCTGATTGTGGGCGGCACCTACACTCCCCACGACACTATTTATACCGTGGCCCACGCCGTGCAGCGGGAGCTGAACGTGTCCGATATTCCGGTGGTCAGCATTTCCTCAGCCTGCTCCTCCCTACTGAATGCGGTGGAAATTGTGGAAGGCTATTTTGCCCTGGGCAAAGCCAGCCGGGCGTTGGTAGTGGTAAGTGAGCACAACACCGCCTACAACAACGACCTTGATACCGTAGCGGGCCATTTGTGGGGCGATGGGGCGGCGGTGCTGCTGCTTTCCAAGGAGCGTATTTCGGACCAGGATCTGCGGGTGCAGTCCATCCGGACGGGCGGAGCCGGCAACGTGGGCAAGGCCGACCAATCGGTAACGCTGAAGCCGGTGGAGCGGGGCATTGTCATGCCATTCGGTAAGGACGTATTCATCCACGCCTGCACATACATGACGCGCGTAACCCAGCAGATTCTGGACCAGAACAACCTGGGCATCGACGACGTGACTTTCCTGATTCCGCACCAAGCCAACCTGCGCATCACCAAAAATGTGCTACAGCAGCTGGGTCTGCCCGAGGAACGGGGTGTATCCAACATTGAAGAGCTGGGCAATACTGGCTGCGCCGGTGCCGCCATTGCTCTCGCCGACATCTGGGGTCAGCTGCAGCCCGGCAACCACATCGTGGTAACAGTATTTGGGGGTGGCTATTCCTACGGGGCTATGCTGCTGGAGCGCTAGCCCCCCTGCTCGTAGCGCTGTAACCGCCAACGCCCCGCTAGGTAGCGGGGCGTTTGCTTTTAGGCATTCACTATTCCGTCACTACGAATGGCGTGGTACCGTCGCGGCCGTTGGTATCGGTCCAGCGGATAAGGTAGTAGCCCGCACGTAGTGGGGGCGGGTTGATGGTCGTTATGTTCACCCCCGGCAGGTACTCGAAGCGGGTACCGCCCAGGTAACGGCCCACCGCATCGTAAAAGCGCACCACTACCGCTCCGGCCGCCGCCCCGCCCACATACTGTAGGTTTATTGGGCCGCTACCATCTACGGGGTTGGGGTAAATCAGCAGGGAAGTGGCGGCCGCCGCTTCGTCGGTTACGCCTATGGGCCGAGCCGCATCCAGGGAGCCATCGGGGCGGCGCACCCGCAGGCGGTAATAGCTCAGCCCCGGCCGGGGCTGGGCATCCACGAAACGGTACTGCCCGCCCCCGGCCCCGGCGGCTACCGTGGCCACGGTCTGCCAGCCGGCCGTGGTGTCCGCAGAGGCCCGCTCTACTACAAATCCGCTCAGGTAGCACTCCTCCCGCGTGGTCCACTGCACCGTAACCCCGGAGCCACTTGCCAACACAGCGGCCTGGCTGGTAAGCGGGGCCGGCAGCATGGGCGAGGGGCCACAGATATCGGGCTGAAAGCTGCGGGTACGCAAGATGTAGCGCCCCCCGGCAATGTCGCTGCTGGCGGCCAGTACGCGGCTGCGCTGGCCCCGGGCAATGGCAAAGTGCATTACGGCCGTAGGCAGAATCAGGTGGGAGAGTTGCTGGGCGTGCCCCAGCTCGTGCACCGCTACCGATTCAAAATCCAGTTGCGTTACGGAAGGGTTGGCCGGCCCGAACTGCCAGTTAGCGGCATCATCAAATTGGGTATCTACTTCCTGCACGTAAAACACCACGCTGCCGTTGGCACGGTAGCACCCCCGGTAGTAGCTGGTGGTGCGGCCCAGTACGCCGCTGGGCAACTGCCCGCTACCATCAAAGCCCACCGAATTCTCGCCGTCGTCGGCCACCCCGGAGCTGGTGCGGGTAGTACCCAAGGTCCAGTTAACGCCGGTTTGGCAGCGCCAGGTAGCCAGAGCCCGTTGCCAGGAGGCAGCAGCGGCCGTGTTGCCGGCAAAGTCGGGGTCGAAGCGGAAGGTCATGCCCCCGGCCCCGTCGAAATTGCGGTGCCCCGGCACAGCGCGCTGGCCGGTATTGGTATCCAGCACGTTGGTGGCCGCGTACACAATAGTAACCGAGCCGAGGCTTACCGTGGCCAACTGCCCGCTGGTAGTAACGCGCACGGGCCCAGTGCCGGCCGGGTTGCGGCTGGCGCTTGATGAGGGCACCCGCACCTGAATGCGGGTATCCGTCCAGCTCAGGTAGTCATCATCATTAACCTTGGTATAAGTTGCGCCCCCATCATCAGCATTGCGGAACTCTACACTGCCCGTGCCCCGCGTACCCCCGAAACCGGAGCCGGAAATAGTGAGCACCGCGCTGGTACCGGCCGTGAGACTGGTCGGCGACAGGGTGGCTATAACCGGCGCGGCCCCTTTAGCAGCCGCAGCCGGCTGACGCAGCTGCTGCAAGGCGGCATCCAGGCTTGGGTTGGTCTGCACCAATTGCGGCGTGGCTCCGGCTACGGCACGGTAAAAGGTGGCATCCGTGAGCGAGTAGCGGCGGAAGGGCTCGGCGGCCGTACCAGCCCGGACATCGTAGCGGATAAAGCCCTGCTCACTGCCGTAGGCCTGCCACCCACTGCCCGCAGCAAGACCAGCAAAAGCAGCCGGCTCCAGATAAAACACGCCCTGCTCACCGGGCACCAGGCTCAGGGTATTGGTAAGCTGCTGCCGCTCCAGGCCCACGGTGCCCCCCTCCGTTATAAGAGTAAGCGTGGGTTGCGCTAGCCCTTTTAGCTGCTTGAATACCCGCAGCTGGTGCCGAGTAAATATCCGCCCGTTCTCCCCCCGAAAGCCAACCGCATCCAGCACCTCGGCCTCCACAATACGGCTGGCCCGGGCAGTGCGCGCGGCCGGATCCAAAGGCACCAGCAGGCAATGCGTTTCTGAAGCTACCAAGGCCTGAGCCATGAGGGAGAGGGGCCAGAACCAGCAGGCTGCCAGCGCCAGAGTAAGCGTAAAAATTGTACGCATCATATTATGCAGGAGTAAGGCCCAGGGCCAGAGGTAAAGTACAGGAATTACGAATTATTGCTGGCCCCAGACGCCGCTTCTCCGCATTTATTCCGCTCCAGGCAACCATAGCGGGCGAGGCGGCCTCCTCCTGCTACATTTTACCTTTTCCCTATTTCTATGCGTATCCTTTCCCGGGCGCTGCCAATGGCGCTGTTCTGTTTGCTGACTACGGCCGCCGCGGCCCAAACCACCGACTCAACTACCACCGCACCCACCCTCGGAATCAGCCGAAAAACAACTGAGCCCAGCAACGGCTCGGGTACCCTTATTAAGGTAGGTACGGGCCTCACCCGGGGCCTCAGCACCAGCTACTGGGGGCTGTCGGTGCCGGTAGTGGTAGGAGCCGAGCATCACCTCACCCCGACTATAAGCGTGTACGGCAACGGTTTTGCCGGCGTCAAAATAGGGCGTGGCAACCGGCTCCTCGATGGCTCCCGCCCCTCCCCCATCGGCGACTATGGCTTTGACGTGGGCGTGAAATACTATTACAATCAGGAAAAGCGCCGGCAGAAAGGCCGGCAAACCAGCCCGTTTGTGGGCAATTATCTGTCGTTGCAGTCCAGCTCCGCATTCACCACCGCCAGCTTCCGCACGCCCTACAACTACTCCACCCTCACGGTGCAATGGGGCATGCAGCGCCGCCTGGGCAAATACGGCTGGTTTGATGCCTACGTGGGCGCGGGCCTGGGCCGGGATGCGGGCTACACCTATTACGATTACACCGGCCCCAGGAGGCAGGCTCCACAGCTCGGCATTGCCACGGAGCTAGGCATCAAGTTCAGCCTGGGAAAAGTGGTGAAATAGTGAGTTGGTGAACTGGTGAGTGTGACGTTCTATATGCTCCACTTGCTCAGCCTTAGCCGCTAGAACATCAAACTCACCAGCTCACTATTTCACCACTCAAAACAAGCTGCCTTGTACCGCCTGCGGAATAACCCGGGGCGGCTGCACGGCCATGCCCGTTAGCTCGTGGAGGCGGCGCAGGAAATGCTCAGCCCAGATGGGGGAATGCATAATATCCTTTTGGTGGATAAATACATACGCCGTGTGCAGCCCGGCCTCCAGCCAGCCGGCCAAGCGGGCAGCCCAATCGTCGGCCCGCTTAAAATCGGAATCAATGAGGGCGTGGCCGTTGATGCGTAAAAACGCCACGGGCGTAGTCAGGCGCAGATGCAGCACGTCGCGGCGGCCGGCCACATCACTCAGCACCAAGGGCTTTCCCAAGGCTTCCAGCATGGCTGCTACCGAATCCAGCAGGCCTTTGTCAGCAAACCAGGCGGGGTGGCGCAGCTCCACGGCCAGCGGCACGTAGGCCGGAAAATCCAGCAGGTAGCGCTCCAACCGAGGCAGATGCTCGGGGCCAAAAGTGGGCGGCAGCTGCAAAAACGCGTGCCCCAGCGTAGGCCCCAATCCCTCAATGGCCCGGCAAAAGCTTTGGGTCAGGTCGTCGGCATTGTAGAGGGCCCGGTCGTGGCTGATGATTTGGGGCAGTTTGGGGCAGAAGCGGAACGTAGCCGGCACCGCATCGCGCCATTTGCGCACGGTGGGGGCATCCGGAATCCGGTAATGGGTGGTATTCAGCTCGATACTGTTGAACTGCCGGGCGTAGTGGTGCAGATAATCGGCGTCCCGGATACCCATGGGGAAATAGCTGCCCAGCCAAGCCTTATTGGTCCAGATGGGGCAGCCCACATACACGGCCGGGGGTGCCGGTTGGGTAGGCAGGGCCCGGGCCAGCACCCCGGCCGTATCGGGGTGGTCGGGGGGCAGGCGAAAGTTAACGTAGCGCAGGTCGGAAAGGCGGCCAAAATCCATACCCGAAGGTACGGCAAAACCCCGGCTCCTGGCTACCAACTCGCTCCAAAGGGTGGCCGGTATCGAACACATAGTGCTTAGCACATTTCCGCGACATTTGCAACCTGCCTTTGCCCTGGCATCCTCCCCAAATGACAAAATTTTTTAAGCGGCGGATAGTCGCATTTTCTCAAACGATTAGCACTGGTATAAAAAGAGTGCAAAATCCATCTTAACGAAACACAATACGCTTTTTACGCACTTTCTATTCAATAATTTAAATGCAAAATTTCTTCGAAAAGGTCAATTTATAAAGTTAGTGCCAGCCTAATACGGTTGGAACGGCGGGTCCGATTTCTGGGGGGCGTCTAGATTTGTCGCATTCACCAACCAAGGGACTTTATGAAGTTGACTGTACGACTGCATCTCTCGGGCTTGATGATGAGCCTGTTGCTGGTACTGCTGACGGCCTTCTCGGCCTCAGCAAGCGCGCGGCGGGCAAGTGAGGATGAAAAAGCCCCGGCTGCGGCCGTCAAAAAGACAGCAACCATGCGGGGCCGCGCCTCTTGGTACGGTCGTGAGCACCAAGGACACCGCACCAGCAATGGGGAGCGGTTTGACCGGAATAAGTACACCTGCGCCCACAAAACCCTGCCTTTCGGTACCAAATTGCGGGTTTCCAACCCCGAAACCGGCAAATCGGTGGTGGTACGCGTTACTGATCGGGGCCCATTTCGCCACCAGCGTATTCTGGACCTGGCGGAAATTGCCGCCCGGCCGCTGGGCATTGTTACGCACGGAGCCGTAGCAGTGGTAGCGCAGGTAGTGGACCCGACCACGCCCCTCGGCCCCACCGAGGCGCCGGAGAACCTGGCCCTGCTGGCAGCTGACTCCACTATTACCGCTGATATTCACACCAACATTGTGGCTGGCGAAACGGAAGCCGCCGATGTAGCCCTTACCCCCGAGCCCGCCGCCACCTTCGTGATTCAGGCCGGCACCTTCGGCGACCCGCGCAACGCCCGCGCCGTGATGGACAAGATTCAGAGCGTGGAACCCAAGCTGCTGGTAACCACCGTGGCCACCACTACCGCCGAGGGCCGGGCCCTGAACCGCGTGGTAGTGGGCCGTTTCGCCACCCAGGCCGAGGCCGATGAAGTCCGGCTCCGGCTGGCCCGCGTGGGCGTGGCCGGACTGGTGAGGCAGGGCGAGAATCTGTAAGTAGTTATTCTATTTTTGAAAAAAAGCAGCTAATCCTTCTGGATCAGCTGCTTTTTTATTTTCATGTACTGCTTGATAAATAGCTGGTTGAAAGAAGGTATACACGAGAAAATAGCGGAGGTTTTATATAGTTCAGCACGACTGTACACTAGGCTATTCACGGGAACCGTTGATGAGCCACACCTTCTCTCAGTTCAATCATGAAAATAATACCGACTACACTAGCACTGGGACTATTAACAGCTGCCGCTGCTCAAGCTCAAGCGCAAACCTTACAGGGAACTACCTACCTGCGCATCAACGCGGGCAATATCAGCTACACGCAGCGGGCGGAAGACAATTTTCGCAGTATTAGTGGTACGCTACTGCCAGCGGCCGGACGCTTTGTAGCTACCAACTTTCTGGTAGGGGCAGAGGTGCCGCTTGGCTACTCTCACTACCGATACGAGTATATTTTCTCTGGAACAATCGGCTCCGACGAGAAGGTTTCGGTCAGTGACGTTACGTTTGGCGTATCTCCCTTCGTGCGGTACTACCTGCCGGGCGCTGGTTCTCACCGGCTCTTTGGGCAGATTTCAGGTAGCCTGGGGTGGCTACGGAACCGGCAACAGAACACTTATTCGGGTCGCTATGAGACTAAGCGTGAAAGAACGATAGATTATCAGGAGTATGGCGCCGGACTGGGTTATAATTATTTTATCACTCCGAGCGCGGCATTGGAGCTGACTGCCGGTTACAAGCGTAGCACACTGGGCCCCGACCGCACCAATGGCAACCTTGACGTTCAGGCCGGGTTTGCCCTGCTTTTACCCAGCACCAAGTAAGCAGCATCATCTCCATTCGCTAGCACAATCTACCGCAGTCAGCATCTGAGCGGCACGCAACGCACGGGGTAGTTGCGTGCCGCCTTTTTTTGTCGGATGTTGACCTGGCTTTTGTGCTTCCTGTATATGCTTCGATTTCTTCCGGGCACTCTGGTGCTCCTCGTTACGCTTACCCTCACCTGGGTTCTGAACACCAAGCAGGGCGACGTGCCGCCCGTGGCGCGCCTGCTGAGTCCGTACCGAGGCTTCTGGCAGAACGGTGAAACGCCGGCTAGCTTTCCGGAACAGCAAACCTTGCACCTTTCGGGCCTGCATCAGCCGGTGCGCGTGCGGTTCGATGACCGGCGGGTGCCCCACATCTTCGCTCAGAACAACCACGACCTATACTACGCCCAGGGCTACCTCACGGCCCGGGACCGACTTTGGCAGATGGAGTTTATGACCCGGGTGGCGGCCGGCCGCATTTCGGAAGTGGTAGGTCCGCGGGCTCTGGAGTACGACCGGTTTCAGCGGCGCATGGGGTTGCCTTACGGGGCCGAAAACTCCTTGCGGTCCATGCTGAAAAACGACACGACGCGCTTGGTGCTGGAATCGTACTCGGCGGGGGTGAATGCCTACATCAGCAGCCTTTCGCCTCGGGAATATCCCTTTGAGTATAAGCTGCTCGATTATACCCCCGAGCCCTGGCAGCCGCTCAAGTGCGCGCTGCTGCTGAAGCTGATGGCCTGGGACCTGAGCGGCCGCTCCGACGACCTTCGCCTGAGCAACATCCTAAGCAAGTACGGGTCGAAGGTAGTGCAGGACCTATTCCCGGATTACCCCTTCCGCGAAGACCCGATTGTGCCCGTGGGCACGCCCCTGGATTTCAAGCCGCTGCCGGTGCCGGCCACGCCGCCTTCGTTCACGGCGGCCTTATCGGATAAGGTGCCGCAGCGGGAGCCGGATGCCGAGCTGGGGTCCAACAATTTTGCCGTGGCGGGCAGCCGCTCAGCCTCGGGCCTGCCGCTGCTGGCCAACGACCCGCATCTGCAGCTGAACCTGCCCAGCATCTGGTACCAGATACAGTTGCACGCGCCCGGCCAGAACGTGTACGGCGTGACCATTCCGGGTGCGCCGGCCGTCATCATCGGCTTCAACGAGGACGTGGCCTGGGGCGTAACCAACGTGGGCGGCGACGTGCTGGACTGGTACCAACTCAAATTCCGGGACAACTCGAAGCGTGAGTATTGGCACGACGGCCGCTGGAAACCCGTGCGCCGGGTGGTGGAACGCATTGTGGTACGCGGCCTCCCCGACCGCCTCGACACGGTGCTCTACACCCACCACGGCCCCGTGGTGTATGACCACGACGAGAAGCCCTTCAACGCCCAAACGCCCACCCAACACGCCATGCGCTGGACGGCCCACGAGGGCGCCGACGAGGTACTGGCCTTCGTGAAGCTCAACCACGCCCGCAACTACCACGACTACGACCAAGCCCTGCGCACCTACGGCTCCCCGGCTCAGAACTTCATCTTCGCCAGCAACCAGAACGACATTGCCATCCGGCCCAACGGCTGTTACCCACTGAAGTGGCCCGAACAGGGTAAGTTCATCCTCGACGGCACCGATGCCCGCGCCGACTGGCAGGGCTGGATTCCAATGACGCAGACGCCGCGGGTGCAGAACCCGGCCCGGGGCTTCGTATCGTCGGCCAATCAGCACTCCGCCGGGCCCGACTATCCCTACTACATCGGCTGGGACTACGTGCCCTGGGACCGGGGCCACCGCATCAACCAGCAGCTGGCCAAGATGCACCGCGCCACTGCCGATACCCTACGCCTGCTCCAGAACGACAACCTCGGCATCAACGCCCAAACCATGCTGCCGTGGATGCTGGCTACAATGGAGGGTAGCAAGATGACCGATAATTGCTATGTGCCGCCAGTTCCAAACTCACCGGAATATGCGGCAGTGCGGGAGTTGGAGAAGTGGGACTACCGCTACACCACCGATGCCGTGGCCGCTACCATCTTCGAGCTGTGGTATCAGGAACTGGTCAAGCGTCTCTGGGATGATGATTTCGGCAAAGCAGCTACCGGGTTGGAAATGCGCCCCCCCTCGCAAGACCGAACGAATCGGTTGTTACTTACCCAATCGGGCAATCCGGCTACTTGCTTCCAGGATGGCAGCCCTTGGATTGACGACCGACGCACACCGCAGAAGGAAAATGTGCACAACCTACTGATGGCCTCCCTGCACTTTGCCGTGGACTCGCTCACGCGCAAGTTCGGGCCGCTGGGGCCGAAGTGGGGTTGGGCCAACCAGAAAAGCACCGACATCAACCATTTGGCCCAGCTGGCGGGCTTTGGGCACCAGGATATCGTGTGCGCCGGCAGCCGGGGCACTGTAAATGCCACTACCCCGCGCAACGGCCCCTCCTGGCGGATGGTGGTGGCGTTAGGGCCGCAGGTAAAGGCCTACGGCATCTTCCCTGGGGGGCAAAGCGGCAACCCGGCCTCGGCGTATTATGATGATATGCTGGAAAGCTGGCGCGTGGGCAAGTTGGATGAGCTGGTATTCCTGCGCGCTGCCGACGAAAACCACCCCCGCCTGCAAGCGGCCTGGCGGCTGGAACAATAATGCCGTTTGGTGCCGGTTCCGTGCTTATCTTACTGAGCTGACCCTATCCTGTCTCCGCTTCTATCTGACTTCAGAAATGTCTTTACCGTGTAGCCGCTCTGTGTGGCATCGAATAGTACTGGCAGCTTGCCTCACGGGAGCAGCCGTACCAACAGTGCAAGCTCAAAAAACCACCAAAAAGCTGGCTACTGTTACCAAACTGCCACCCACGCCGCGCATTTATAGCCTATATGAAGTGCAGACGCGGCCCGAGTACGCGGAGGGCGAATACGCGCTACGGCAGTACCTGCGAAGCCAGCTGCGCCAGCCGGCCGCCGTGAAGGCAGGCAAGGAGCGGGGCACGGTAACGGTCTACTTCATCGTGCAGCCGGATGGTCGCCTCACCGACGCCTTCATTGCCCAGGGCCTCAGCGCGGCCAGCAACGCCGAGGCCCTGCGCCTAGTACAGGCCATGCCCCGCTGGCGTCCCGCCCGTTACCAGGATAAGCCCGTACCCGTGCAGTATCCGATTTCCATTCTGTTTGAGCCCCCGGTTCAGGCAGTGCCCGACTTGTCGGGTTTGCAGAACGAGAGGCGGGTGGTGGAAGAGGTACTGGAGAATAAGGTATATACCTACGTGGAGCAGATGCCGGTATTTCCGGGCGGGCAGGAGTACTTAATGAAATATGTGCAGGCGAGTTTGCGCTACCCGGCGGCAGCCCTGGCCAATAAAGTAGAGGGCCGGGTGTTTGTCCGGTTTGTAGTACAGCCTACGGGCCAAGTGGATAACGTGGAAATTGCGAAAGGACTCGGGGCTGACTGCGACGAGGAAGTGGTGCGCGTTATTAAAGCCCTGCCGCCCTTTGAGCCGGGTAAACAGAATGGCCGTACCGTGGCCGTGCAGCACACCTTGCCGGTCACCTTCAACCTTGAAACTACCCCGGGTGCCCCGGGCGTAGCCATTCCGCCCCTACCTACCCTACCTAAGCCTGAGGATAAAGTATACACCTACGTAGAGCAAATGCCGGCCGTGGCGGGCACCAGGGAAGTGAGCATTGCCTCGGCCTTGCAGGCGGCCGTGGTACTGCCCGCCGATGTAGTGAAAGGTGACAAGGAAGGCCGGGTGTACCTGAGCTTCGTGGTGAGCCGGGAAGGCAATGCTGAAGAAGCCAAAATAATACGAGGGCTATGCACGGCCTGTGATGCTGCCGCCCTGGCTGCCGTAGCCAAGCTGCCCCGTCTGGAGCCGGGCCAGCAGAACGGACAAACCGTGCGGGTCCAGCTCACGCATACCTTACAGATGTTCAGCCCCACGCACGTGTTCGAGCCCCGGGAGGCGGTAACGCAGGCCAGCTTCAACGGGGGCGGCGTGGCCCTGCGGCAGTATTTCACGGAGAAGCTCAAAGAGCCCAAAGTACTGGCTCAGGAACAGCTGCGCGGGGCGGTGGAGGTACGCTTCGTGGTGCAGGCCGACGGCAAAATTGGGGCGGCCGAGGTGGTGCGCCCCCTCTGCCGCAGCTGCGACGAGGAAGCCCTGCGCCTAGTGCGCGCCATGCCCACCTGGACCCCGGCCCGCGACGCCTCCGGCCAACCCATTGCCGTGCGCCAGAACGTACTCATTCCCATGCCCGCCCCCGAGCTGCCCCGCAAAGCCGGCTCCGAGAACTAGGCCTTCCCCTCTCCCCCTTCCTATGAAAGGTACTCTCGCGTTACTCCTGCTTATTTTCCTGGGGAGTGTGTTGCTGCAACTGGTGCTGCCTTGGTGGAGCGTAGTGCTGCTGTGTCTGGCGGGAGCCGCGTGGTGGCGGGTTTCGGCTGGGGAGGCTTTCTTGGCGGGGCTACTGGGAACGGGGCTGAGCTGGTGGTTGCCCGCGGCCTGGCTGAACACCCACGGCGCGGGCCTGCTGGCTGCCCGGCTAGCTACGTTGCTGCCCCTGGGAGGCCAGCCCTGGCTACTGGTAGCAGTAAGTGGCCTGCTGCTGGGTTTGGTGGGCGGCCTGGCTGCCTTATCCGGGGCATTGCTACGTAGAGCCGTAAAGCCCGCAGTAGTTCCCACCAATCAGTCTGCCCGCAACCCCGGCTAAGCTCGGGCTCATCCCTCCGCGCATCATGCTCAGCTACAGAAAAAGCCCGGCCGCAACGAGTACGGCCAGGCTTTTCTGTAGCTGACTACGTTTTTAATACTGCGAGATAAAGGCAAAAGCCTGCAGCGTGTAGGTGGCTACCGAACTGAAGTGGTTACCTCCCTGGATGGGCCGGAGCGTTACCTGCGTGGCTCCCTGGGCGCGCATGGCGGTATAAGCATCCTGCGAGTTGAAGTAAGGCACGTAATCATCGGCGGTGCCGTGGAACAGGGCTACCGGGGCTTTGGGCTTCCAGTCGTAGATGTCGTTATCCGTGAGCGAGGCCGTAAGGGCTGCATCCGAGCTGGTGGTTACTGCCTGCCGGAACGCGGGAGCAAACAGGGCGCTGGCTTGGGCAGGCACTTCGCTGAACGGGTTGGTTTGCAGGCGGCTGGCGTAGGGCTCCTGGTAATAGTAGGTAGCCGGCCGGCCCAGCTTGTACACGCGGTTGTAGGTATCCAGCACCCATACGTAGGTGCTCAGGAAGTTGAGCGGCTGCGTGGAACTCATGATGTACTTGGCAAACGCCGATTTATGGTAGGCCCCCGCCCCCGGGGCACTGGCCGTTACTGGCAGCTCCGTCGGAAATTTTTCCTCCAAGTACTTGTGCAAAGCCATGGTGGCGTACCCGCCCTCGGAGTAGCCCAGCAGAAAGTTCTTCTGGTTCACGCTGATGTTTTCCTTCTTACAGAATTCCCGGGCCGCCCGCAGCATATCGGCCGAGGCCGAGGCCAGGGAGGCAGCGTGCTCATACGGATGCGGCAGAGCCTTGGAGGCGCCGTAGCCAATGTAATCGGGGGCCGACACCACGTAGCCCGTGGCCGCCAGCACTGATACCGCCGACCACAACTCGCTGCTTTGGCTGTAATACGAAGGCGCCCGGTTCTCGTCATCGGGCCGGATGGTGCCGTGCTGGTAGCTGATAACGGGCAGGGCCGCAGTGGCTACCGGCACCAGCAGCGCCCCGGAGGCCGTTACCGCTTGCCCGTCGGTGTTGCGGGTGGTATAGGTAAGGCGGTACACCTTCACGGAGTAGCGGGCCAGAGAGCCGACCAGCGGAATATCCTGTACCCGCGCCGCTAGTTGCGCCGGCGTGTACTCACCCAAGAGCGTGCTGCCCGTGAGCACAGTGGCCGGCACCGCAGCTTCGGGGGTAGTAGGAGCGGGTGCCGGATCGGAGGCCGAGCTTTGGCAGCTGGCCCCCAGCCACAGGGTGGCTACCAAGCCTACCAAGCCCATTTTATGCGTGTGCGCCAAGGTGCGCAGCCGGGAAATTACTATCACAAGCAGTTGATTAGCTGAATCCTGAATACAGCCTTACAACACTGGATCGAGGCTTTCTTGTTCCGGCTGGTTGAGCGGTTATTATCCGGCAATTTTTTTCAGCTAAGAAATTAGTTTATTAACTAAACAATTAGTTATATTGGTCTACTCATTCACCCCGACATATATGGCAGAGAATAATTTCCCGGAACTGACCCGGGCCGAAGAACAGGTAATGCAGGTGCTTTGGCAGCGGGGGCCCTCTTACGTTAAGGATCTAGTACCCGAGCTTCCGCCCCCAGCCCCGGCTATTACTACTGTATCCACCATCATCCGCATTCTGGAGCAGAAGGGCTTTGTGGGCCACGAGGCCTTTGGGCGCACCCACCGCTACCACGCCCTAGTAGCCCAGGATGAGTACCGGCGCTTCTCCTTGCGCAAGCTGCTGGGCGGCTACTTCGGGGGCTCCTTTACCCGCTTGGTGTCCTTCTTCGCCCAGGAAGAAAACCTGGACGCGGCCCAGCTGGATGAATTGCTCCGTCATGCCCAGGCTTCCACTCCAACCCCTCCCACCAATGAGCCCGACCCTACTTCCGAGCACCACGCCTGAGTTGCTGGGCTGGCTGCTGCAAAGCACCCTGTGCCTGGGGGCCTGTTGGTTGCTGTATCGTTGCATGCTGCAGCAGGAGCGGTTTTTTCACTACAACCGCCGCTTTCTGCAGTTTACCCCCTGGCTGGCGTTACTGCTGCCGCGCCTGGTGGCGGTAGCTCTACCCCACTTGCCCACTTGGTGGCCAGCGGCGGCCAACCAGGCTTCGGGGGTACTGAACGGGGGCCTACTGCCGGGCCCCACCGTGCAGGCGGCGGGCAGCGCGCTCTACAGTTTGCCGCAGTGGCTACCTCTATTGTACTACGCCGGGGTGCTGGCCCTGCTGCTGCGCCTGGGCGGGCAAGTGCTGCACCTGTGGCTCAGCACCCGTCAGCTCCCGCGCGAGGCGCGCTCCGGTTACGTGTTGGTGCATACCGGCGGGCAGCGCCCCACCAGCTCGTTTGGGCGCTGGGTGTTCTGGGATGAAACCGTCCCGCTTACGCCCGAGGAGGTCCGTACCGTACTGGCCCACGAAATAGCTCACGTCCGGCAGGGCCACACCGCCGAGAAACTGCGCCTGGAGCTGGTGCGCGCCTTGCTGTGGCCGGTCCCCTTCGTGCATTTTTTCCCCAAAGCCCTTACGCAGGTGCAGGAGTTTATGGCCGATGCGCAAGCCCTACGCACAGTAGCTGCCCCAGCTAATGGAGCCCCGGCCGTGTACTCCGGGTTGCTGGCCCGCTTGGCGCTGCAGTCCTTTCATCCCGACTTACCGCTTACCCATTCTTTCACTCAATCCCTCACCCTTACCCGTATCCGTATGCTTACCCAATCCTCCCCCGCACGCCGCTGGAAACAGTGGCTGCTCTTGCCGCTGGGCACGGCCCTGCTAGCGGCCACCGCAGCCTGCGAAAAAGCCGGCGAATTGCCGCCCCCGCCCCCACCTACCATCGTGGCCGATGCTGCGCTGGCTCCGCCCCCGCCCCCACCAGTTCTCTACGAAAGTGAGGGGCAAACTCCTGCCGGTTATCCCGGAGGCATGACCCAACTACTGGCTGACGTGATGAAGCGGGTAAAGTATCCGGCCGTTGCCAAAGAGGCCAAAGTGGGCGGCACTGTTTTCGTGCGGTTTGTGGTAAGTGAACAGGGCCTCATCCAGGACGCAGAGGTAATGAATGCCCCCAAAGGGCCCAGCCCTGCCGTAGAGGCGCTGAAATCAGAAGCTCTAGCGGCCGTTAAAACGCTGCCCGGCCGCTGGACGCCTTGCCTACGCGACGGGAAAGCCGTAGCTACCCGCTATACTATTCCCGTGCAGTTTTCCTTAAAATAATCTACTATTCAAGTAGTTATCCAAACCGCTGTTCACTAGCAAGTGGGCAGCGGTTTGGCGTTAGGGCCGTATATTAGCCCCGAGTGCCCGCTAACACTGCGCCGCTTGGGATGTTGGGTGATTCTGCTGGGGCCACTGCTTGTTTTATACGAATGATCTGGAAGAGAAAAGAAGCTACGCCTCCTCAGTGGTTATGCCGCTTGCTGGTGCTGGGTAGCTTGCTCAGTAGCGTACTGATAACCGGCTGTGAGCCCGCCCCGCGCCAGCCTACCGCCACCGAACTGGCCCGGCACAAGCGCCAGGTAGTGCGCTACGATTCACTCCGCGCCGATTCCATAGCCCGGGCCGGGGGGCAGTTGGCGGGGGCCGTACTGCCCGACAACCGCATTGTGGCTTTCTACGGCAACCCCTTGCACAAGAAAATGGGCATACTGGGCCAGTACCCCAAGGAGGAAATGCTGCGCCGCCTCCGCTACCAAACCGCCCAGTGGCAGCAAGCCGACAGCCTGCCAGTGCTGCCCGCCCTGCACATGACGGCCGTTATTGCCCAGCGCGACTCCGGGGCCGATGGCAAATACCGCCTGCCCCTGCCCGACAGCACCATTCGGCGGGTGATCCGCTGGGGGCAGGAGCACCGGGCCCTGGTGTTTCTGGATGTGCAGGTGGGCCTTTCCGACTTGCAGCACGAACTGCCGCCCCTGGCCAAGTACTTACGCCTGCCCTTCGTGCACTTGGGCATCGACCCGGAGTTTTCCATGAAATCGGGCCGGCGGCCGGGCACGGAGGTGGGCGAGTTTGACGCGGCCGATATCAACTATGCCCGCCAGTTTCTGGCCCGGCTGGTAAGTGAAAACCAGCTGCCGCCCAAGGTGTTGGTAGTACACCGCTTCCGCCAGGATATGGTGACCAACTACCAGAACATTCAGCTGGACCCGCGCGTGCAGATTGTGATGCACATGGATGGCTGGGGCACCCCCCGCATCAAGCGCAGCTCCTACCGGAAATTCATCAAAAAGGAGCCCGTAGAGTACACTGGTTTCAAGCTGTTCTTCCGCAACGACCAGCGCCCCGGCTCCCGCCTCATGACGCCTCAGGAAGTCGTTAGCCTCTCGCCCGCCCCGCTTTACGTGCAGTATCAGTGAAAAGGGAGTAGTGAGCTTGTGCAGGGTGCAGCTGTCAGCTGAACGCCCGCTTACCAGGACCTGCGCAGACTGCACCGTTGGAGTGCCCGGCTCACAATTTCACAAATTCGCAATTTCACTTTTGAGAAACCCGTACCTTCGCTGCGTTTCCTGACTTCAATACCTTTCCACTCAGTGTCTTATTTCCGGACCTTCACCCGCCTGACGGCCCCCGCGCTGGCTTCCCTGGGCCTCGCCTTTACCCTCACCACCCTGCCCGGCTGCGGCTCCCGCTCCGGCACCGACTCGGAAAATGCGGCCGTGGTAGCCGATACCACTAAGCCTGCTGTGGTTGACACGGTGAAGCTGAAAATGGAAGCCATGCGCCGCGACTCGCTCAAGGCCGACTCCATCGCCAAGAAAAACGGCCAGCTGCCGGGTGCTATTCTGCCGGGTCACCGCATCGTAGCTTTCTATGGCAACATCCGCTCGAAGGGCATGGGTATTCTGGGCCGGGAGCCGAAGGAGCAGATGTTCCGCAAGTTTGAGGGCGTATTGAAGGAATGGCAGGCCGCCGACCCCAGCATTCCGGTGCAGGCCGCGCTGCACAACGTGACCATCACGGCCCAGGGCACGCCCGGCAAGGATGGCAAGTGGCGCCTGATGAACTCCAAAGCCACTATTGAGGAAGTGCTGAGCTGGGCCAAGGAGCACAACTGCATTTTGTTCCTGGACGTGCAGCCGGGCCACAGCACCTTGCAGGCCGAGCTGCCCAAGCTGGAGCAGTACCTGAAGGACCCCATCGTGCACCTGGGCATCGACCCCGAGTTTTCGCTCTCCACCATGCCCGGCGTGCGCCCCAACCAGAAAATCGGGACGCTGGATGCTAAGGACGTAAACTTCACGGTGAACTTCCTGGCTCGCATCGTGAGCGAAAACAAGCTCCCGCCCAAAGTGCTGACGGTGCACCGCTTCACCCGCAAGATGATCAGCAACTACAAAAACATCAAGCTGGACCCGCGCGTGCAGATTGTGATGCACATGGACGGCCACGGCGAACCAACCCTGAAAAAGGATTCCTACAAAGCCTACATCCAGAACGAGCCCGTGCAGTACACCGGCTTCAAGCTGTTCTACGAGTACGACGCCCGCCCCAAGCCCCACCACATCATGACGCCCAAGGAGGTGCTGGCCGAGCTAACCCCCAAGCCACTGTACATTCAGTATCAGTAGCGGCAGCGGTGATTTAGTGAATTGGTGATTTAGTGAGCTTGATGTTCGGGAGGCATTGGTTTGCGCGGAAAGAACACCAAACTCCTTGTTTTATGAAAACGAAAGCGGCCCCCACAACGAACGTTGTGGGGGCCGCTTTGCGTAATTGCAAGTTGCCAGAACATCAAACTCACTAAGTCACCAACTCGCTAAATCACCGCTAGTGCGCGGCGTTCAGGTCTACTTTTTCGCCGGGTTTGGCGCGCTGGATGAGGAGCATCAGGGGCAGGCAGAGCAAGAAGAAGGCACCAATCATCAGGAAGGTCTGGCCGTAGGTGATGATGGAGGTCTGCTTCATGATCATGCCGCTGAGGGCGGCGTAAGCCTGTTGCTGGGCATCGAGGAAGCTAGCGCCTTTGCTCATGAAGCTGGCCGTGAGGCCCTGCAGGCGCTGCTGGGTTTCGGGGTCGTAGAGCGACACGTTGGAGGCCACGCCCACCCGGTTCTGGGCAATGGAGCGTTCCAGGTAGGTGCCCACCAGCGCCACCCCGAACGACCCGCCGAGCTGGCGGATCATACCGGTGAGGCCGGCGGCCTGGCCCGCATCCTTGCCACTGATACCGCTGAGCGACATGGTAGTGATGGGCAGAAACAGCAAAGCTAGTCCGAACCCGCGCAGCAGCAGCGGCCAGAAAAAGTCACTCTCCCCGGCCGTGGGCGAAATTTGGGTGCTCATCCAGTACGAGAACAAGAAGAAGGTGATGAAGCCCACCGGCAGAATGTACTTCTGCGGCACGCCACCCTGAATCATCTTGCCCACCACCGGCATCATAAAGCCCGAAAGCAGGGCCCCCGGCAGCAAAATGTAGCCGGTCTGCTCGGCCGTAAAGCCCAGAATCCGCTGGCAGAAAATTGGAAAGACGAACACCGAGGCGAACAGCCCGAACCCGAGAATAAACGACAGGAACGCCCCGATGGCCAAGTTGCGGCTGCGCGTGAGCACCCGCAAATCCACGATGGGTTGCTTGGCCGTCAGCTCACGCCAGATGAAGCCCACCACGCCGATTACCGAAAGCAGGGTAAAGAAGTTGATGTACAGGCTCTCGAACCAGTCTTCGGTTTCGCCCTGCTCCAGCACCAGCTGCAAGGAGCCCACCCCCAGAATCAGCAGGAAAATACCCAGCCAGTCGATTTCGCGCAGGGGCCGCGGAATGGCGTTTTTGATGCGCTCCGGGTCGCGAATGAACAGCACGGTGAAAATGCTGGCCATAATGCCCACCGGAATGTTCACGTAGAAAATCCAGGGCCACTCGTAGTTAGTTACAATCCAGCCGCCGAGCGTGGGCCCAATGGTGGGGCCGATAATCACGCCCATCCCGAACAGGGCTTGGCCCAGGGCCAGCTGCTTGGGCGGAAACGTGTCGATGAGGATGGCCTGGGAGGTAGCCATGAGGGCCCCGCCGCCAATACCCTGAATAAAGCGGAAGGCAACCAGCTCCCAGATGTTGGTGCTCTGTCCGCAGGCCATGGAGGCCAGCGTGAACAGAATTACGGAGAACAGGTAGTAGTTTTTGCGGCCGAACTGCTCGGCCAGAAAGCCCGTCATCGGAATCACGATGACGTTGGCAATGCCGTAGGAGGCCACTACCCAGCTGACCTCCTGCTGCGTGGCCGAGAGGTTGCCCATCATCTGGGTCAGGGCCACGTTCACAATGCTGGTATCAATGAGCTCCAGCAAGCAGCACATCACCACCGTAATGACGATGATCCACTTGGTAAATCCGGTTTCCATGCGGTGATTTAGTGACTTAGTGATTTAGTGAGTGGGTTTAAGCATCTTTCTTAGCCTCATCCATATCACTACTTATATTGTATGAACTCAAATCAGCCGGTAGACCGAGCAACCTTTAATGAGTTGCTACGGGAGCGAACTAAACAGGCTTCATTGCGAGTAATTCGCCTATATCAACAGCTACCTCATTCTGGCGAAGCAACCGTACTGGGCAAGCAGCTTTTGCGGTCGGCAACTTCAGTAGCGGCAAATTATCGGGCCGCCTGCCGGGGACGCTCACCGGCTGAGTGGTATGCCAAGCTCTGCATCTGCGTAGAAGAAGCCGATGAAACACTCTTCTGGCTGGAATTGCTGGGCGATGCGGCGATAATGCCAAAATCGCGCCTGCAGGCTTTGGAAAAAGAATTTCTGGAAATACTGTCCTTCTTATCCAAAGCCCGCAAGAAAGCGAAACCCTGAGATGGTGATTTAGCGAGTTAGTGATTCAGTGAGTTTGACGTTCTGAAAACATTGTCTGTTTGTTCAGAACATAAAACTCACTAAGTCACTGAATCACTAAATCACTGCTATTTCACCTTCACCGTCGCCGTTACGCTCATGCCGGCGCGCAGCGGGTGTTCGGGGTCTACTTTGTCGAGCACGATTTTGACGGGCACGCGCTGGGTTACTTTCACGAAGTTGCCCGAAGCGTTATCGGGGGGCAGCAGGGCGAAGCGGGCCCCTGTGGCGGCCGACAAGGACTCAATGTGGCCCTGGAACTCCTCGTCGGGGTAGGCATCCACTTCCACTTCCACCGGCTGGCCTACTTTCATGCTTTCCAGCTGGGTTTCCTTGAAGTTGGCAATAATCCAGGTGTTACCGCTGGCTACCAAGCCCATCAGCTGCTGGTTGGGGCTCACCAGCTGGCCGGGCTGCACGCTTTTCTTGCTGACCACGCCGTTGGCCGGGGCCGTGATGGTGGTGTAGCTCAGCTGCAATTTGGCGTTGTCGAGGTCGGCCTGGCGCTGTTTTACCACGGCTTCGGCCACGGCTACCTGCTGCTGGGCGGCGGCTACCTGCTGCTGGGCCACTTTCACCTGCTGCTGGGCCGTGCTGCGCTGGGCCGTCGTCGATTTCAGGTTGGCCTGCACGGCATCGTACTCGCTCTGCGGGATGATGTCCTCCTTGCGCAGAAACTGGCTGCGCTTCAGGTCTTTTTCGAGACGGGCGCGGGTGGCATCACTCACGCCAATGGCCGATTGGGCCGAGCTGACGTTGGCCGAGGCCGTGCCCACGGCGGCGCGGGCGGCTACTACGTTGGCCTGAGCGGCGGCCAGGGCGGCTTCGGCGGCATTCACGCGCTGCTGCTGGTCGGCGGGGTCCACGGTTACCAGCACGTCGCCTTTTTTTACCGGCTGGTTGTCCTGCACCTTTACCTCTAGTACCGGGCCCGATACCCGGGGCAGAATGGGGTACACGTCGCCCTCTACCTGGGCATCGTCAGTTTCTTCGTGGGCCTGCCCAAACTGGTAGCGCTGCCAGCCGAAGTAACCGCCTACCAGCAGCACCAGGGCCAGAATAATCAAGATAATCGGGCGCTTGGAGCCGCCCTCCGCTTGCTCGTCCACTGCCGGCTCGTAAGCGGCAGATTGCGTAGGCGCTACGGCCGGATCGTGTTGAACGGGAGTTGCCATATGGGTATTCAGTTGTTCGGGTTTCAGAGGAAGAAAAAGCGGTTCACATGTACAAACCGCACAATCGTAATATGTTACGCCGATTGGCGGTAGGCTTGCGGGCAGCCGGGCGTTACCAGCAGCGTCGCGCACGGGGCCGTCCGGACGACAGTTTCGGCGGTGCTGCCCATCAGAAAGCGCGTAAGGCCCGTCTGGCCGTGCGCCCCGATAACGATGATATCAACGGGGTGGCGGCGGGCTTCGGCTACAATTTCGGCGGCGGCCTCGCCCGTTACCACGGCCGTGGTAACCCGGGCCCCGGAGGCCAGCGCGGCTTCCCGATGGTGGGCCAGCCGTTGCGCCAGGGCTACATCATCGGCCGGGGCCGGGGCAGTCCGGAGCTGCGGCTCCAGCACATGCAGCAGCCGCAACTCCGCCCTCGTCCCAGCCGCCAACGCCGCCGAGTACGTCACCAGGGCCTCCGTGGCAGCAGAAAAATCAATCGGACAGAGGATGGTCATGGCGGTGATTTAGTGAAATGATGGCTTAGTGAGTTGTTGTTTTGATCAAGACGAAATCAGTGAGAATCAGCGTAACTACATCACTCACTAACTCGCTAAATCACCGCTACCAAATCTGTTCGCCGGTGGCGCGGCGGAGCTGGTATTGGCCCAGGGTGTAGTTGTAGATGGATTGCAGGCGCGAGAGGCGGGACTGGGCCAGCTGGGTTTCGGCGTCCAGCACGTCCAGGTTGGAGCCCACGCCATAGCGGTAGCGGGCCTTAGCCCGGGTTAGTGCGTCGGCGGCCTGCCCGATCTGTACCTGGGAGTTGTCGTAGCGGGCGGTGCTGGTTTGCATGTTGTTCACGGCCTGCAGCACATCGGCGCGCACCTGCTCCTGGGTATCCTGGGTGCGGGCCTGCGCGCCTTTGATGGCCGACTGGGCCGTGGCGCGCTGGTATTTGTTCCGGTCCCCGTCGTAAATCGGGATGCTGAGCTGGGCCCCGGCCACCGTGTTGAAGCGCACCCGCTCCAGGTTGGGCACGATGTAGCCGTTTTTACCGCCGGCCTGGGCCACCAGGTTCAGGGTGGGCTTGTTGCCGACTTCGGCCACGCGCAGCTGGGCGGTGGCAGTTTCCTCGGCGTCCTTTGCCAGCTTCACCTCGGGGCGGTTGGTGGCGGCGCGGGCCAGCGCATCCTGCACATCCACCGACTGCGGGCTGTACTCGAAGCGGCCGCGCACGGGCGTTACCTCGCCCTCGGGGCGGTGCAGCAAGCGGGCCAGCTGAATTTCCTGGTTGCGCAGCTGATTCTGCAGGTCAATTTTGCGGTCCTGGGCCTGGGCAATGCGCACCTGCGTGGTCGTCACGTCGAAGTTGGTGCTTACGCCGCCTTCCACGCGCTTCTCCATCTCGCGCTGGTGTTGCTTAAGGGAGGCAATCTGTGAATCCTGTACCCGGATGGCTTCGCGGGCGAACAGAATACTGTAGTAGCTCTGAGCGGCGGCGTAAGCTAAGTCGCGGCGGGTTACGTTGATCTGGTCGGAGGCGGTGAGGGCGCGGGATTTGGCCGCGTTGATGGCCGCATTGGCCCGCCCGAAGTCCAGCACCGTGTAGCGGGCCGTCACGTGGGCGTCGTAGTTGTTGGCCGGGGCCAGCTGGAACGTGGCGTCACCCAGCGGAATCTTCACCACCGGGTCGATGCGGGTATAGCTGGCGGTACCGTCCACCACCGGTTTGAGGTAGGTGCGCGTCTCGTCGAGGCGGCTCTGGGCCTGGTTTACTTCTTCCTGCAGGGCATTGATGGCCGGGTTAGCATCCAGTACGGAGCGCACCGTTGTTTCCAGCGACAGAGAGTCGCCGGCCGTGGCAGCGGCCAGGGGCACTTGGGCGTAAGCCGCGCTGCCAATCAATAGCCCCAGGGTAGTGAGCAGCGGCGCGGTGTATTGAGGTCGGAAACGCATGTCGAATTTCTCTTTTGGATGTCTGCCTTTTACCCAACCGCATGCCAACACGTTAAAATCATTTTAATGCGCTTTGAAAAGTGGCCATACGACCTGCAAACTCATAAAATATTTTTCACCTATTTAAATATTGCACAGAACGAATACTGCTTATTTTTCTTAAATATCAGGAATACCTTACTTTTATTCCTGATATTTCAGGATAAATCAGTACACCTGAACCGTATTCCAGCCCCATGCCCGACCAGGACGATTCCTTACTGCTTTACCTAAACGATGCCATTGCCACCACCCGCAATAAGGAAACCTTGTTCCGGAACGTGACGGAAAAGCTGCGGCTGATATTCCCCTTTGATGCCATTACCATCATCACCCTGGATGCCGAGCACCAGTATCGCCGCGTGTTTCTGCGCGACTATTTGGGGGAAGTACTGCTGCCCGATACGCTGGAGCGCAAACCCAGCCGCCTGCCGGTAGAAGGCACGCCCATCGAACAGTTTGTGCGCCAGCCCCAGCTGCATCAGTACGATTTGCAGGAGATGCTGCGGGAGTACCGCTTTCAGCCATTTGAGGCACTACTGGCCAAAGGCATGCGCTATTTTACAGTAGTACCACTGCGCACCGGCGGCCAACTCATCGGGTTGTTGTCGTTGGTGGCCCGGCGGCGGCCGGAGCTGTCAGCGCTGGATGCCGATTTGCTGGAAAAGATTGGCAGCCTGGTGGCCGTGGCCGTCACCAATACGCTGGCTTTCGAGGACATTGCCCGGCGGGAGCAGGAGAAAACTATGCAACTGGCCCTCAACAACGCGCTGCTCAGCATCAAGGAGCGGGGGGAGCTGTTCCGGGCCATTGCCGCCGAAATCAACCGGGTGGTGCCCTGCGACTATTTTGGCGTGCGAATCCGGGAGGCTAACTCCCCCACTCGGGCCCTGGCCGAGTTCAACAAACAGCCCGACGGCTCCTTTCAGCCCCTGGATGAAAACCGCTTCGATGAGTTGCCCCTGACCTTGCGTACCAAGGAGTCGATGCAGCTGATTTTCCGGGAGCCCGGCGTGTACGTGGGCGAGGACTTCGAGGCCCTGGCTCGGCGCCACGAACTGCTGCGCTACATTCGGGAGGAGCGCGGCACCCGCTCGGTGCTCTGCGCCCCCCTCGATACCACCGAGGAGGCCACCACCGTGCTGATTATGGCCAGTCGTCAGCCCTTCGCCTTTACCGAGGAAAGCCTGGAGCTGATTCTGGCCCTGGTACCGCAGGTTCGGCTGGCCATCCAGAACGTGCTGGCTTTTGAGCAGATTGACGCGCTGCGGGCCCAGCTGGAGCAGGAGCGAACCTACCTCATCGACGAAATCAACACCACCGCCGCCGCCCGCCTCGACGATTTTGTGGGCGGCAGCGCCGTGATGCAGCAGGTGTACACCCGCCTGGCCCAGGTAGCACCCGCCACCACCACCGTACTCATCACCGGCGAAACCGGCACCGGCAAGGAGCTGGTAGCCCGGGCACTGCACAACCTCTCCCCGCGCAAGGAGCGGGCCCTCATCAAAATCAACTGCGCGGCCCTGCCGGCCCAGCTGATTGAAAGCGAACTATTCGGCCACGAGAAAGGCGCGTTTACGGGGGCCCACGACCGGCGCATCGGCAAGTTTGAGCTGGCCGATGGGGGCACGATTTTCCTGGATGAAGTGGGCGAACTGCCTTTGGATTTGCAGGCCAAGCTGCTGCGGATTCTGCAGGAAAAGGAGTTTGAGCGCATCGGGGGGCGGCGCGTCATTCATACTGATGTGCGGGTGCTGGCGGCTACCAACCGGGTGCTGGAAGACGAGGTAGCCGCCGGCCGCTTCCGGGCCGATTTGTACTACCGCCTCAATGTGTTTCCGGTGCGGCTCCCGGCTTTGCGGGAGCGGCCCGAGGACGTGGAGCCCCTGATGCGGCACTTTCTGGAGCGCTTCACCAAGCAGATGGGCAAACCCGTGCGCGGCCTGCGGGAGCGGGATTTGCGGGCCCTGCAGCAGTACAGCTGGCCGGGCAACGTGCGGGAGCTGGAGCACGTGGTGGAGCAGGCCGTTATTGTGAGCCAGGGTGCGTTTCTGGAGTTTCAGGGGTTTGCTGCCGCCACCCAAACGGCCCCGGCGTTGCCGGAACCCAACGGCCCCATCAAAACCCTCAAAGACCAGGAACGCGACCATATCCTGCAGACGCTGCACCGTACCGGCGGGCGCGTCAGCGGCCCCAACGGCGCGGCCGTCCTGCTCGATATCAACCCCAAAACCCTGGAAGCCCGCATGAAAAAGCTGGGCATTCAGCGCACGGTGGAAGTGAGGTGAGCGGGTGAGCGGGTGAGCGGGTGAGCGGGTGAGCGGGTAGATAGTTGAGCAAGGTAATCTGTCATCCTGAGCTTGCCATCCATTCAGCAACACACCCATCCAGCTATTCTTCAGTTCAACCATTCGTCCCGGGGCCGCGTACACCTGGGCACTATTCATCCTTACCTGAACCTCATGGCCCAGCCCACCTCCACGCCCCAGCATACCGACCCCGCCACCAAGCGCGACGAAAAGAAGAACGAGGAAACCAAAACCGATAAGCCCGACGGCAAGAAGAAAACGACCCAGAAAGGCTCCTAAGCCGCTGGGGTTACTACCCGAAAAGCCTGGTTGCGTCGCAGCCGGGCTTTTTTGTGCCCCGACGGCCCTGACCCGGAGCTTTCCGCCGCGCTCCGGTGTTTTGCCCGTACTTTAGAACCGCATGCCCACTCCTCCCCCCGACCTGATCCAGCTAACCCGCGCCCAGGTGTTGCAGGCCCTGCGCCACATGGACGCCGAGGGCCCGCGCATGCCGCTAAGCACCGTGTATGACCTGGTATACAAAAGCAAGCGGTACGCGCCCCGCGCCGTGGCCCAATTGGCCTACCGCCTGGCCCTGGGCCAGCCCGATGCGGTGTGGCCCCTGCCCGCCGGCGCGCCCACCAACCAAGTGCTGGAAAAGCTTAGCTTCACCATTGCCACTAAGCGCCCCACCCTGGAAAACTCGCCGCTGCTGGATGGGGATGTGGCCGCCCAGGAGCAGATGCAGGAGTTGTACACGGGCCCCGTACCGGAAGCGCCGCCCGCCAAAACCCGCCGAAGCGACGCGGCAGTGCCCCCCGCGCCCGCCGAGGTGCAGGAGCCGGTGGCCTCCTACGCCGCGCCCGAGCCCTACGCCAAGCCCCAGGCGTTGGCCGAGCTGTTCATGTCGGAGGAGAAGCTGGACGCGGCCCTGGCGGCTCTGCGGCGGCGGCGTAACCTGATTCTGCAGGGTCCGCCCGGCACCGGCAAAACGTTTCTGGCCCGGCGGCTGGCCTGGCTGGAGCTGAGCGCTACCGATGCGCGTCGCGTGGAGTTGGTGCAGTTTCACCCCAGCTATAGCTACGAGGACTTTGTGCAGGGTTTCCGGCCCGACGGCCAGGGGCAGTTTCAACTCCAGAACGGCATTCTGCTGAACTTCTGCCAGCGCGCCGCCCAGGATTTGGAGCGGCCGTATTTCCTGCTGATTGATGAGTTGAACCGGGGCAACGTGGCCCGCATTTTCGGGGAGTTGCTGCTGCTGCTGGAAGCTGATAAGCGCGGCCCTGCCCACGCCGTGCGCCTGCCCTACGCCCCGGCCGGGAGTGCGCCCTTCTTCGTGCCCGACAACGTGCATATTATCGGAACCCTGAACCTGGCCGACCGGAGCCTGGCCCCGCTGGATTACGCCCTGCGTCGCCGCTTTGCTTTCGTGAACCTGAAACCCGAGTTTGGCCCGCCGTTGCAGCAGTTTTTGAGCGAGCAGGGTGTGCCGGAGGCCATCATCACCCGCCTCACTACCCGTTTATCCGACCTCAACCACGTCATTGCCGACGACCCGGAACTGGGCCCCGACTACTGCATCGGGCACAGCTACTTCTGCCAGCCGCCGCCCGACCCGGCCGAAGCCACCGCCTGGCTGCAACTGATTCTGGATCAGGAAATTGCGCCTTTGCTGACTGATTACTGGCTAGACCAGCCCGCCAAAGCGGCCCAGCAGACGAAAAAGCTGCTGAGCTAACGGCCCGCGTATGATTCCCATTCAGAACCTGTACTACCTGCTGTGCTACGCCTGGAACCGCCTACCGGACCTCGGGGAGCTACAGACCACGGCCACTGAGGAATTTCACCGCCCCCTGGAACTACTCACCCGCCTGCTGCTTACGGCCACGCGCCGACAGCTGCGTCAGGGTTTACCGGTAGCCTACGTGGAGCAAGTGGCCGAGCTGCCCGAGCTGCGCGGGCGGGTGCAGCTGGCCCCCACCCTCAGCCGCGACTTGCTGCGCCGGGGCCGGGCCGTATGCACTTTTGATGAGCTGAGCACCAATACGCCCCTGGCCCAACTGGTCCTGGGCACCTTGGAGCAGCTCGGCCGCAGCCGCCATCTGCCGCCCGCGCTTCGCCAGGAAGTGCGCGCCCTGCGCCGGCGGTTTCCGGCCGCCGTGGTCCCGGCCGTATCGGTGGCCGCTGCGTTGCGCGGGTTGCGCTGCCAGCGACTGCCCGGCTCCCTGGCTTTCCTGCTGAACGTGTGTGAGTTGATTTACCAGAGTGCGCTGCCGAATCCGGACGAGACGGGCCCGTTTCGGTTCCGCGACTTCCGCCGCGACGAGGTGCTTATGGCGCGGTTATTCGAGCAGTTTGTGCGCAACTTTTACCGCCTGGAGCAGCGCCGGTTTCGGGTGCTCAGCGAAACCATTCAGTGGCAGGCGGCAGCCGAGCAGGCCACTGACCTGGCATTTCTACCTGCCATGATTACTGATACCACCCTGGAAAGCCCGACCCGCAAAATCATCCTCGACACCAAATACTACGCCGCCGCTCTGCGCCCGCGCTACGACCAGCAGAAGCTGCTGGCACCCCACCTTTACCAACTCTACGCCTACCTGCAAAACCAGCCCACGCAGCCCCAGCAGCAGCTGGAGGGTATTTTGCTGTACCCGGCCGCCACCCAGACGCTGGATGTGCGCTATACTTTGGGTGGCCACCCGGTGCGCATCGTCACCATCAACCTGGCCCAACCCTGGTCCCAAATAGCCGCCGACTTACTGGCCCTGGTAGGCGAATAACATCAGAAATTCAGCCTTCTGAGAATAGTGAAGAGTAGCCGATTAATATTTCGCTACTGAATTGCGGGTTTTGTTGAGAATAATGCAGCCCCGCTACGGCTTTTTCGTCAGTTGGTTGCAATTGCAGCCACTTCTGGCTAACATTCCTGCAAATTCCACCTTCACTCACCAAACCTGTACTTCCTTGAAACGACGCGACTTTGTGGGTCTGACTGGCCTGGCTGCCGGGGCGCTGTGGCTGCCAACGGTTCCGGCCCTGGGCGGAACCCTGGTTGACCCTGCCCGCCTGCTGGAGCCCGGCCTCGACCCCGCCGTGAAAAAACGCCTGTCCGACGCGGCCCTGAACGCGGCCAAATCGGCCGGGGCCACCTACGCCGACGTGCGCATTGGCCGCTACCTGAACCAGAGCGTATTCACCCGCGAGAAGCAGGTGCAGAACATTGCCAGCGGCGAGAGTTTTGGGGCCGGCATCCGGGTAATTGCCAACGGTACCTGGGGTTTTGCCTCTACCAATCAGGTAACCGAAGCGGGTATGGCCAAAGCGGCCCAACTGGCCGTGCAGATTGCCAAAGCCAACGCCAAAGTGCAGAAAGAGCCCGTAAAGCTGGCTCCCCAGCAGGGTTTCGGGGAGGTTTCCTGGAAAACTCCCATTCAGGTTAACGCTTTCGAAGTACCGGTAAAAGATAAGGTAGACCTGCTGCTGGCCGCCAACGCCAAGGCCCTGGAAAACGGTGCGTCGTTCGTGAATTCGGCCCTGTTCCAGATCAACGAGCAGAAGTATTTTGCCAGCACCGACGGCTCCTACATCGACCAGGATATTCACCGCATCTGGCCCAACTTCTCGGTAACGGCCATCGACCGGGCCTCCGGTAAGTTCCGCACCCGGGAGGCGCTCAGCTCGCCTATGGGCATGGGCTACGAGTACATGCAGCCCAAAGCCCAGGACAAAATTGCCGGACCCGCCGGCACCGGCCTGACGGGCTACAAGTACAGCTACGATATGCTGGAGGATGCCGCTTTGGCCGCCAAGCAAGCCAAGGAAAAGCTTACCTGCAAGAGCGTGGTGCCCGGCAAATACGACCTGGTGCTGGACCCCAACCACCTCGGCCTCACCATCCACGAAAGCATCGGGCACGCCACTGAGCTGGACCGCGTGTTGGGCTACGAGGCCAACTACGCCGGCACCAGCTTCGCCACCCTCGACTGGAAGGCCAAGAACCAGCCCTACGGCTCCAAATTCGTGAACATCATTGCCGATAAAACCCAGCCCGGCTCCTTGGGCGCGGTAGGTTTCGACGATGAGGGCGTGAAAACCGGCCAGTGGGACATCATCAAGGACGGCAAGCTGGTGGACTACCAGAAAATCCGGGACCAGGCGCACATCGTGGGCCAGACCAAGTCGGACGGGTGCTGCTACTCCCAGTCGTGGCAGGATGTGCAGTTCCAGCGCATGGCCAACATCAGCCTCAAGCCCGGCACCGAGAAGATGAGCGTGGACGACATGATCAGCAAGGTGGACAAGGGCATTTACATTGCCGGCCGGGGCTCATTCAGTATTGACCAGCAGCGCTACAACTCCCAGTTTGGCGGCACGGTGTTCTACGCCATCGAGAAGGGCAAAATTGCCGGCATGATTGAGGACGTGGCCTACCAGACCAACACGGTGGAGTTCTGGAACAGCTGCGCCGGCGTCTGTGACCAGTCGGACTACCGCCTGTTCGGCTCCTTCTTCGACGGTAAGGGTCAGCCCAGCCAGGTATCAGCCGTGAGCCACGGCTCCGCCACCACCCGCTTTAACTCGGTCAACGTCATCAACACCGCCCGTAAAATCGGATAAACCCTACTCAAACCCCTCCCCAACCCCTCCCCGCCGGGAGAGGGGCTCTAGTTCTAGTATTTATAAAACTAGATTACTAAGGTTAGAGCCCCTCTCCCGGAGGGGAGGGGTTGGGGAGGGGTCCACATTCTGCACATTCAAAAAACATGGCAATACTTTCCCAATCCGAAGCTCAAGGCATCCTGCAAAAGGTGATGAGCTTCAGCAAAGCCGACGAGTGTGAAGCCACGCTCAACGGCCAGACCGGCGGCAACGTGCGCTCGGCCCGCAACGCCATCAGCACCAGCGGCGCCGTGGATAACGTGAGCCTGACGGTAGAATCCCGCTTCGGCAAACGCTCGGGCGTGGCTACCTGCAACCAGTTTGATGACGCCACCCTGCGCAGCTGCGTGCAGCGGGCCGAGGAAATTGCCCGTCTCGCCCCGGAAAGCCCCGAGTACATGCCCCTGCTGGGCCCCCAGAAGTACCTCGCTTCGCCCCAGAGCTTCGCCAAAGCCACCGCCGACATCACGCCCGACTACCGCGCCACGCAGGTAGGGGCCAGCATGAAGCTCTGCGACGAGAAAAAGCTGACCTCGGCCGCTTTCCTGAACGATGGGGCCGGTTTTGTGGCCAAGCGCAACAGCAAGGGCCTCGAAGCCTACCAGCAAACCTCCGGCCTGGAGTTCAGCATTACGGTGCGCACCCCGGACGGCACCGGCTCGGGCTACGCCACCGCCGACTACAACGACGCCAGCAAGTTTGACGCCCGCCGCCTCACCCAGATTGCGGCCGATAAAGCCGCTGGCTCGCGCAACGCCCAGGCTCTGGAGCCTGGCAAGTACACCGTTATTCTGGAGCCCGCCGCCCTAGTAGCCAACACCGACGCCTCGCTGATGCAGGCGCTGATGAGCGCCCTCGACGCCCGCAACGCTGATGAAGGCCGCTCCTTCCTGAGCAAAAAAGGCGGCGGCAACCGCAAGGGCGAAAAGCTCTTCGACGAGCGGGTAACCATCTACTCCGACCCCTTGAACCCCGAAATTGCCGACCTCACCTTCTCCGGCGACGGACGGCCCCAGCAGAAGATGACCTGGATTGAGAAGGGCGTGGTGAAAAACCTCTATACCTCCCGCTACTGGGCCCAAAAGGCTGGCATCCCGGACATTCCGCGCCCCGGCGGCTGGATTATGGAAGGTGGCACCCAAAGCACCGCCGACCTCATCAAAGGCACCCAGCGCGGCATCCTGGTCACGCGCCTGTGGTACATCCGCCCCGTTGACCCGCAGACGCTGCTCTACACCGGCCTGACGCGCGACGGAACCTTCTACATCGAAAACGGCAAAATCAAGCACCCGGTGAAGAACTTCCGCTTCAACGAGTCGCCCATCATCATGCTCAACAACCTGGAGGCCATCGGCAAGCCCGTACGGGTAGGCGGCAACCTAGTGCCCCCGCTCAAAATCCGGGACTTCACCTTCACCTCGCTTTCCGACGCGGTGTAGTTTAGAACTGTCATTCCGAACGAAGTGAGGAATCTGAGTTAACTGTCTGATGAGTAACCCAGATTCCTCACTCCGTTCGGAATGACAGTTCAACAGCCTTTCAGACGAGTGTAAAGTTCCGTAGTATGCGCTTTCATCATTACTACGTGTACATGGTGACGAACCCAAAGCGAACCACACTTTACACCGGCGTTACCAACGACCTGCAGCGCCGCCTGGAAGAGCACACGGAAAATGAAGGTCAGCCGCACTCCTTCGCCGGGCGGTACTTCTGCAACCAGCTCGCGCATTGGGAGCTGTTCGGCGACATCACCCAAGCCATTACCCGCGAGAAGGAAATCAAAGGCTGGCGGCGAGAAAAGAAGGATACGCTGGTAGCTACCAGTAACCCCGAATGGCGGGATTTGACACATGATATAATCAGTTAATGTCTTTCTGAACGGCGCGAGGAATCCGGGTAAATCGTTTCGATCGATAACCCCAGATTCCTCGCTTCGCTCGGAATGACAACTACACTCTCCAACCCCTACCCTTGTGAACAGACGTAATTTTGTGGGCGTAACCGGCCTGGCCGCTGGTGCCCTGTGGCTGCCTTCCTTGCCCAGCTTCGGTGGTGAAGCCGTGGACCCGATGCGCCTGCTGGAGCCGGGTCTGGATGTAGCTGTGAAAAAGCGCCTGGCCGATGTAGCCCTGAACGCGGCCAAATCGGCCGGGGCCAGCTACGCCGATGTGCGCATTGGCCGCTACTTGAACCAGGGCGTGTTCACCCGCGAAAAGCAGGTGCAGAATATCGTCAGCTCCGAGAGTTTCGGGGCTGGTATTCGGGTAATTGCCAACGGTACCTGGGGCTTTGCCTCCACTAACCAAGTGACGGAAGCCGGTATTGCCAAAGCGGCCCAACTGGCCGTGCAGATTGCCAAGGCTAACTCCAAGGTGCAAAAGGAGCAAGTGAAACTGGCTCCGCAGAAAGGCTTTGGGGAGGTTTCCTGGAAAGCGCCCATCAAACAGAACGCCTTCGAGGTACCCATCAAGGACAAGGTAGATTTGCTGCTGGCCGCCAACGCCAAGGCCCTGGAAAACGGCGCGTCGTTCGTGAATTCGGTGCTGTTTCAGGTAAATGAACAGAAGTACTTCGCCAGCACCGACGGCTCCTACATTGACCAGGATATTCACCGTATTTTCCCCACGTTCGGGGTAACGGTGGTAGACCGGGCCTCGGGCAAGTTCCGCAGCCGCCAGGCGCTCAGCTCACCCATGGGCCTGGGCTACGAGTACCTTACGCCCAAGGCCGAGGACAAAGTGGCCGGCCCCCAGGGCTCGGGCGTTATCGGCTACAAGAACAGCTACGATATGCTGGAAGATGCCGCTTTGGCCGCCAAGCAGGCCAAGGAAAAGCTTACCTGCAAGAGCGTAGTGCCCGGCAAATACGACCTGGTGCTGGACCCCCACCACCTCGGCCTGACCATCCACGAATCGGTGGGTCACCCGCTGGAGCTGGACCGCGTGCTGGGCTACGAGGCTAACTTTGCCGGCACCAGCTTCGCCACCCTGGAGTGGAAAGCCAAAGGCCAGCCCTACGGCTCGAAGCAGGTGAACATTGTAGCCGATAAGCTGCAGCCCGGCTCTTTGGGCGCCGTGGGCTACGACGATGAGGGCGTGAAAACCAAGGAATGGAACCTCATCAAGGATGGTATTCTGGTGGATTACGAGAAAATCCGGGACCAGGCGCACATCGTGGGCCAGACGGAATCGGACGGGTGCTGCTATTCGCAGTCGTGGCAGGATGTGCAGTTCCAGCGCATGCCCAACGTGAGCCTCAAGCCCGGCGCAGCCAAGATGAGCGTGGATGACATGGTAAAAAACGTGGACAAAGGCATTTACATTGCCGGCAACGGCTCTTTCTCCATCGACCAGCAGCGCTACAACTCCCAGTTTGGCGGGCAGGTATTCTACGCCATTGAGAAGGGCAAAATCACGGGCATGCTCGAGGACGTGGCCTACCAGACCAATACCCTGGAGTTCTGGAACTCCTGCGCGGCCGTGTGCGACCAGTCGGATTATCGGTTTGCGGGCTTCTTCAACGACGGCAAAGGCCAGCCCAGCCAGTCGTCGGCCGTGAGCCACGGCTCCAGCACCACCCGCTTCAACTCGGTCAACGTTATCAACACGGCCCGCAAAATCGGCTAGTAATAATGTGGTGAGAATGTGAAAAATGTGGCCAATGTGCTGTCAGCAAACAGTGTACACATTTCCATGCGCTGGCCTGCCAGTCATTTCAGCCTTGCTGCCTGACCGGGTCATTTTTCACATTCTCCGCATTCCCTCTACATTCTGCACATTAACTACATGGCTATCCTCTCCAAAGACGAGTCCCAGGCTATCCTGAAGAAGGTAATTGGGTTTAGCACCGCTGATGAGTGCCAGGCCAGCCTGGACGGGCGCACTACCGGCAACATCCGCTACGCCCGCAACTCGGTGAGCACCGCCGGGGCCTCCGACAACGTGCGGCTGGTAGTGGAGTCGCGCTTCGGCAAACGCTCGGGCGTGGCCACCTGCAATGAGTTCGACGATGCCACGCTGCGCCGCTGCGTGCAACGGGCCGAGGAAATTGCCCGCCTCGCCCCGGAAGACCCCGAATACATGCCTTTGCTGGGCCCCCAGCAGTACCTCACGCCCGTGAGCTACGCCGCCAGTACCGCCGCCATTACCCCCGATTTCCGGGCCCAGGCCGCCGGCGACAGTATTGCCCTGTGCGCGGCCAAGGGCCTAACCGGGGCCGGCTACCTGGAGGACGGCGCCTACTTCCAAGCCCTGCGCAATAACAAGGGCCTGGAAGCCTATCAGCAGAGCACCAGCATTGATTTTTCGGTGACGGTGCGCACTCCTGATGGTACCGGCTCGGGCTACGCCGTAGCCGACTTCACGGATGCCGGCAAGTTCAACGCCAAAACCTTGACCCAAACCGCCGCCGATAAAGCCGCCGGCTCGCGCAACGCGAAGGCCCTGGAGCCCGGCAAGTACACCGTTATTCTGGAGCCCGCCGCCCTGGTGTCGGATGAGGGGCTGCTGAACAACCTGATGTACAGCCTGGGCGCTCGGGAAGCCGATGAGGGCCGCTCCTTCCTGAGTAAAAAGGGGGGCGGCAACAAGTTGGGCGAAAAGCTCTTCGACCCGCGCATTACCATTTACTCCGATCCGCTGAATGCCCAGGCCCCCAGCGGCGTGTTTGACGGGGAAGGCATGCCGGTGAAGCGCATGAACTGGGTGGAAAAGGGCGTGGTCAAGAATATGTACTACTCCCGCTTCTGGGCCCAGAAAACCGGCAAGCAGGCCACCCCTTTTCCCGGCAGCTTCATTATGGAAGGCGGCACCCAAAGCGTGCAGGACCTCATCAAAAGCACCGAAAAAGGCATTCTGGTGACGCGCCTGTGGTACATCCGCGACGTGGACCCGCAGACGCTGCTGTTCACCGGCCTCACCCGGGACGGCACGTTCTACATCGAAAACGGCAAAATCAAGTTCCCCATCAAGAACTTCCGTTTCAACGAGTCGCCCATTATCATGCTCAACAACGTGGAGGCCATTGGCAAGCCCGTGCGCCTGGGCGGCAACCTGGTACCGCCCCTGAAAATCCGGGACTTCACTTTCACCTCGCTTTCCGACGCGGTATAAACCGGCAACAAGGCCTACATTCAAAACGCCCGATCTGACCAACAGATCGGGCGTTTTAGCAAGTGACGGTAGGCGGTGCCTGCTATTTTGAGCTGAACAGATACCCCAGAGAGAATTCCAGAACCCGGTTGTATAGCCCCTTTATGCGCAGAGCCTCACGTAGTTGTTTTTCCTGCTCGTTGTTGTTAATGTCCGTCAGGCCGTAGTTAACACGGGCGGCGAAAGTGAGGCCGCTTTTCAGATCAACCCCCAAACCCATGCATAGGCCAACGTCGCCCTTGTAATCGGCCTTTACATCCAGATCCTCGGTGCGGAAACCGGAGCCGCCCGAACCGGAGTAGTAGCCAGTTTGGCCGGTTTGGCGAGCGGCCAGCAGCAGCCCAACCTGCGGCCCCACTTGCAGATTTACCGCCTCACTCAGATACAGTTTCGCCAGCAGCGGGATGTTCAGGTAAGAGAGCTTGGTCTTGTTTTCGAGCGTTACCGGACCCAGAGGTATTTCATTGCTTGAGCCCTGCTGCGAGAATATCAATTCTGGCTGGAAGGCGAAAACCCGGCTCGGGCGTACCCGCAGCATACCCCCCACGTGAAACCCAGACTTGTACTTGGTATTCTGATTGATACTGCCACTAAGCACCGCCGTAGTAAGCCCCGCTTTAAGGCCCGCCTGCACGCCCGTTTGTGCCCAACTGATACTGGCACCACCCAATAACAGGGTGGCCACGAGAGTAATTTTTTTCATAGATAGGTAGAGAAAAACATTCGGCCGGCAAGTAGGAGAAAATCCTGCAGCCCCCAAAACCAACTGCATTACTCCCGCCTCCTGGGCATCCCACCAATTCTCACTGCACAGGCGTAGCCCGCAGTTTATTTCTTTCTCAGTAAATAATATACCCCAATCGGGGGCCGGTTACAGGCCAACAGACACTTGGCTGTATGCATGGTATCCAACAAGGCCATCATGCAGAGCCGCAGGCGAAGCATCTCGCGTGCTGACGTTGCCAAGCTATTCAGGCGTCAGCACGTGAGATGCTTCGCCTCCGGCTCTGCATGACGTTCTGAGTGGTAGCAAGAAGCGTTACGTTACTGTCTACATAGCTTAGGGTGGGGAGCCAGGCTCAGCAGCGTGCGGGCACTGCCGGGCTGTACCACGATTTCCTTTTCTCTATTTCAAGCTCTCTGCACTGCCGAGAGCCAGTTACGGACAAAAAAATGATATTTATCAAGTAGTTGCGGAACACGCCACCCCACCTTTACCTATCCTTACCAACGTCCTTATTTCGATGCACCCACTTGTACGGCTTGGATTTTCACTCGGTATTGCAAGCCTGGTACTCCTGGGCCCTGGCCCGGCTGCCACTGCCCAAGCCCTGCCCGACTCGGTGGCTTGGCGGGATACCGGCCCCAAAACCCCGCACGGGCTGGCCGTAGTCAAGACTACCGATGGCAAAACCGTCCGGTCGTATTTCCCGGTCGACTGCATTGGGTTTGAAGAGAAGATTCTCTACTTCAGCCGCAACCCCGAGATACGGCCCTTCCCCCGCATTCAGTACGTAGATGTCAAGAAGATATCCTCGGCCACTATCCGGGGGCATCAGTTGGAAAATATGGGGGCCGCCGGCTACCCCGAGGTGCTTGCCATGCGCTTAGTGGAAGGCCCCGTGGAGCTATTTGCCGTCAGCGGTTCCGTGGGTGATAAAGTGCCGCTGATTTTCTCCGTTGTAAACCCGGCTTTAGCTGGCGCCACCGTATTGGCCCAACTGGGAGGCAGCGCCATGGAGCGCAACCGCTGGTTTGTGCGGCGCAATGGCCAGTTGGTAGCACTTTCCCACGGCAACTTCCGTAAGCTGATGAGCGAGTATACTGCTGACTGTCTGGCTATCAGCACCCAAATCAAGCAGGGCAGTGAGGGGTTTCATTATAAGGATACCCCTCAGATTGTCAACCTGTACAATCAGTTTCTGCTGGGCGCGGCAGCTAAGTAGCTCCGGGTCGGCAGTCCTCAGTCGTTATCGAACTGGTAGGCCACGTAGCCCTGAATCACGCGGTTTTTGAAACGGGGGTCGTTGAGGTTGGTGGGGTAGGGCGTTTCGTCGATGTCGTTGAGGCCAGCGTTGAAGCGTGCTCCGAGCAGTAGGTTACCGAGTTTGAGGCCGCCCCCGGCTGCCAGGCTGAAGTCGGTGCGCTTGAAGCGGTAGCCGCCCCCGCCGCCCACCTGGTTGGCTTCTTCGTTGGCTACCATAAACCCCACCTGCGGGCCCGCCTCCACGAATACCGGGCCCACCGTTACCTTGGCCAGCACGGGTAGGTTGAGGTAGTGCAGCTTGGCGTCGTAGTTGCCAATGGCCGTACGGATGGAGCTGCCCTGCAGGGAGTAGAGCAGCTCGGGCTGAATGGATACCGGCCCCAGCACGTTGGCCTCATAAAAAATACCGCCGTGGTAGTAGGTTTTGTACCGGGTGGAGGTGGAGCCCAGGTTTTCTCCGTCCAGCACGGCGGCGTTGATACCGGCCTTCACCCCAAATTGGGCCTGGGCGGTGGCGGCCAGCAGCAGGGCCGGCACTACGAGCAAGGTGCGTTTCATAGCAAAGAGTAGTAGATGGTTACAGGCAGTACGCCAGTTGCAGTAACGGTAGTTGCCGCTCAAGGCGTATGTTTAGCGCCGTAAACCCCACTGCCTTCCGGTGCGGCTCCGCCACCTGCTGCGCTACTGCTGGGCTGGTTGGTGCCACCTTTACCCCGGAGCCTGTGTCTTTGCCCCGCGTTTACTCTCCTGTTCCCTGCCCCGTATGCCCGCGCCGTTCACTTTTGTACGCCTCCAATACCGCTCCGGCGACTGGGACGCCGTGGATGAGCGGATGCCCGCCAACCTGCTGCACTCCCTGGTACAGTACACCAAGGTGCCGGTAAATGCCAAGGAGAAAGTGGTGGCCCTCGACTCGCCGGAGCTGTTCCGGTATCCGTTCTGCTACCTTTCGGGGCACCGGCTGGTGCAGTTTTCGGCTCCTGAGCGCAAGAACTTTGAGCAGTACGTGCGGGGCGGCGGCTTTGTGTTTGTGGACGACTGTAACCACGACATCGACGGGCTGTTTGCCCGCAGCTTCGAGGAGCAGATGCGGGTGTGTTTCGGGGCCGGAGCCCTCAAAAAGCTGCCCAAGTCGCACCCGATTTACTCCCAGTTCTTCAAGTTCCCCGACGGCCCACCCAACACCGGCTTCGAGCTCAATGGCTGGGGCGACGACCTAGTGCACGACTACCTGAAAGGCATCGAAATCAACGGGCGGCTGGCCGTGCTCTACTCCAACAAAGACTACGGCTGCGAGTGGGACTACGACTTCCGCAACAAACGCTTTTTGGCCGAGGACAATACCAAGTTTGGGGTGAATATTATCTTGTATGCGTTAACCGCTTAACGCCCGCCCTCTAATCTCCCTCCCCTGTGCGCCAATTTCTACCCCTCACCGCGCTGGCGCTGTTCGGCCTGTGCTATTCCGCTACCGCTCAGGTACAAGTAAAGCTGGAGCCCCTGGGTCCGCTCAAGCTTAGCTATGGTATCCGGGGCGGCGCCCAGGTTACGCGCACTACCTCTACGGCTCCCGGCTACCAGAACGTGCAACCCATGTATAACTTCTGGGGTGGGCAAGGTGGCTTGGTACTGGATGCCGCCCTGGGCTGGCTGAGTCTGCAGCCCGCCGTGGTGTTCGTCCAGAAAGGGTTTCGGGTGAAGGAGGAAGGCACCGTACAGCTGCAGGGTACTACCTATACCGATAATAGCCTTGTGCGGCTGCGGCTCAACTACCTGGAGGTGCCCGTGAACCTGGTAGCTACCGTGCACGGAGTGCAGCTATTTGCTGGGCCCTACCTGGGCGTGGGCCTCAACGGCCGCTACCACTACGAGTTCGACAAGCCTGTGCGCACCTCGGAATATTACCAGACCTACGCGCAGGCGCAATTTGAGCAGGACGAGAAAGTGGGCTTCGGGAAAGAAAATAAGGATGCCTATAACACCTACTTCCGCCGCCTAGATGCGGGCTATACCGTGGGCCTGGGCTACAAAACCGGCCCGCTACAGGTGCAGCTTTCGCACAGTCACGGCCTGCGCAACAGCTACCAAAGCCCCTACATTGGCTTCGACCCAGACACGAAAACCCGGGGCTTCCAGTTAAACCTGACGTATTTCTTCAGCCCCGCTTCCTAAACCTGATTTATAGCAACACCCAGAATACGCGCCCAGCCGCAGTTTGAAGCATCCCCGGCGCGTTTCTGCTGACTTTGTATCAGTTTCCCTTCTATCTTCCGTCCAGACTTTTCAACGCCCGTTTTCGTGACCGAACAAGACGTAACTCGCCTGCTTCAGAAAATACCCCAGCTTAAACAGGAAATCGGGAAGGTGATTGTGGGCCAGCAGGACGTGCTGGAAGAGGTATTGGTGGCCTTGCTGGCCGGGGGCCACGCCCTGCTGGAAGGCGTGCCGGGCCTGGCCAAAACCTTGCTGGTGCGCACCCTGGCCCATGCCATGGACCTGCCCTTCCGCCGCATCCAGTTCACCCCCGACCTGATGCCCACCGATATTCTGGGCACCGAGATTCTGGAGGAAGACCACGGCACCGGCCACCGCTCGTTCAAGTTCAACCCCGGCCCCATTTTCGCCAGTTTGGTGCTGGCCGACGAAATCAACCGGACGCCGCCTAAAACCCAGGCCGCTTTGCTGGAAGCCATGCAGGAAGGCCACGTAACCTACGCCGGCCAGGAGCACGCCCTACCTAAGCCGTTCTTTCTGCTGGCCACCCAAAACCCTATTGAGCAGAGCGGCACCTACCCCCTACCCGAGGCCCAGCTCGACCGGTTTCTGCTGTACGTGCGCATCGGCTACCCCACCGAGCAGGAGGAGCTAGCCGTACTGAGCGGCACCACCGGCACCAGCCGCCAGCAGGTGCAGCCCGTGCTGGGCGGGGAGGAAGTGCGCCAACTGCAGCTGCTCACGCGCCAAGTGAGCATCAGCGCGGAATTGATGGGGCTGGTGAACCGCCTGGTGCGCGCCACCCGCCCGGCCACCTCGGAGGTGAAGTTTATCCGGGACTACGGGCGCTGGGGCGCAGGCCCCCGGGCCGGGCAGGCCCTCATTTTGTGCGCCAAAGCCCGGGCCCTGCTACACGGCCGGTTTGCCGCTACCCTGGAGGACGTGCATGCCCTGGCCCCGGCCGTACTGCGCCACCGCGTGCTGCTGAACTTCAATGCTGAAGCCGAGAGCCTCACCCCCGACGATGCCGTGCGGGAGCTATTAAAGGCAGTGCAAATTTGAGGTAATTGCTGCTTGGTAGTTGCTGGTTGGTAGTTGGCAGAATGAAATTCTCTTCCCAACAACCAGCAACTACCAAGCAGCAACTACCAAGCAGCAACTACCAAGCAGCAACTACCAACTAAGCATGCTCACGCCCGAATACCTGCACGCACTGCAAAACCTACCGCTGGCGGCTCGGCGGGCGGCCGAGGGTATGCTGCACGGCGCCCACGCCAGCCGGCGCAAGGGCGCGGGCATGGAGTTCAACCAGTACCGCCCCTACCAACCCGGCGACGACCTGCGCCGCCTCGACTGGCGGCTGGCGGCCCGCTCCGATAGGTACTACCTGCGCGAATCGGAGGTGGATACCAGCCTGGTAGTGCACTTGGTGCTGGATGCCACCGCCAGCATGAACCACCGGGACGATAATGGCCTGAGCAAGCTGGAGTACGCCCGCCTTCTGTGCGCGGCCCTGGCCTACGTGGCCACCCAGCAGGGCGACGCCGTAGCCCTGACGGTGCTGCACCCCCGGGGCCTGCAGCACCTGCCGCCCCGCTCCGATGCCCGCCAGCAGCAGCGCATCTACCACACCCTGGAGCACATTGAAGCCGCCGGCCGCTTCCCCGATATCACCACCTTGGCCCCCCTCACCGCCCGCCGCCAGCCGGCCCTTACCGTGTGCGTGAGCGACCTGTACGAGGAAAACGGGGAAATTGAGCAGCTCCTCACTCGCCTGCGCGCCGCTACCGGCGAGGTACTGCTGCTGCACCTGATGGCCCGCAACGAGCTGGATTTCACGTACCGCGGCGCCGTAACCTTTGAGGACCTGGAAACCGGCCAGCAGCTGCAGCTGGACGCCGGCCAGCAGCGCCGGGTATGGCAGCAGCAACTGCAGGCCTGGCTGCTGGAAACCGCCCGCCGGGCCCGCACCCGGGGCTTCGAGTATTACCGGCTAAATACGGCCGAACCACTGACAGATGCGCTACGGGAGTTTCTGCGGCGCCGCGCCCGGGGCTGACATTTGGCCGGTCCGGCGGCTGGAAGCCGTCGGGCCGGTTGCCGTAAGCTGACGCCGGAACGACAACGGAACAACATCAGCTTGCGCCACCCGGCCGGCAACGGAACAACATCAGCTACCAACAACCGGCCCGACGGTTTCCAGCCGCCGGACCGCCAGGCCGGCTCAGGCCCGATAGTTGCGAGAAGTCGGCCACAACCGTCTTATCCTGCTCGCTATGACCCGTTATCTACTCGTTGGCTTACTTGCGCTGGGCCTATCTACTCCGGTGGCCTACGCCCAAACGACCCCGCTGCCAACCAGCTACCAGCGGCCCCTGCCCGTTGTTGCTATTGATTCCATAACCCACCTGATTACTTACCGGGGCCTGTTGCCGGCCGCCGGGCTACCCCAGACCGAGGTATACGGCCGCGCCCAGGAGTGGCTGGCCCGGCAGTTTGAGCAGTATGACCAGGTTGTGCGCTTCGCCGACGCCGGTCGGGGTGTACTCATCGGGCAGGCCATCGTGCAAGCCCTGGGGCCGGCTCAGAAAAACCTGGAGGCCCGCCGCTTCAACTTGCTGTTCCGCTTCCAGCTTAGAGCCCGGGCTGGCGGCCTGCAGTATGAGCTAACCGACCTCAGCTACCCAAATTATCCTGTAACCAGTGCCGCCAGTGATGCCAGCGGCGGCTTGGCTGCCGATGGGCTGGCGCAGTGGCAGCGGGCCGATGACTTTGCCCGCATCAGCACTACCGCCGCCCAAAACCGCCGCCAACCCGTGGAGCCGGCTTTGCGCGACTATGACCAGTACACGAACAAGGGCGAGCCGAAACCGCGCATGCTGCAGCAGTGCCAGGGTATTCAGGATGCCATGACGGTGCTGGTCGCCTCGCTGGGGCAGGCCCTGGCCCAGCCGCTGCCATAGAATAAGGCTGGCAGGAGCGGAAACTTTTGGCGGGTCAGGGCCTTATCGGCGGCAACGCTGCTGTGGAAAGTTGTGTCTGTAGCCTGGCTTCCGTAGGTTGAGGGCCCGTCCGTACTTCCAACCCCTGCTCTGTTTGGTTCCCGTTGTCTTTTCGCACGCCGCTGCTGGCTGGCTGGCCCTCCTGGCGCTGGTAGTACCCCTGGCTATTTACCTCTGGAACCGGCGGCCGGGCCGGGTAGTACGCGTGGGCAGTGTGCGGTGGCTGGAAGCAGCGGCTAACCGGCGGCTCCGCAGCCTGCGCCCCGAACAACTGTGGCTATTTTTGCTGCGGGCTGCTCTGCTAGCCCTACTGGCCCTGGCCCTGGCCGAGCCCGCGCAGCTGTTGCCCACGCCGCCCGCCCGCGGGCAGGTGCTACTGGCTCCGGGCCTGACAACTGCGGCCCTTAAGCCGCTACGCCCGGCCCTAGATTCGCTGCGGCAGCGGGGCTACGAGCTGCGGCAGCTGCACGCGGCCCTGCCCGTTGGGAATCCCTTGCCCTGGGCCAGCCTCGGCCTCGGCGATACTACTGCTGCTTCTGCCTTTCAGCCCGATTCTGTGGCCGCCGGCAACCTGTGGCACCTGACCCAAACTGCCGCCGACTCCCTGCCCAACCGGCCTTTGGTGGTAGTTACCCCGCTCAATTTGTCCTCTTTCAGCGGCACCCGCCCCGTGTTGCCCGCCGCCGTACGCTGGCTGCCCGTGCCCGCCCCCGACTCCCTGCGCTGGGCCCTGAGCGCCTGGCAGCCCCACCCCGACAGCCTGGTAGTGCTGGTGGCCACGGGTCAGGAAACGGGCATTCGCTTTGAGAAAATTCGGCGGCCCTGGCCCTCAGAAAGCGGCCCGCTGCCTATCGGGCCAGGACTGGTATTGCGGGTAGAGGCCGGACAGCATGCGCTGTACCAGGGTAACCGGCTGCTGCCGCTACTCACCCGGGCCCCACACTGGCACCTTAGTATTGATGAGGCCCACGCGGCCTCGGGGCGGGTGCTGCTGGCGGCGCTGCGGGCCGTGGGCAGCGTGCTGCCGCTGCCCCCGCGCATCACGGTGGCCTCCACCACGCCTACCGATTCCCTGGATTGGCTATTCTGGCTCCAGGATGCCCCGGCGCCACGCTTAGCCCGTACCACGCGGGTGTGGCAGGAAGCCCCGGGCACCACCGCCAAGGCAGACGCGGCCTTTCAGCCGCCGGGCTTCAGCCAGCCCACCCGCATTCAGCGGCTTGATACCAGCCGCCAAGGCGCCGGCCCGGTGTGGGTTACGGCTACCGGCCAGGCGGTACTCAGCCAGCCTACTCCTACCCGCTACTACCTGCACACCCGCCTCGGGGCCGGCTGGAGCGAGCTGGCCGACAGCCCGGCCCTGCCCGCGTTGCTGCTGCCCTTACTGCACCCTATTTCAACCGCGCCCAGCAGCCCCGATTCACGCCTGCTGCCGGTTGCGCAGTTGCAGGGCCCGCAGTTGCAGAAGCCAGCCAGGGGGCCAGCCCCAACGGCCCCGCGCCGGGCCCTGGCCCCCTGGCTGGTGCTGGCGGCGGGTCTGCTTTTTGTCCTTGAGCGGGCCCTGGCTTCCCGCCGGGCAGCTGTATCTTCTCCTAGCCTCACTTCCTGATGAGTACGCTGCTTGCCTCTCCTGTTTCGGCCGCTGCCCCGCTCCGGGCCGCCGCCCGCGCCTGGGCCCTGCGGCGCACGGCTACTGGGCTGCTGCTAGCCACGGGGGCCGCCGCTGTGCTGGCCGTGGCCGCTGTGGCCTGGCCAATGGCGCGCCCAGCCGTGTATCTGGCGGCGGGGCTGGGGTTGCTGGCGGGGGCGTGGTGGCTTTGGCGAATCTGGCAGGAGCCTTTGGAGGGCGTGGCCCGGCACCTGAACCGCCAGCACCCGGCCCTGGAAGACAGCGCGGCCCTGCTCCTGCGCCCCGCCGAGGAACTCAACCTACTAGAACACCTGCAGCAGCAGCGGCTGCTTAGTCGTTTGCCGGAGCTGAGCGCCGCCGGGCCTTTGTTGCCCGTGCGCTGGCGGCCGTACGGCCTGGGCCTGGCGGGCTTACTGCTGCTGGCGGCGGGCCTGTGGTGGGCGCGGCCGGTGGCGGGCACCAGCGCCCCAGCGGCGGGCCAACCGCTGCCGCTGCACTTCACCGAAACCCCAGCCCAACCGGCCACCGCCCCGCGCATCACCGAAACCCGCCTGTTGGTACAGCCACCGGCTTACACTCGTCGCGCCGCGTTTACGCCCACTTCGCCCTCATTCCGCTGCCCCCAGCAAAGCCGCGTGCAGTGGCGGCTTACGGTTAGCGGGCCCACCCAAACTCCCCCCGTGCTGGAACTGGGCACCCAGCGTATCAAGCTGCGGCCGGTGGCGGGCCAGCCTACCCGGTTTGTGGCCGAGCAGCAGCTCAAGGCCTCCGCGCTGTACCGGCTGCGGCTGGGTAATCAGGTTTCCGATGAGTACGCTATTGAGGTACAGCCCGACCAAGCCCCGACTATCCGCATCGTCTCGCCCAAAGCCTACACGCTGGTTGAGTTTGGCCGCCCTCCGCAGGTAGCCATTCAGGCCCAGCTGCGCGACGACTACGGCCTGGCCCGCGCCCGGCTGGTGGCTACCGTGGCCCAGGGCCAGGGTGAGGGCGTGAAGTTTCGGGAAGTAGTTACCGATTTGAGCGCCCCACTGGCCGGGCAGCCCGCAGCGGCCACCGTGCGCCCGGTGCTGCGCCTGCCGGCCCTGGGCCTCACCTACGGCGACGAGGTGTACTTCTACGTGCAGGCCTGGGATAACCAGCAGCACATGACCCGCTCCGATACCTACCTGGTGCAGTGGGAAGATACCACCGTGCAGGAAAGCGCCTTGGATGTGTCCTTGGGCGTGAATACGGCCCCGGCTTATTTCCGCAGTCAGCGCCAAATTATCATTGACACCGAAAAGCTACTGGCTGAGCAGCGAACCTTGGCGCCCGCCACGCTGCTGGAGCGAGCCAACACCATCGGCTTCGACCAGAAAGTGCTGCGGATGCGTTACGGCAAGTTTTTGGGGGAGGAAGCTGATGAAACCATCGGCGGCGCGCCGCCCGGCCCACCCACCGCCGACGCACCGGCCGAGGAGCCCGGCCTGGGCTCCGTGGTAGCCGAAGACCACACCGAAGCCGAGGCCAAACCCGAGCAGCACTCCGCCGACGAGCCCGGCCACAGCCCCGACGACGGCCACGACCACCACTCCCCGGCACCCGCCGGCGCCACCGACTACGAGGCCCGCACCGCCGAGCTGATGGACCCTTACATCCACCACCACGACGACGCCGAAACCGCCGACTTTCTGGAGCCCACTGTGAAAGCCAAGCTGCAGGCCGTACTGAGCCAGATGTGGGAATCGGAGCTGCGCCTACGCACCGGCCGCCCCCGCGAGGCTCTGCCCTACGAGTACCGCGCCCTGCGCCTGCTCAAGGAGGTGCAGCAGCAAACCCGGGCCTACGTGAAGAAAGCCGGTTTCACGCCTCCGCCCATGCCCGAAGCCACTACCCGTCTCACCGGCGACCTGGCCGGGGCCGCGGCTACCACGCGCCGGGCCCAGTTGCCCCCTTCCAGCCAGCAGCCGGCCGTGCGGGCGGCGCTGGGGGCCCTGGCCCAGCTTCGGCAGAATAACGCTGCCGCCCGCACTGCGGCTGCTTTGGAACAGGGCGGGCAACAGCTGGCGCAGGCCGCGTTGCGTCAGCCCAGCACTTACCTGGGTGCATTGCGGGAGTTACGGCTGCTTACGGCAGGTCTGCGCGCCAAGCAGCCGGCTGCCCGCTACAATTTGCCCCTGATTGAGCGCGCCTTCACCAGCCTGCTGCCCCCACCGCCGGCCGCGCCCGTGCGCACCACGCGTTCCGGCAACCAGCTCACCCGGCGCTACTTCCAGGAGCTTAGCCGCTAATTCTTTTTCTTCCGTTCCTCGAATGCTATACGCTGTTGCTCTTTGCCTGCTGTTGGCGGTGCTGTTGACTGTGCTGGCCATCCGCCGCGCCGATACCCGGCGGCGGGGGCTACGGCTGCTGGCCGGGCTGCTGGCCGCTGCCGGGCTAATACTTGCCGCGTTTCCGCCTACTCGCAGCTTCACGCAACCGGCTCCTGCTTCGGCTATTTTGCTCACGGATGGCTACTCTCCCGATACGCTTCGGGCCCTGCAACGCCAGGTGGCGGCGGGCACCCCGGTATGGCGGCTGGCTTCGCATCGGGCCGATGATACGACCACTATTCCGAATGTGGCAGCTGTACGCCAGTTGCTGCCCGGCATAACGCGGTTGCACGTGCTGGGCCAGGGGCTACCCGTTGCCGATGTAGCCGCCCTGCAGGGCTTGCTCCTGGTTCCGCACGCCGATGCTTCCCGTTTAGGCTTTGCCATGGCGGCTTGGCCTACGCAGCCTGAACTGGGCCAGCCCTGGCAGATAGAGGGTTCTTTCAGCGCTCCAACTTCGGGGTCAGTGTGGGTGCGGCTGCTGGCGGCCGGTGCCCCCCGCGACTCAGTGCAGCTGCCGGCCGGGCGCGGCTCTTTCCGGTTGCGCTTCACTCCCAAGGCTGTCGGCACGGCCGTTTATCAGGTGCAGGCCTACCAGACGGGCCGGCTCCTGTCCCAGGAACCGGTGCCCGTGGAGATACTGCCCACTCAGCCCCTGCGGCTATTGATACTGGCCTCCGCGCCCTCCTTTGAAATCCGGTTTCTGAAGGATGAGCTGGCGGCCCGTCAGCACCAAGTGGCTTTGCGCATCGGCGTTAGCCGGGGCCTTGCTCAAACGGAGTTTCTTAACCTACCTGCCCCGCTCAACTTAAGTCGCCTCACCCCCCGCTTGCTGGCCGCCTTCGATGTGGTCCTGCTTGATACTGACGCGCTGGCCAGCTTATCCGCTGATGAAAGTCAGGCCCTGAGCCAAAGTGTGCGCACGAGCACCTGCAACGTGCTGCTCCTGGCCGATGGCTCCGCTATTCCGCGCCAGCTGCCAGGCGGCGCCGCTTTCCGGCTGCAGGCCCGGCCAGCCAATGCCGCTGCGCTGCCCCTGCAGTGGCCGGGCACTGCCCAGCCAGCTCCGGCACCGGCCACGCATGTGCTCCTGAATTCAGCAAGCCTACGGCCGCTGCTTAGCACTGCCAACCAGCAGGTAGCTGCCGCCAGCCGCCGCCTGGGGCTGGGGCAGGTAGCCGTTACCACGGTCACCGAAACTTTTCCCTGGTTGTTGCAGCGCCAGTCGGGGGTGTACCACGCCTACTGGAGCCAGCTGCTTTCCGCAGTGCGGCCCGCGCAAACCAATTCTGAGCTCCGGTTACTTTCCTCCTGGCCCCGCCCGGCCGAGCCGGTTGTGCTCCGCTACGAAGGCCCGGCTACCCGCAACCCCCTCACCATTATCAGCCCCAGGAACACCACTACACTGGTCCGGCGCCAGGATGCCGCCGTTCCGGAATGGACCACGGCCCCGTACTGGGCTGCCGCGCCTGGTTGGCACGAGGCCCGCGTGGGCAGCACCAGCCGGCACTTCTACGTGTATGACGCAATGGCTTGGCCCCTCCCCCGGTTTGCGGAATGGCAGCGGGCAGCGCGGCAAAACGCTGCCATGGGCGCTCAGGCAGTGGTTGGGGCACCGGCAACGGCCACCACTACCTGGCCCCGGTGGCTCGGCTTTGGCCTGTTTGTACTAGGGGCGGGCCTGTTGTGGGTGGAAGAAAAAATCTAGCGCCAACTGCTACAACAAGCCCCCTTCGCTCCCAACAGCGGCCGAGCTAACCCGGCAAATCCTGGTATCTTTCGGCTTGGCTCCGGACAAAAAAACAGCCCGGGCCTCGCCATAGCGAAATCCGGGCTGTTGTAAGTAGGTGCCGGCTGAGCCGGCGCTTAATTACTTAACTTCAGTCGTGGTGGTAGCTTCCGTGGTGGTGGTGGCAGCCGGAGCAGCAGTGGTAGCAGCAGCGGTGGTGTCAGCAGTAGCGGGAGCAGCAACCGTGGTGTCAGTGGTAACCGTAGTAGCTTCGGTAGTCGTAGCTTCCGTGGTCGTGGTGGTTTCTTCAGCTTTCTTGGTCTCGCAGGAAGCGAGGGTAGCAGCGAAAACAACGGCCAGAGCGGATACCTTCAGGAGGTTCTTCATTGTACTAGTAGGTTTGAGAAAATTGGTCCAAAAAACGCCCTTAATACCGGTATTCGAAGTTGGTAACCCGCTTTCGAAAAATATTTTTCTGGCGGGTTACTCCGCCATTTTCATCGTATTAAGCCACAAAGCGAATGGGTAAGGGCCAACCTTCCTACACCGATGAGGAGTTTGTGGCGGCCATCCGCCGCGACGATGACCGGGCGCTGGCGCAGCTCTACCGGTTACACTTCCCCATGATTTCGCACTACGTACTGCAGAACAGCGGCACGGAGGACGAAGCCAAGGACGTGTACCAGGAGGGCGTAATGGTATTTTATGAGAAGGTACGTGACGGCTCTTTGGAGTTGAGCTGCCAGATCAAAACTTACCTCTACGCGGTGTGCCGCCGCCTCTGGCTTAAGCGCCTCACCGACAAAACCCGCTTTGGCGGCCGCCTTGACGACCATGAGCCCTTTCTGGAAACCGGGGCCGAGGCCGACCTGGAGGAAGCCGAAGAGCGGGACCGGCGGCTGGGCACCATGGCCCAGGCTCTGGACCGCATTGGGGAGCCGTGCCGTTCGCTTCTAGAAGGATTTTATCTGCTCGATAAGTCCATGCAGCAACTCACGGCTGAGTTCGGCTACACCAATGCTGACAACGCTAAGAACCAGAAATACAAATGCTTGGTACGCCTGAAGAAGCTCTTTTTCAACCAGTACCAGGAACAGACATAGAGTTTAGTTGATAGTGTTCAGCGGGGGGTTCTCCGCTAACCAGGCACCAGCCCCTGAACACTAGGCACTACAAAAGCATGAAAACAGAAGCTGACTATTACGCCTTATTCGACGCTTACCGCTCCGGCGGGCTGGCCGAGGAGGAGCGCGCCGCCCTGGAGCACCGCCTCGCCGCCGACCCGCAGCTGGCGCAGCGCCTGCACGAGTTTGAGGAGCTGACGGGTACGCTCACGGCCTATGGCCGCCGGCTGGCCCTACGCCGTAAGCTCCACGCCATTCATGCCGATATGGATGCGGAGCGCGCCGTACGCCTCACGCCCCTGGCCAAAGCCGCCGAGGAAGATGAGCGCCACGAGCAGTTCTCCACGGGCCGCGCCCCCCGCCCGGCTCTGCGCATTTCGCGCACCGAGGAAAAGCTCCGCGCCTTCTGGCAGGGCCACCGCGCTACTATGATGGTGGCCGCGGCCGTGGCCGTGCTGGCTGTATTCACCACCCTGCTGGGGATGGAAATGTACCGGGCCGCCCAGAAGCCCTCCTTGTACGGCTATACGGTGTTGCGCCGGGAGGTGGAGCGCATCAAGCGTAACCAGCGCTCCATGAACCGGACCCTTAACCAGATGGACGTTTCGCAGCCGGAAAAAAGCAACCCGGGCAAGTTCAGCGGCACCGGCTTTGCCCTCACCGCCGACGGCTACCTAGTTACCAGCTACCACGTTATTCAGGGCGCCGACTCCTTGCTGATTGAGAGCAAGGACCGGCAACGCTACCGCGCCGAAACGGTATTCACCGACGTGGCCCATGATCTGGCCATCCTGCAAATCAAAGACAAAGACTTCAAAGGCTTTGGCCGCCTGCCCTACTCGTTTAAGCGGGGGCAGTCGGAGTTGGGGGAGCGGGTGTACACGCTGGGCTACCCGCGGGAGGACCTGGTGTTTAACGATGGTTCATTGAGCGCCCGCTCAGGTTTTGAGGGCGACACGGGCTTCTACCAGATCAGTATTCCGGTAAACCCCGGCAACTCAGGCGGGCCACTACTGGATGACCGAGGCAACTTGATTGGCATCATCAGCGGGCGGCAAATGGACGTGCAGAGCGCCGCCTTTGCTACTAAGTCGTCGTATCTGATGCGCTTGGTTGACTCGCTGGGCACGGCCGGCGCGGGCAAACCCTACAACATGCCCCGTACCAACCTGCTTGCTGGTACCTCCCGGCCGCAGCAGATCCGTAAGCTCCAGGACTATGTATTTGTAGTGAAAGTCTACGAATAGGCTTCGCCTTTCTGCCTTCACCTAAGAGCCCCGCCGGTATCCGGCGGGGCTTTTTCTTGGCCTTTACTGCTGGGGTTCAGCGCGAGTATCTCCTCTTGTATTCTGGGAGCAAGCCTAAGCGGTGAGGTGAGAGGTTATGATGCACCCCGGTTTTGGGAGCTGGAGGCAAGGTGAACCGTAGAAAAAAGACTTGCTAAGAGGCGCCAAAAGGAGGTATCAAAAATATCCTGACCTGCGTACAGAGCCTTCGGGAATGCCTAGCGGCGCTTCCACTTCATTCTTCACCTCTCTGCCTTTCCTCGTTATGAGCAACCAACTCCCCAAAGAAATCGAAAAAATTGTTCCTGAGGACATCATCAATACCCTGCAAAGCGCCTATGGCGTGTTCAAGGGTGAGCAAGACCAGTTAGATGACTTGCTGAAAAACGGCAGTGCCCTGCTGCGTAAAGCCTCGCAGCGCTTCACCTCCACCCAGCTGATCATTGGAGTGGCCGTACTGGCTAGCATAGCCATTTTTGCCACTGCGAAGATAGCCGAAGCCGATACCCACGAGCAATAGGAAGTCTCCAGCCACTTCGACAAGCCCCTCCCCATCCGGGAGGGGCTTTTTTTGGTGTTTTTCATTATTGTAACTTAAGTAATAAAATATTTAACTTATACTTGTATCAACACAACCAAATCACCTTTAAACCTATGCAATCTACTTTCCTCGCTCTTCTGGTCGCGCCCTTTCTTTTGCCATCTGAGGCGGCCATCACCCTGGCTCCAGCTCCTGTTAATAGCGCCGTATCAGTACGTAGTGAGGCAGCGGCATCAGCGGTGCCCACTTGGTTTAAGCGCAAGAAGCGCAGCCATACGCCAGCTTACCGTCGTCTTCGCTCCCGCCGTCGGTAAGTGCCCCTATCATCATTTTAATAGATGCGGTATGAAAACTGTTGCTACTTTCCTATTGCTGGCCGGAGCAGCCGGCTATTTTGCCCCTGAAGTCTTGGCCGAGCCTGAGCCCACTAAAAAGACACTTAAGGTGCCGCCAAAGAAGAAGCTAAACAAGCTATTCGGCCGGCGCTTGCCAGAGTCGGCGTATGCGAAGGCGCTACGGCGTAACGAGCTACTGCGGTAGTTTCCGCCTATTCTGCAAGGAAAGCACGCAGCTGTAAGTTCTCAGAGCACGCCATTTAGCCTACCGAAGCTCTTTTGCGGCGGCTCACCGGCCGGCCTGGCGCAGTTAGGGGTATGCAACGCAGTCCTTCATCGGCAGGCTGGTTAGCTAGGCTGTGTGGACAGTAAGCAGAAAGACAGTCCTGCTGAGCGCAATCATCAGGCGCGTCCCATTGCCAGCCAGTAGTGGCCGGTAGTAGGGCGCGCCCTCCTTATTTTGGCAAAACTTTGCTCCGCTGCTTTGGCTGGGCATTGGGCCGGGGCGGAGAAAACGCCATTCTCCACTAGGCTGTGTGGACAGTAAGAAAGCCCAAATAATGCCACGTCATGCAGAGCATAGCGAAGCATGACGTTCCGCTTGGTAGTAAGAAGCGTGACTGTCCACACAGTCTAGGCTGGACATTTTATCAACTGTCCATACACTCTAGAAGGCTAAGCCTGCGGGCGGACCGAAGAAGTGTAAAAGGCAGCGGACCGCAGCACGAACCGCACCTCGTATCGGGGTGCATCTAGCCAACTTGTGGACTGGAACCCGAACGGTAAATGCGGGAAGGGGGCCGAAATGCTTAGGCTTATGCAGCCAATTGCCGCAGGTTTTCGTCTTGGGAATACGCACCAGTGCCCGGTGGTCTGGCTGTTCCTGTTTCCTTGCTATGAAATACTGCTCTTTTTACCCGCTTGCGGCTGTTGGGGTACTGCTACTTGGGGCCCTTGGCGCTGTTTCGGCCAACGCCCAGTCCAGCTCCAATTCCGTGGTAGTGGCTGGGGCTACACCCCGGCTGGTATCCCGGCAATTTAGCTTCACCGAGGGCCCGGCCGTGGATAAAGCCGGCAACGTGTTCTTTACCGATCAGCCCAACAACCGGATCTGGAAGTATGACACCCGCGGGCAGCTCTCCATTTTTCTGGAGCCAGCGGGCCGCGCCAACGGCACGTACTTCGACCAGCAAGGCAACCTGCTGGCTTGCGCCGATGAACACAACCAGCTATGGTCTATTGCGCCCAATGGCACGGTGACCGTGCGGCTACGGGATGTACAGGGCCATACTCTGAACGGCCCCAACGACCTATGGGTGCGGCCCAAAACGGGTGGCATCTACTTCACTGACCCCTACTACCAGCGGCCCTATTGGACGCGCCAGGCCCCCGACCCCGACCTGGGTGGGCAGAAAGTGTACTACCTGGCCGCCAACCAGACCACTGCTGTGCCCATGGACGATAAGCTGCAGCAGCCCAACGGTATAATCGGTACGCCTGATGGTAAACTGCTGTACGTGGCCGACATTGGAGCCGGCAAAACCTACTGCTACCAGATTGGGCCCGATGGCCGACTGCAGAATCGGCAGCTATTCGTGGAGCAGGGTTCCGACGGTATGACCATCGACCGCCAAGGCAACGTGTACCTGACGGGCAACGGCGTAACCGTGTACAGCCCCGCCGGCCAGAAAATTGAGCAGATTGCCATTCCGGAGAAGTGGACGGCTAATGTGTGCTTTGCGGGTAAAAAGCGGGACACCCTGTTCATTACTGCCTCCGAGGCCGTATACGTACTCCCCATGCGGGTACGGGGGGCGCAGTAGGAGCTGCGCACGGGTGTTTATTACAGGCTGAGAATTCTCTTCTTTTGTGCTGATATGCTTTCATCCGGGTAGCTACCCCCTGCCTTGTTCTGCTTTTTTCGCCTGTTTCCGGTGAGTTTTCGCCCTGCTGATACTTCTGCTGCTGCCCCCGATAGTCTGCTGCAAACGGCTCTGGCTTGGTCTGGTGTAGCCATGGCCCTGTTGCGGCCTACGTTCAGGGCGGGAAGCCCCGAGCCGGTTGATTTTGTTTACGACTACCTGAACCCGGCCGCACAACAGCTCCTGCAGTTGCCCGAACGGCCCACCCGCACGCACACCGAGCTGTATTCCGGCAACGAACTGGGGCCCGTCTTCTCCTTCTATCAAAGCCTGTTTCGGGCCGAAACAGGCACCATTAGTTTGGAGCTGAGTGGGTATACGCCCACCGGCGCCCCCGTGCTCCTAGCGGCTAGCCGACACGCCGAAGTGCTGCTGGTGCGCTTTAACGTGCCCGAACCACACAGCCAAACCCAGCGGCCAGCGCAACTCAATACGCCATTGCCGCCGGTAGCTACCGAAGATCAGGCCGCCGGGCAGATAGAAGCGCTGCGCCAGCAGCTGCAAGCCGCCCGCCAGCAGCTAGCCACTCTCTCCCAGGGCCTGGAGCAAACCCGTAGCGAGGCCGAAACGCAGCGCCAGCACTTACACCGGCTGTTTATGCAGGCTCCTGCCTGCATTGCCACCCTGGAAGGGCCAGACTTGGTATTCACGCTCGTAAACCCGCTTTATCAGGAATTGGTTGGGGAGCGGCCCCTGCTGGGCCGCCCTTTACGCCAGGCCTGGCCCGACCTGCAGGGGCAGCCCTTCTTCGACCTGCTGGAGGGCGTGTACCGCACCGGCGAAACCTACCACGGCCGGGAGCAGATAGTATATATTGACCGGAGCAACTCGGGCCAACCGGAACCAGTGTACTTCAACTTCACTTACCAGGCTATTCGTAGCGCGGCCGGGGCCGTAACGGGCATAACTATTTTCGCCTACGATATTAGCCCGCAGGTACTGGCTCACCAGCAGGTACAGCACCTCAACCAGCGGCTAGGTAAAGCCAACGAGGAACTAGCCGCCACTAACGAAGAGCTCCAGGCCAGCAACGAAGAGTTCCACCTCAACAATGCCGAGCTGCAGCGTACCCAGCACCAACTGCAACTGCTTAACCAGGAGCTGGAAACCCGCGTGAGCCTGCGCATCCAGGAAACGCAGGCGGCCCGCGCTGAAGCAGAGCGCCAGCGCGCCCACCTGGAGCGCCTGTTTATGCAGGCCCCGGCAGCCATCTGCATCTTGCGGGGGCCTGAGCTGGTGTTTGAGTTAGTAAACCCAGGCTATCAGCAGTTGTTTCCGGACCGTGAACTGTTGGGCCGGCCTGTTCTGACAGCCTTGCCCGAAATTCAGGACCATACCGTGTACCATACTTTCCGGCAGGTATACGATACGGGCCTGACACACCAAGAGCTGAGTATCCTCATCCCGCTTACTCACCCTACCAGCGGTGTACTGGAAAACCGTTACTTCAACTACATTCAGCAGGCCTACTACAATGAGCAAGGCGTGATAGATGGCGTGGTGGTGTTTGCCTTTGAAGTCACGGAACAGGTGCAGGCCCGCCAGGCCAGCGAGGCCTCGGCCAGGCAACTGGAGCTGATTACGGATGCGCTGCCCGTGCTTATCAGCTACATCGACCACACCGAAACCTACCGCTTTGTTAATAAAGCCTACGAGCATTGGTGGCGCGACCCAACTACCGGCCTGGTGGGGCGCCCCGTGCGCGACGTGGTAGGCGAGCCTGCTTACCAAAAAGTACGGGGTTACCTGGAGCGGGTGATGGGCGGCGAGCGGGTGGATTTCGAAACGCGCCTGACGTATACCGATGGCACGCGCCGCCATGTGCAGGCCAGCTACGTGCCCGACGTGCAGAGTGGGCAGGTAGTGGGAGCCGTGGCCGTGGTTAACGATGTAACGGCCCTGGTAGAAGCCCGGCAGGACGCCGAGCGGCAGCAGCAGCTTCTGCATAAGCTATTCATGGAAGCCCCGGCACCCATTGTAATTCTTGATGGGCCGGAGTTTGTATACCAGCTGGTAAATCCGGCGTATCAGCGCATTTTTCCGGGGCGGGAGTTGCTGGGCAAGCCCATGCACGAAGCGTTGCCGGAAGTGGTAGGCACTTTTGTGTACGAGGCGCTGGAGCAGGTGTACAGCAGCGGAGAAACCGCCGTGTTCCAGGAAGTTCCGCTTCAGCTGGCCCGCCACGAAGGGGGCCCCTTGGAGCAGATATTCTGGACCTTTACCTATCAGGCCCGGCGCAACGCCAACGCCGACGTAGATGGCATACTGGTGTTTGCCCATGAGGTAACCGACCAGGTGCAGGCCCGGCGCGTGGTGGAGCGCAATGAGCAGTACCTGCGCCAGATGGCCAACAACGTACCAAGCATGATTTGGGTGACTGACACGGCCGGCCAGTGCATCTACCTTAACCAGCAGTGGTACGCCTACACCGGTCAGACGGAAGCCACCGGACTTGGCCGGGGCTGGCTGGATGCCGTGCATCCCGACGACCTGCAGGCCACCTACACCACCTTTGAGGCCGCCACCGCCCGCCAGGCCCCATTCAGCCTGCTTTACCGCCTGCGCCGGCAGGATGGGCGCTACCGCTGGGCCATTGACAGCGGCCTGCCCCGGTTTACGCGCACCGGCGAGTTTGATGGGTTCGTGGGTACGGTATTCGACATTCACGAGCAGAAACAAGGCGAGCAAGCTCTGCAGCGCCTCACCACCAAGCTGCGCACGGCCCGCGACCGGGCGGAGGCGCTGAATGCGGATTTGCAGGCCAGCAATGAGCAGCTCCGGCGTACCAACGTAGACCTGGACAACTTTATTTACACAGCGTCTCACGACCTCAAAGCCCCTATCACCAACATCGAAGGCTTGGTATATCTGATGCAGGATCAGCTGCCCACCGACCTTCCCCTGACGGCGGAGCTGCAACCAGTACTGGCCATGATGCAGGCGGCCATAGAGCGGTTCAAGCGCACCATTGAGCACCTGAGCGACGTAACCAAGCTCCAGCGCGAGTATGACCGCCCTGCCCAGGACACCTCCCTTGCCCCGGTAGTGGAGGACGTTTATCAGGATTTGCAGCCGCTTATTCAGGCCACCGGGGCCGAGGTAGACATAAATGTAACGGACTGCGCCAGCGTGCCTTTTTCGGCCAAAAACCTGCGTTCCGTGGTGTATAACCTGCTCAGCAACGCCCTCAAGTATCACCGTCCCAACTGCCCGCCGCAAGTACAGATCAGCTGCCGCACCGAAGAAGGCTTTGTGGTACTGGAGGTGCAGGACAACGGGCTGGGCATTGAGGAAAGCCGGCAGCCGGAAATGTTCCAGATGTTCCGCCGCTTCCATGCCCACGTGGAGGGCTCGGGCATAGGCTTGTACATGGTTAAGCGAGTGGTGGAAAATGCCGGTGGCCACATCCAGGTTCGGAGCCAGCCGGGCGAAGGCGCCACCTTCACCGTGTACTTTCGGCGCTGATGTTCGTATAGGTGTAGCCGCGCGGCCCTGCCCTACCGCCTTCCTGTACCTGTTACCGCATGAAAACACTGTCGAGCGTACTTCTGGTAGATGATGACCATACCACCAACTTTCTGAATAAAAGCCTGTTAACCCGCCTTCAGGTAACCAACAACGTGCTGGTTGCTCTGAATGGGGAGCAGGCCATGGCCCGCATTCAGGAACTCTGTGCCGCTCCCGCTACCGACTGCCCCACCCTCATTCTGCTTGATGTGAACATGCCGGGCATGAACGGCATTGAGTTTCTGCAGGCCTACAAACAGCTGCCGGCGGCCATGCAGCGGCCTACCGTTATTGTAATGCTCACCACCTCTTTGCACCCCCGCGACGTGGCCCGGGTGGAGCAGATGGCCGTAGTTGCCGGCTTCATCAGCAAGCCGCTGACTACGGAAAAAATCCAAGACATCCTGCAAAACCACTTTTAAGCCGGGGACAGCGCCGGTTTTTCTGCCCGGCTCCAGCGGAAAGCTATACCATTTCGGCGGGCAACTCCACGGTGAAGGTGCTCCCCTCCCCCTCCGTGCTTTCAAACGTGATGCGCCCGTGGTGCAGCTCTACAATAGTTTGAATAATGGACATGCCCAGGCCGGTGGTTTTCTCGCCGCGCAGGCCGGGCCGACGGGCGGGCGTAAACTTATCAAAGAGCATGGGCTGCATGGGCGCCGGAATGCCCACTCCGTTGTCGGCTACCCGTACTAGCGCCTGGTTGTTGTGGTGCTCCAGACTCAGGGCAATGTGGCCCCCGTCGGGGGTAAACTTGATGGCATTCGACACCAAGTTGTTTACAACCTGCTGAAACTTGTTGATATCCATGTTTACGTACACGGGCACGGGTGGCAGTGCGCAGCTGAACTGCAGGTGCGTATGACGCCCGGAGCCCTGGTACTCTTCCATGAGGGCTTGTAGCCAAGCCCCCAGGTCGGCCCGCTCCCACTTCATCTTTACCGCAGCCGACTCCATAAACTCATTGTCGACGAAGTCCCGAATCAGTGTGACGCCCTCCCGACAGGTACGCTCCATGAGCTCCAGCACCCGGCGGGCCTCCTCGCTAACCGGCCCGGTTTCGTGCTGCAGATGTTCGGTGAGCTGCTGCAGCAAAGCCAGCGGCGCCGCCAAATCGTGGGAGAGTATTTCCAGGGTGGCGTTCTTCTTGGTATTGAATTTATGGGCGTTGATGGCAACCTCCCGCGCGGCGGTATTATCACGCAAGCTCCCGCTCAGGTACTCCGTGCCCTCTGCATCCCGGATGCGGCATATGGCCAGGCGCAGCCATTGTGTGCGCCCTTCCGATTGGGCTACCCGAAGTTGCAAACCCTCGATAAGCTGGCCTTCTTCCGCCTCCCGGAGCTTGTCGCCAAGTAGCCTCCGGTCATCGGGGTGCACTCGCTGCAACCAGTGGGGCCAGTCCTCGGTGGCATGAGCGGCCGGGTCGCCGAACACCTGCTCATAGGCCTCACTCAGGTACACAACGCGCTTATCGGCCTCCCGAAGCACAAAATTTACGGCCTTGGAACGAGTCAACAATGGGTGGAGCAAGGGAAGGTATTCCTGCATATGGGTATCGATGGGGCAGAGCCTGAGGGCGGAGCTGTAACGTGCGAAAGTACTGAAGGTGCAGGCAAGTACTGGTACCTATTCACATCACAAGCGCAGTGCGGAATTGATGTAGTAAACAAGCAAAGGCAGCAGCGCTGTTCGAGCAAGTATAGTAGCACAACCAGCTTGCCCCGGCGGGATCCGCCAGTACAGTTGCAAGGCCACCCAACGCAGTACCGCTATATAGTAGTTGAGGTTGCCCCGATAGTTATTTAGGTAGGCGACAAATCTTTCCTAGTCAAGCCTTGCTCCTACTTTCCGCTTGTCAATTAGGATTCTCCTTCTGCCTTGTACCTATATTTCCGCTTTACTACTGCCTGTCCTTCCTACTCTCACCTATGCCCGAAACTAACTTACACGGAACCATTCTGCTGGTGCTGGGGCTGCTGTTTGCCATGCTGCTGCTGGTAATGCTGAGCCAGAAGTTGCGCATCTCCTACCCTATTTTTCTGGTGCTGGCGGGGCTGGCCCTGAGCTTCGTGCCGGGTCTGCCGCTTATTGTTATCGACCCCAACCTGATTTTCCTGATTTTCTTGCCCCCGCTGTTGTACCAGGCTGCCTGGGACACTTCCTGGCAGGATTTCTGGCGTTGGAAGCGGCCTATTGCGCTGCTGGCCTTCGGGCTGGTGTTCTTTACGGCTACCCTTGTGGCCTACGTGAGCCAAGCCATGATTCCGGGCTTTACGCTGGCGCTGGGGTTCCTGCTGGGCGGCATCATCTCCCCACCCGATGCCGTGGCGGCTACCTCCGTACTCAAGGGCATCAAGGTGCCCCGCCGGGTTGTGAGTATTCTGGAAGGTGAAAGCCTGATCAACGATGCCAGCAGCCTGATTGTGTTCCGGTTTGCGCTGGCGGCGGTGGTATCGGGCACCTTTTCCTGGCATCAGGCCATTACCAGCTTTCTGCTGGCCAGTGGCATGGGGCTGGCCATAGGCCTGGCGGTGGGGTACGGCTTCTACCTGATTCATAAATACCTGCCCACCACGCCCAGCATTAATACAGTACTCACTTTCCTGGCTCCCTACGTGATGTACTTGTTGGCTGAAGAGTTTCACTTCTCGGGAGTGTTGGCCGTGGTGAGCGGAGGCCTGCTGCTCTCCTACCACTCCCACCGCGTGTTCGACGCCGATACCCGCCTGCAGGCTACCAGCGTGTGGGCCAGCGTAGGCTTCGCCCTGAATGGGCTGGTGTTTATCCTGATTGGGCTAGAGCTGCCGGTGGCGGTGCAGGGCCTGGGCAACTACTCTTTGCAGCAGGCCATTGCCTACGGCCTCATCATCAGCGCTATAGTTATCATAATCCGGTTGCTGTGGATGTTTCCGGCGGCGTTTGTGCCGCGCTGGCTGTTCCGCAGCATCCGCACCCAGGAAACCAGCCCGGGCTGGCAGGGGCCGGTTATCATCGGCTGGGCCGGCATGCGGGGCGTGGTGTCGTTGGCCTCGGCTTTGTCAGTACCGCTGCTACTCACCAACGGGGATGCTTTTCCGCAACGCAACCTCATCTTGTTCATCACCTTCGTGGTCATTCTGGTTACGCTGGTATTTCAGGGCCTCACGCTGCCAGCCGTTATCCGCTTCACGGGCGTGGCCAACCAGGAGGAGCGCATGCCCACCGATGCCCAGGAAGCCGGCATCCGGCTGCGCCTGCGCCACGTGGCCCTCGCCCACCTAGCCCGGCACTACCCCGAGGATATTGAAAACAATGAGATGATAAACGCCCTGCAACATCGCATGCAGGCCGAGGCCCAGCGTACCGGTAACCTCCTGGAAGCCCTGGACTACGACGACACCAAGCGCCAAGCTCTGCAACGCTACCACCAAGTGCTGCTGGACGTGCTGCAGGTGCAGCGGGAGGAGCTGTTCGTGCTACGCCGTGAGGATGTGTTCGAGGAAGAAATGCTCCGCCACCAGGAAGCCCAACTCGACCTCGACGAAGCCAAAATCAGCCACATGCCGCATTAGCGGACAGCACCCGGTGCGAATCAATAAATTCAACCTGCTTCTTCCTGCACCAGCCGTTTCCTTTTCCTCTTTCTATGAGCGTTTCCAACGAAGCCGCCCACTATCCCGGCTTATTACCCTGCACTGCCAGAGAGCTGTACTCCGAAAGTGCCCATCCGGATGCCCATCGGCACTTTACCAAGCTGTGGCGCACCACTGGGGTTAATCTTTCCGTCAGCTTTCTGGACAACCCGGAGTAGGCGCTACGGGACCGGATACTCAGTCATATGAATGCCTGGAGCAAGAAAAGCAACGTTCTTTTCCAACTAGCCGGCCGGGAAGTGGGCCAGGTACGCATAGCCCGCGAGCCAGGCGGGCACTGGTCGTACCTGGGCACCGACCTGCTGCTGATTCAGTCCGACAAGCCAACGCTGAATCTGGAAGGCTTCAGCATGAGTACCCCGGAAGCTGAGTTTGCGCGGGTCGTACGTCATTTGGCTGGTCATGCATTGGGCTTCGGGCACGAGAGCCTGCCCCAGGAAGTCATTGCGCGCATCGACCGGCCCAAAGCCTACGCTCATTTCCGGGAAGCTAAAGGTTGGGACCAGCACATGGAGGATGAAACGGTCCTCAAACCGCTCAATGAGCACACCAGTATGTTCACTTCCCCCAGCACCGCCTCTATCATGAGTTACCAGCTGCCGGGCGAAGTAATGCAAAACGGCCGCGCCTTTCTCGGGGGGCAGGACATCTTGGACTCCGACCATCACTTCGCGGAGCGGGTGTATCCCAAGTCCCGTTATCCCTATTAGAAGCCGGCACTACCTGCTGAATAGCCAGCACCTGCCCCTGTAACAACGAAAAAGGGACCCGGAATGCTGTTCCGAGCCCCTTTTGCATTTATCTACTATCTGCCTAATTCAGGCTGCGGTAGCGCACGCGCTTGGGCTCCACGTCGCCGAGGCGTTTGCGCTTGGCTTCCTCATAGTCGGAGAAGTTACCTTCAAACCACACTACCTGCGAGTCGCCCTCGAAGGCGAGGATGTGAGTGGCCAGGCGGTCCAGGAACCACCGGTCGTGGCTGATGATAACGGCGCACCCGGCGAAATTCTCCAAAGCGTCCTCCAGGGCCCGGATGGCATTTACGTCCAGGTCGTTGGTGGGCTCATCCAGCAGCAGCAGGTTGGCGCCCTGCTTGAGCGTGGTGGCCAGGTGTACCCGGTTCCGCTCCCCGCCCGAGAGGCTGCCCACTTTCTTTTCCTGGTCGCCGCCGCGGAAGTTGAAGTTGCTCACGAAGGCCCGGGAATTCACCTGCCGGCCAGCCAGCAGCATGGTTTCCGTACCGCCCGAAATGGTTTCAAACACCGACTTGTTGGGGTCCAGGGTATCGTGCTGCTGGTCTACGTAAGCCGTCTGCACCGTGGGACCCACCACAAAGGTACCGGCGTCGGGCTGCATTTGATCGGTGATGAGGCGGAACAGGGTGGTTTTACCCGCACCGTTTGGCCCGATGATGCCCACGATACCACCCTGGGGCAGCTGGAAGCTCAACCCATCAAACAGCAGTTTGTCACCGAAGGCCTTACGCAGCCCTTCGGCCTCAATTACCTGGGAACCCAGGCGCGGGCCGTCCGGAATGAACAGTTCCAGCTTCTGCTCCTTCTCCTTGGAGTCCTCGTTCACCATCTTGTCGTAGCCGGCGAGGCGGGCCTTGCTCTTAGCCTGGCGCGCTTTCGGAGCCATGCGCACCCATTCCAGCTCGCGCTGCAGGGTCTTCTGGCGCTTGCTCTCGGTTTTTTCTTCCTGAGCGAGGCGGTTCGACTTCTGCTCCAGCCACGAGCTGTAGTTGCCCTTCCACGGAATACCCTCGCCCCGGTCCAACTCCAGAATCCAGCCGGCCACGTTATCCAGGAAGTACCGGTCGTGGGTTACGGCTATAACGGTGCCTTTGTACTGCTGCAAGTGCTGCTCCAGCCACAGCACGCTTTCCGCGTCTAGGTGGTTGGTGGGTTCGTCCAGCAGCAGCACGTCGGGCTCCTGCAGCAGCAGGCGGCACAGGGCCACGCGGCGCTTTTCCCCGCCCGAGAGGTTACCGATAATGGCCTCCTCGGGCGGCGTGCGCAGGGCGTCCATGGCGCGCTCCAGCTTGTTGTCGAGGTTCCAGGCGTCGAGCTGGTCGAGGCGCTCCTGCACGGTGCCCTGGCGCTCCAGCAGCTTGTCGAAGTCGGCGTCCTCAGCCCCAAAGGCTTCGTTGATTTCGTCGAATTCCTTGAGCAGCGCTACCGTTTCGGCCACGCCTTCCTCAATTACCTGGCGCACGGTTTTGGTGGCGTCCAACTGGGGCTCCTGCTCCAGGTAGCCCACTGAGTAGCCCGGCGACCATACCACGTCGCCCTGAATCTGCTTATCCTGGCCGGCAATGATTTTCAGCAAAGAAGATTTACCCGAGCCGTTGAGGCCGAGCACCCCGATTTTGGCCCCGTAGAAAAACGAGAGGTAGATGTTCTTGAGAACCTGTTTCTGAGGCGGGTACACTTTGGTTACCCCCGCCATGGAGAATATAATGGTGGGTTGGTCGGACATAGTCAAGAGTTGGTCAGAGGTCAGATAATACAGCGGCAGCCTTGCTGGTTTGCCGGGGCTTTCTATTTTGCAGAACAGTAGACGGGCTTTGGGTGCAAGGCCCGAAGCCTGCCTACTGCGGCGGCTACCAGCCGGGCAGCCATAACCGCAGCGGCGGCGGGTGCGTAGCTTGTTCCGGTGGCCCTGGTAGGGCTTTCAGCCAAAGGTAGGCAGGCCACGCTAACATTCCGAAGCTTTGGCCAAGCTGAAGAATTACCGCACAACCCGTAAACTTGTACATCTTTCCGGCCCCAACTCCGTCCTTTCCACCTATTCGCTCCCCCGCTATCTATTTATGGACTCACAAGACCACTTGCTGGCCGAAGCCCGCCGTTATGGCTACATCGAGGGCGACCAGGTGTGGCTTCGCCCGCTCCTACACCTGCCCGCTCGCCAGGTGGGCCAGGTAAAAGAATCTGCTGATGCTTCGCTGGTCTATTTTGCCCAACGCTTCACCCTGTTTCGCTCCAAGGTAGAAGAGCTGCTGCAGAAAATCGAGGACTCCGATAACAAGGGCTCTTACCTGATGAAGGCCCTGCACCTAAAGGAGCAGGTAGGCTCCTACGATGCGCTGGGTGACTTCGAGAGCCTGCACCACCGCCTTACTGAGGCAGAGGAGGCCATTAAAGTAACGGTGAACCGCAACCGGGAAAAAAACCTGGCCACCAAAATCGGGCTGATTCAGGAGGCCGAGGCCCTCCACGACACCATCGACTGGCAAGCCGGCAGCGACAAGCTCAAGGACCTGCGCCAGGGCTGGATCAAAACCGGCCCGGTAGAAAAACAGCTGGTTGATGAGCTGGAAACCCGTTTCCAAACCGCCGTCGATGCCTTCTTCGCCCGCAAAAAGGATTTCCTGGCCGAGAAGAAGGCCATGACCAACCGGGTATACGACCAGTACAAAGACCTGATTCATAAGTCGGAGGCGTTGCAGAACTCCCCCGATTTCGAGGAAACCACCCGCAAGCTGAAAGTACTGCAGCAGCAGTGGAAAGAAATTGACGGCTCTTTGCCCCGCAAGCAGGCCAACGACCTCTGGACCCGGTTCCGGGCGGCGCACAACCACTTTTTTGAGCGCCTGAAGGTCCACATCGAAAGCAAGCGCCAGGAGCAGCAGTTCACGCCCACGGGCAACACCGGCGAGGATAATTTGAGCCGCAAGCGCGCCCTGGTAGCGGAGGCCACCGCCCTGCTTAACCGCCCCATGCAGGAGGCCGTAGCTCGGGCCAAAGAGCTGCAGGCCGCCTGGAAAAAGGTGGGCCCCGTGCGCGGCGAAGAATCGGACCGGGTGTGGGAGCAGTTTATTCTGGCCTGCGACAAAGTGTTTGAGATGAGCGCCTTGGAACACTACATGCGCAAGCGCCCTGCTACCCCCGAAACCAGCAGCCCGCAAAGCCAGGCGGCCCTGCGCGTGCAGGCGTTGCAGGAGTTCATCAAATTCGACAAGCAGGAGCAGGAGGTGCTCAACGAGAATTTGGGCAAGCTCAGCGACTCCCCCGGCAACGAAGCATTCCGGACGATGCTGCAGGGCAAAATCCGGGCGTTCGACCGAAAAATCCGCACGAAAAACGAGTTGATTTCCATCTTCCAGCAGCAGCAGGTTGGCTAGCCCAACCCTAACCCGTATTTTACGTTGTCGTCAGCAACCTGCGCAACGCCGAACCGGTAATGGTGTCAGTTCTGACCCAACGGCCGGATTTTTGCTACCGGCATTTCACCTTTTGACCACATTTTTTTAGTAGCACACGACTATGTACTGGACTCTAGAACTTGCTTCGTACCTGGAAGATGCTCCCTGGCCTGCAACCAAGGATGAGCTTATTGATTACTCTATCCGTTCGGGTGCGCCCATGGAAGTGGTAGAAAACCTCCAGGCTCTGGAAGATGACGGTCAGCCCTACGAGAACATCGAAGAAGTTTGGCCGGATTATCCGACCAAGGAAGACTTTATGTTCAATGAAGACGAGTATTAGTAGTAATGAGTAAGCAGTAGTGAGTAGTCAGTGTTGATACTTGTACCGTTCAGCCGGTAGCCCGATTCTCACTACTCATGTCTCAGTACTCAGTACTTTCTATTGATAACCTGATTGCGGGGTATGGACAGCGCGTCCTACTCCGCAATTTGCGTTTTACGGTGCCTGGCCCAGCCTTCGTGGCAGTTATCGGCCATAACGGTTGCGGCAAAACCACCCTGTTCCGCGCCCTCACCGGGCAGGTTTCTTATCAGGGCCAAGTACGGGTGTTGGGCCAAGAGTTGCGTACCCAGCGGCGGCCGGCAGCCAGCGGCTTACTGGCGCATTTGCCCCAGCGGGCCAGCGTAGAGTTTTCTATTCCGGTGCGCGAGCTGGTGGTGATGGGCCGCTTTCGTCACCACCGTTTTCTGGGAGGCTACACTACGCAGGATTATGCCCTCGCCGATGCCGCCCTGGCTCAGGTAGGGGCCGCCCACTTAGCCCAGCAGGATTTTACGCTACTGTCGGGCGGGGAGCAGCAGCTCGTGTGGCTGGCCCAGCTGAGCCTGCAGGATGCCCAGTTGTATTTGCTGGACGAGCCCACCCAGCAGCTGGATGTGTACTACCGCCGCCGGGTGTTCGCCTTGCTGGAAAGCTGGGTACAGGCGCACAACAAAACCATCCTCTGCATCACCCACGACCTGGAGAACCTGGCAGAGCTGCCCGGCTACCTGCTCAACCTTTCGCGCCCCGCCCCCGCCCTTCTGCCCCTCTCGGCAGCCACAGTTCAAACGGAACGGGCATTTCTGGAAAGCGAAGAGAGCCTGGCTGTGATTTAGTGAGGTGGTGATTTGGTGAGTATAACGCTCTGGCTGGACCACTTGCGCAAATCGACTATTACCTCACTAAATCACCATTTCACTACATCACCTTTGCCCCGGCCGGCCCCGGAGTAGGTGCGCAATGGAGCGCAGAAACGGCCAGGGTGTCACGGAGTTCATAACCTGTACGTTTTCAACCCAGGAGGTTCGCTCGTCGAGGAAGTCAAAGATTCGCTCCACTGGATTACGCTGAAACAACTGCGTGAATATATCCCGGGTACGCTCCCCCTGGCGTTGCATGATATCCAGAAGGAGCGTATCAAATAGCCGAAATTGCCACTGGTCACCGGTTAGGTTTTTGGGTGGGCGGCCGGTGGCGGCTAAAGCTGCTGTAAGGCGGGCAGAGTGGGCCTGAATACGCTTGAAGGCATAACCAGTGCTGGCTTTGGCCCGGCCGGCCCTGGTTCCTAGGTTAATGATGTGCGCGCCGTCGTGGGCCGGTAACGGGTGATTGGTCATTGGGATGGCGCCGGCCTCTTGAGCCGTTATGCGGTAAGGCCGCCCGCCCAGTTGCTGCGTCAGATACCGGCGCAATTCTGCCTCGTACTCTTGCTGGGGAAGCGTGGTGGCTGAAAACAGCGTGTACTCTACCAACGCCCGCCGCTTACTAAACGGCAGCACATACATGAAGCGGGCTTCCTGGTACTGCTCCTCCCGAAAGTCCATGAACTCCTGTGTTTCCGGGTTGAAAACATCATCTTCCGTTTCTACTTCCCAGCCCACGAAGTGCTGCAAGAGGTAATGGTAACGGCTGGGTTGCTGCAGCTGAGCCAAATCCGGTGGCCGGCTATCAAAAGCATACTGGCCCCGAAAATCACCTTGGGCAGTGCGCGCTACAGCCCCAACTAAGGTGTTTTCGAGTCCCGTCACAACAGCCTGAATTCGCGTAACCTGTGGGTTAGAATCCAGGGCGGTGTGCACAAACTGGTAAAAGTCCAGCCCCCGAATCATCTTGTAGCGGTGGCGCCGCAATGGAAACACTTCCGCGTAGCCGGGGCTGCGAAAGGCAATCTGCGTCCACTCGTGGGCCACAATACCATCAAACAAGGTAGGCGCATCGGTCCAGAACGACCAGGTCCGGTCGTTCTGGGTTTTGGCCTCTGGTTCCAGCAGCAATACCCGCTTGCCGGCCAACCGCGGCTCCTGGCTAATGTGGTAGGCCAAGCTTAGGCCAGCTGCCCCCCCGCCCACAATCAGGTAATCATATTCGGGGGCAGGTGGCGAAGAAGTTTGCACAGTAGAAGGCTGAATGGCTTGAAGCAAAGCGTAAACAAAAGAACACGAAAAAAGGCTACCTCCGCAGAAGCAGCCTTTTTTCGTGGCTAAACCCATGAGGTCAAGTAGGTTCAAACGAATTGCGCAGTTCCTCTACCTTTTCAGGCCGACCTAGCTACAAAATCCGCGGAATCCGTCGAAAAATCCGCGGAATCAGTGGTCTTAGAAGTTCGGCGACAGGAGGTACTTGCTGTAGAAATCATCAATGATTTTTACAGCCGACTCCGCATCATCTACCAGCTGCACCAAGTTCATATCCTCGGGCGAGATGTTGTGCTCGTCCTCCAGCATTACCTGCTGAATCCAGTCGAACATACCCTGCCAGTAGCGGGTACCCACCAGCACGATGGGGAAACGGCCAATTTTCTTGGTCTGAATCAGGGTAATAGCCTCAAACAGCTCATCCAGGGTGCCAAAGCCGCCGGGCATGCCAATAAAGCCCTGCGCGTACTTCACAAACATCACCTTCCGCACGAAGAAGTAGTCGAAGTTGATGATTTTGTCGGGGTCGATGTAGATGTTGTTGAACTGCTCAAACGGCAACTCAATGTTGAGGCCCACCGACTTGCCGCCCTCCGAGTGGGCGCCCTTGTTGCCTGCCTCCATAATGCCAGGGCCGCCGCCCGTGATAACGCCGTAGCCGTGGCGCACCAGCTTGGCCGCAATTTCCTCGGCCATTTTGTAGTAGGGGTTTTCGGGCTTGGTACGGGCCGAGCCGAAGATGGACACGCAGGGCCCAATCTTGGACATCTTCTCGAAGCCCTCCACAAACTCGGCCATCACCTTAAAGATCTGCCAAGAGTCGGCAATCTTGATTTCATTCCAGTCTTTGTCCACGAAGGCCCGGCGGATGCGCTGCTCGTCATCTACCTGCACAGTACGCTCCCCGTGCGTCTGCTCGCGGATGTCGCTGATGGTCTTAACCTTATTATCGTTAACGTTGGGCTGAACAATGGTCTGGCCACTGCCGGCATTCAGTACTTCATCCGCCACTTTCGTGCGGCTGGTTTTTTTGAGCTTCGCCATAGGAGCTACAAGAGGAATAGGGTGCAGAGGATGCGTACGCATGGGCGCACGCAGTTACTGTGGGAATTTCTCCGCACCGGGTAAACAATGAAAAAAGGCAAAAAGAAAGCCGCCCCCACGGAAGAAGAGGGCGACCCAAGGTAGCGACCGGCAAGTTAACAATTTGTTAACATTACGCTATACTTCCGCTATGAACTGAGAGCCGGTAAACAAGCCACGACTTACTGCTTATGGTTGGCCGCTTGCGGTTCCCTACTGTGCTCGAATGGCAATAACCGGATCGAGGTTAGAGGCCAATACTGCCGGAATGATGCCCGCCAGCACCCCAATCACCACGGATACTGTTAGCCCGAGGGAGATATTACCCACCGACAAAAACAGCGGCAGCGCGTCCTGCGGTAGTAGCGTAATCAGGAACACCAGCAGGATGCCAGCCCCGCCGCCCAACAGGCACAGAAACACCGCTTCGAACAGAAACTGAAACAGAACAAAGTAGTTTTTGGCCCCCAACGACTTCTGGATGCCGATAATATTGGTGCGCTCCTTTACCGACACAAACATAATGTTGGCAATGCCGAAACCGCCCACCAGCATGGCAAACCCCCCAATCACCCAACCCGCAATACCAATCACGGAAAACAGCTGCGTAATGGCGTTAGCCAGTAGCTCGGGCCGATTCAGCGCGAATGAGTCTTCCTGGCGGGGCTTCAGCCCCCGAATAACGCGCATGTTGCCTTGAATTTCGGCTTCCAGGTTCAGCAGCCCGGGGTCATCGTCGCGGCCTTTCACGGCAATGGTAGCCTGGGCGCCCCCCATCCCATTACTGCTCATCTGAAATATTTTGGTGAAGGCAGCAAAGGGAATGTAGCAGTTGGTGTCGTTGCTGGGCGTATCCAGCAGCTTTTTGCCTTCCTTCTGCATCACGCCAATAATGGTGAAGCGCTGGCCTTTCGCCTTGAACTCCTGGCCCAAGGCCGAGCCGTTGGGGTACAGCCCCTGGGCAATGGAGTAGCCCACCACGGCCACGTTACGCGCCGCATTCATTTCCTGCTGGGTAAAATAGCGCCCCTCCACTACCGGCACATCAGACACGCGCCGGTAGTCGAAGCTAATGCCCTGAATAGCGCAGTCGCTCACTGAGTTAGAGCCCGACTTGAGAATGTTGCCGCCCGTGGCCGCGAAAATGGCAATGCCATTATGGCTTTCCGGATTCAGCGTGCGTTGTATTTCCCGGAACTCGCGGACGGTAGGCACGGGGCGGTTAAAGTATTTCCACCAAGGGTAATCTCCACCGAATGCCCAGGGCCATTTCTGCACGTAAATCACCTTGTCGCCCACAAAGCTCATGCTGTCGCGGATGTTTTTTTCCAGCGAATCCACCACGGTAAACACGGCAATGATGGCGAATATACCCACCGTAACGCCGAGCAGCGACAAGATGGTACGCAGCAGATTGGACTTGAGAGCTTGCCACGCAAAGCGGAAACTTTCCAGGGTAAGACGCAATGCTTTCATGCGGAGCGAAGGTTCAGCAAGGGGCGTGGAAAGGGCAATAAGCAGATTTCAGGCGAAAAGTAACGATTCTTCCGAGGATTGTGCGTACTTTCGCGGCTCAATTTTTTCTATTAGGTTCCCCACCTATTGCCCTGTCTGGCCCATGAAGCTTTCTGAGTTCAAATTTGACCTGCCTGAAAACCTGCTGGCACAGCACCCCGCCAAAAACCGCGACGAGTCGCGCCTGATGGTGTTGCACCGCGACAGTGGCAAAATAGAGCACCGCACCTTTAAGGATATTCTGGAGTACTTCACCGACGGTGACGTGTTCGTGGTGAATGATACGAAGGTGTTTCCGGCCCGCTTGTATGGCAACAAGGAGAAAACCGGCGCCCAGATTGAGGTGTTCCTGCTGCGCGAGTTGAACAAGGAAATTCACCTCTGGGACGTACTGGTGGACCCCGCCCGTAAAATTCGGGTGGGCAACAAGCTGTACTTCGGCGAGTCGGATATGGTAGCCGAGGTAATTGACAACACCACTTCCCGCGGCCGCACCATCAAGTTCCTGTTTGATGGCCCGGACGAGGAGTTCTACAAAGCTCTGCATGATTTGGGGGAAACGCCCATTCCTAAGGAGTTCATTACCCGCGAAACTGAAGCCGCCGACAAGGAGCGGTACCAGACGATTTACGCCAAGAATACCGGCGCGGTAGCGGCCCCTTCGGCGGGCCTGCACTTCACCCGCGAGGTAATGAAGCGCCTGGAAATCAAAGGAGTGGAAGTAGTGCCGGTAACGCTGCACGTGGGCCTGGGTACCTTCCGCACCGTGGACGTGGAGGATCTGACCAAGCACAAGATGGACTCGGAGAACTTCATCGTGCCGGCGGAGTCGGCCACGGTAGTCAACCACGCGTTGGACGCTAAGAAACGCGTGTGTGCCATCGGTACTACCTCTATGCGGGCCATGGAGTCGTCGGTATCGGCCAACTCGCGGCTGAAGCCCACAGTAGGCTGGACAGACAAGTTCATCTTCCCTCCATACGATTTCAAAATTGCCAACTGCCTGCTCACCAACTTCCACACCCCGGAAAGCACGCTGATGATGATGGCTTCGGCCTTTGCCGGGCATGAGCTGCTGATTGAAGCGTACCAGACGGCCATCAAGGAAAAATATAAGTTCTTCAGCTACGGCGACGCCATGCTGGTGCTGTAAGCAAGCCAAAGAGCTGTTTTTATTGAAAGTCCGGCCGTAGTTACACGGCCGGACTTTTATTTTTGCGTTTTTAACGCTTGAGTTGGCGGGTGGTCAGGAGCCACGCGCAGATCTTCATTTTCTATCTTGCCCGTGGCAGCATCTGTTTCCGTACCCACAGCCGCCGCTTTGCGCGTTGCCATACTTGTAGCGGGCGGCAGTGGCACCCGCATGGGGGCCGACCGACCCAAGCAGTTTTTGGAGCTGGCCGGGGAGCCGGTACTACTGCACACGCTGCGGCGGTTTGCGGAGCCTTCCCTGCAGGTTTCGAAAATAGTGCTTGTGTTGCCCACTGAGCAGTTTGCTGCCTGGCAAGCTCTGTGTGAGCAGCATGCCGTTACGATACCCCACCGGGTAGTGGCAGGCGGCGCCACCCGCTGGGCCTCCGTGCGCAACGGGTTGGCTTCCCTCACTGACGCAGAGAAGGGAGTGGTAGCGGTGCACGATGGAGTACGGCCACTCACACCTATTGCCGTAATAGAGGCTACTTACCAGGCTGCTTACAACCACGGCGCGGCGGTAGCCGCCGTAGTTCCCAAAGATTCGGTGCGGGGCCTAAACCAGCAAGGCTCCTACGCTCTGAACCGCAGCCGCTTACGGCTGGTACAAACGCCGCAGTGCTTTGGCCTGGAACTACTGCGCCGGGCCTACCAACTACCGGAACTCACTACGTTTACCGATGATGCCAGCGTGGTAGAGGACTTGCACCCGATTCATCTGGTGGAAGGCGACTACCGCAATATCAAAATCACCACCCCGGAAGATTTGCTGCTGGCTGAAGCTCTGCTACGGCATTGATACCGTTCAAGCTGGCGGCTAGGTAGCCGAATACGACAACCGCCCCGAACGCCAGGTGTCCGGGGCGGTTGTCGTATGCGGGGGTGAATCAGTTGCTACAGGTTGATGTAGTCTACGTCAATTTCGCCGGTTACTACATTGTAGCGGCCACCTACCCAGCTTTCTGTCCCGTCCTGCGTTCGGAACTCCAGGCTGAACGGATATACTCCATCACAACCCTGCGTGCCAACTATCACGTTGGTTGGCTCCCAGTTCCGGCCATAGGCATAGAGCCGGGCCTCCCGCACAATACGGGCCCGAATGGTGGTGGTGGGCGCCACGCACGTTGGGGTGTATCCGCCACCGCCGCCACCGCCACCGCTCGGGCAGTCACCATCGGGGCAATAGGGAGCTACGTTGTTGGCTGCTTGTTTCGCCGATACGGGTGCTACGCTTTCAGGAGTCAGGGAGCAGCTGGCCAGAAGCAGAGAACCGGCCGCCAGCACGGTTTGCACGAGAGAAAAGCTTTTCATGAGTGGATTGGGTAAGGTGGAAGGATGGGCCAAATAGCCAACAAATCGGCCTACCAACCAAGGACTAACCCAGCGCGTTTGTGACATACCGCCGGCCTAATTATCCTCAGAGTCTTCTCACGAAAAGCTTTTTACTCCACCCAAAGCAGTTCCCTTGGGCCAAGCCCGCTTACAGGCGGCCGCCTACCCGGATGGTACGCGTTACCCCGCCCACCGTAACGGTGGCAATATTGTCGCAGGCCTGCGTACCGGTGGGGTCGTAGTTGAGGACCAGTTCTTTCTCTTTGGAGGTAAGAATGTTTACCGTTCCGGCCACAAACGTGCGGGCACAACCAGCCTGAAATTTCTTGATGAGCGGCTGTTGCACGGTAGCCGTATAGCTCACGCCCCGGCGGTTAGTACCCGAAGTCTGGCCCGTAACCCGGTATTCGTCATCGGTGATGGTGCGGGTAGCGGCGCCGGCCGTGCGGGTATACAGCCGCTGTGAGGTCCAGGAGTGCGTACCGGCCGTGGTGGTAATGCTGGCATTCTGCACGTCTAGGCTCCAAGAGCTTTGCCCTTGGTTGGTGATGATGCGCGTGCCGGTGTGCTGATTGTCGTTGCGGTAGTAGTTAACCAGTGAGATGGTGACCGTAGAGCCCGCCTGTCGGTAGGGGCCGCTGAACACGGCCACAATTTTGCCGCGCCGCGCTACCCCGTTGGGGCCGATGCAGTTGACGGGGCCAAAATCCAGCGTAAGGGTGCGGGTAGCCGCCTCGTAGGTGCGGGTGAGGCAAGGTCCGGCTAGGCGGGCCAGGTCGGCGGGCTCAGCGGCGGCGCTGCCGTTGAGGGCAGCATCTGTGGGTGAGCCGGCCTCTATCATATCGGCGGCCGTAGCACTTTCATCTTCCGCTAAGCTCTGATCCTCCGCCGATGCGGCGGCGTCAATGGCGGCTTGGGGGTCGGCGGATTTGTTGCAGGAGGCCAGCAGCAGTGCGCCGGCGGCCAGCACGGACAAACCGAAGGAGCGGAATATGGGACGTTTCATGGGATGAGAGAAAAGTAAGGCGTGAAGACCAGGTGAAATGGGACAGTACTACAAAAGCTCTTTTGCTGGGTTGGAGAAAGAAACTACTGCGGAGTTTAATGACCTCGGGAACTTTTTTTACAAATGTTCAGCCCAACCTCACCATCTAAGTCGCGTATAGTTTCATACACTACCTCATTTCGTAACCCACTGTGTGTATGCTTATTTCCGGTCGTGTATGCGGCTTACTGCTAGTATGCCTGGCGGCCTGCTCGAGCCCTGAAAGCAACAAAGACCCTGTTTTCGAGGCCAAATTCCAAAACGAAAAGCGCATTGGGGAAGAAGCCATAACCAAGCGGCAGATCCGGGATGCGGAGTACGTGGTGGATGCCGCCAGCCGAAAGATGCTGCTCCTGGAAATAAGCCAACTAGCCGCACGCAAAGCCGCTTCGCCGGACACCCGCTACACCGCGCAAAATGTAACCGCCCAAACTACCACCCTACTGGGCGGACTCAAGGCGCTGGCTCAGCAGAAATCCATTACCCTGCCCACCGGCCTCAGCGAAGCCCAGGGTACCCAAGCCGGGGAGCTAACCGCCCTCAACGGAGCCGCCTTCGACCAGAAATACCAGGAAGTGCTCAGCGCAGTGCTTGATACGGACGAGGACGCAGCCGACAATATGAAGGACGATGCCTATGATGCTGACTTACGCACCATTGCGGCCCAGCATGTAACCGTGCTGCAAGACCTTGATCGGGCCGCCGATGCCCTACACGATAAACTGAAACTCTGATTTTTCCCTCTATTCTTTCATTTCCTTTCTTCACCGACACATGAAATTCCGCTTTCTTTCCCTCCTGACTTTGAGTGCCGGCCTGATGCTGGCTAGCTGCAATAATGCCGAAAAGCGCACCGATGGCACCGCCGGCGAAGCCGTGAGCGACATGGATAAGGCTGCCGAAGATGGCGGCGTACAGGCCGATGCCGTCGTAATCGACAACAACGCTGGCCCAACCGTTACAGCCAATGCCGACTCTGCTATGGCAGCCGATTCATCGGGCATGGCAAAGTAGCATACCAACCTTGCACTGCTCCACCTGAAACTCTCTTCTGACTACTATGGAACGACTGTTTTTTTCTGCTGCCTGTATTGGTCTGCTCGGCCTGGGCGCCTGTGGCTCTACCACCACCGATACTGCCACAACTACCACTGACGGAGCCACTGCTGACGGTGCCACCACCGATTCGGCCGGCGCCATGGCTGCTATGCAAGCCGGCGACTCGGCTATGACGGATGCCAACGGCCCCACCGCTCCTCATTCTACCGACCCAGAGTTTATGCAGTCGGCCGCGCACAGCGACCAAAATGAAATTCAACTCAGTAAGCTGGCGCTGGAAAAAGGCGTAACGGGCATGGCCAAAACCCACGCCAACCAGATGATTACCGACCACACCAAATCGACGGCCGAGTTGAAGCCCATTGCCCAGAAGAAAGGGGTAACCCTGCCAACGGACATGGATGCGGAGCATAAGGCTATTGCCGAGCAGATGCGCGGCTTGTCGGGTCAGGACCTGGAGAAAAAGTATCTGGAGCAGATGACGCTGGACCATCAAAAAACAGCTAACACCATGATGGCCCACCAGAAGATGACTCAGGATGCCGACCTTCTAGGCTTCATCAGCAAAACGCTACCCGTGGTACAGTCCCACCTAACCATGTTCAAGCAGCATAGCAACATGTAAGGAGGCCTCCCAGCTGATGCATTGACTACAAATCAGCTGCAGCCCGGCCTTTACATCATAGAAAAGCCCGTCAGGCACATCACCTGGCGGGCTTTTCTATGATGTAGGAGCTCTATTATTGAAGCTACCGACGCGCGGTATAGTTTTCTGCTGAAGGCAGTAGTAGGCCTTTCTTGCTGGCAGACTGAGGCGTTGCAGGCAGGTTTTCCGCCGACGGAGCTGCGGAGTTAAGCGTTTCGGGTGGCGCCACTGAGTGGGCAGTTACCTCTTTGCCGGTTTGAGCCGCAAAGGGCTTGGGCGGTGAAACGTAGATGGCAATGGCCAGCAAGGCCGGGAAAACAAGAACTTTCATACGGTGGGAGTGCGGGTTGGAGCCATAATGTAAAAAATGCCGGGCTTCCAGTCAAGAGTTGACTGAAAACCCGGCATTTACTTTTTGGGGCGAAGGTGCGGTTAGCTTACTTCCGCATACTTGCTTACCCTAAGTTCCTCGGCCAGGAAGCGGCTGGTGTGGCCCTTGCCGGCTTTGGCTACCTGCTCGGGTGTGCCCTGGGCCACAATGGTACCGCCGCCGATGATATGGTCAGCAGCTAGCGTCCACCTTTCAACCGGACCACAGCTTCTTCAAAATCCTCAGCGCGCAGGTAAAGAATTTTCACTTTGCCTTCGCGACGTTTATCTAATAGGCCCAGATTTTCAAGGTGCATCAGGTCAGTGCGTGCCGTATCGTATACCACGCCGAAGCGGTGTTGCACTTCCCGGATGGTCCAGATGGCGTCGGGGTCAGTCATCAACTCCTGTAAAATGGCCACCTGCCGCTGATTGAGTTGGTCGAATTGTCGGAAGCTACGTAGTTGCTTTTTCTCCGCCACCTTACGCTCTATGTACTGCTGCAGGCTGGTGAAGGCAAGATCAAGCGTTTTTACTTGATAGTTAATAAAATAAGTCAGGTCGTTGCCATCGGATTCGGTATACAGATAAGCCCGTGCGTACTGCGCCGCCGATTTATGAATGATGCGCGAAATCGACATATACTCCAGTTGCCAGTAGCCTTTGCGCAGGAGATACCAATAGAACACGGCCCGGGCAGTGCGGCCGTTGCCATCGGCAAACGGGTGGATGTAGCCAATAAGGAAGTGTAGGATGGAAGCGCGTACGATGGGATGAATAAAGGAGCCCGGTGTACCGTTCTGGTCGGGAATTTCGTCGTTAGCCAGCGCACAGTACCAGCGCAGCAACTCGGGCAGGTGCTGGTGCGACGGCGGAATATGCACCACTTCACCAGTCGTATAGTCCTCTACCCGCACCTCGTTGTTTAGGCGAAACCGCCCTTCATGGTCAGTATTTTCCAGGGTACCCTGCGTCATGCGGGCCTGAATCTGGCACAGCATTTCCGGCGTAAGAGCCTGCTGCTTTTGCTCCAGAATGTATTGAATCGTCTGGTAATTGTTGAAAATCATGCGCTCTGAGGCATTACGCGGATTACGCTTCTTGCGCAGCATATCCTTGGCTACCTCGCGCGTGGTGGCCGCACCTTCCAGCTGGCTGGAGGCAATGGCTTCTTCCATAATAGAACCTACCAAGTAGCGGGTGCGGTCTTCGGCCGGTATCAGACTGTCCGTCTGCATTATGCCGCCCATGTACAAATCGAAGCGGTGCAGTTTTTCCAGCGTGGGCTCGGTGACTTGGTAGCGAAACCGGCAGCCCGGTACCCCCGGCACGTTGAGTTCACGCAGATTGCCTTGTCGGCTGCTTTTCGTCAACAACCATACTGGTACGGGACTGAAACCGGCCGGTAACCTTTGCCGCTTTAATTCGGACCAGTACAAATATTCGTAGTTCGCCTTTCGAATTACTTCATTGACCTCGTGACTAGAGAAGTGGCGAATCATTTCTTCAGATCCGAAATCTGAAAAGGACGCAATGGGGGGACTTTCGATATTCATATCTGCCAGGAATTACCAATTTTGCTAACAATTGGTAACCTTTAGTAAATATACGAGTGGCAACCAAAACTTACCAATTGTCTTGTAAATTGGTAAGTTTTGGTTGCCACTCGTATCTCAAATGCATTGTCCTGCGCTACGCTTCGGTATACTTGCTCACTTTCAACTCTTCGGCTAGGAAGCGGCTGGTGTGGCCCTTGCCGGCTTTGGCTACCTGCTCGGGTGTGCCCTGGGCCACAATGGTACCGCCCCCTCCCCCACCTTCGGGCCCGATGTCGATGAGGTGGTCGGCTACCTTGATGAGGTCCAGATTGTGCTCAATGATGAGGACGGTGTTGCCCTTGTCGGCGAGCTTGTGCAGGACTACCGACAAGTGGTTGATATCCTCGAAGTGCAGGCCGGTAGTAGGCTCGTCGAGGATGTAGAACGTCTTGCCGGTGTCCTTTTTGCTGAGCTCGGTGGCCAGCTTCACGCGCTGGGCTTCGCCGCCGGATAGCGTGGTGGCCTGCTGGCCCAGGGTAAGGTAGCCCAGACCTACTTCGTTCAGCGTCTGAATTTTGCGCAGGATGCGGGGCTGAAACTCGAAGAACTCCACGGCCTTCTCCACCGTCATGTCCAGTACGTCGGTGATGCTCTTGCCTTTGAAGCGCACTTCCAGCGTTTCTCGGTTGTAGCGGCGGCCTTTGCAGGTTTCGCAGGGCACGTGTACGTCGGGCAGGAAGTTCATTTCGATGGTGCGCATGCCGGCGCCCTCGCAGGTTTCGCAGCGGCCCCCCTTTACATTGAAGGAGAAACGCCCCGGCCCGTACCCGCGGATTTTGGCCTCGGGCAACGACGAAAACAGCTGGCGAATTTCGGTGAACACGCCGGTGTAGGTGGCCGGATTAGAGCGCGGCGTGCGCCCAATCGGCGACTGGTCCACCTCAATCACCTTGTCGATAAACTCCAGACCCTCAATCTTCTCGTAGGCCAGCGGCTCGCGCTTGGCGTTGAAGAAGTGCTGGTTGAGGATGGGGTAGAGCGTATCGTGAATGAGCGAGGATTTGCCCGAGCCCGACACGCCCGTAACGGCAATGAGCTTGCCCAGCGGGAACTTGGCCGTCACGTTTTTGAGGTTGTGGCCTTTCGCACCCCGCAGCACCAGCTCGTTGCCTTCGCCGGCCCGCTTCTTCTTGCGCAGCTCAATATGCTTCTGCCCACTGAGGTACTGGGAGGTCAGGGAGCCGCTGGTGAAAATTTCGGAAGGTGTACCGGACGCCACAATTTGGCCACCGTGGATACCCGCGCCGGGGCCAATGTCCAGCACGTGGTCGGCGTGCAGAATCATGTCCTTGTCGTGCTCCACCACAATTACCGAGTTGCCCAGGTCGCGCAGGTGCTGCAGGGCCTTGATAAGCCGCTCGTTGTCGCGCTGGTGCAGACCAATGCTGGGCTCGTCCATGATGTAAAGCACCCCTACCAGCTGGGTACCAATTTGGGTGGCCAGGCGAATGCGCTGCGACTCCCCGCCCGAGAGGGTACGCACGGAGCGGTGCAGGTTGAGGTAGTCGAGCCCCACTTCCAGCAGGAAGCCGATGCGCTTACGTATTTCCTTCAGCAACTCCCGCGCAATCAGGTTCTGCCGCTCCGAGAGGCGGTCTTCCAAGCCTTCAAACCACGCGGCCAGCTCGTTCAAATCCAGCACCGACAACTCACCGATGTGCTTACCCGCAATCTTGAAGTGCAACGACTCCTTTTTGAGGCGGTAGCCGTGGCATTCGGGGCACTCCTGAGCCTGGGTATACTGCTGAATCCATTCCCGGATGTTATCGGACTCCGACTCCATCTGCCGGCGCAGAAACGGGATGATGCCCTCGAACGGCTCCACGTAGTTGGCCTTTTTGGGGTCAGCATCCTCATCCTCGGGCACACCGTGCAACAGCCGCTCAATCAGGTCGGCGGGTAACTTTTCGATGGGTGTACTCAGGCTGGCCTTGTGCTTCTTGACGATGAGGCTGAGCTGCTGGAAAATCCAGATGTCCCGGTATTCGCCCAGGGGCGCAATGCCGCCCCGACTGATACTGAGCTTCTTATCGGGCATCACCGTTTCCTCGGTGATTTCCTGCACCTCGCCCAGGCCGTTGCAGGTGGGACAGGCGCCGTAGGGCGAGTTGAAGCTAAACGTGTTGGGGGCCGGGTCGTCGTAGGCAATGCCGGTGGCCGGGTCCATCAGGAAGCGGGAGAAGAACTGGGTGTTGTCCTTCTTCTTGTCGGCATCGAGCACCAGCATGGTGCCTTTACCCTGGGTAAGGGCATTCTGCACCGAACCGGAGAGGCGGAACCGATCTTCCTCCTTCACCACCAGTCGGTCGATGACGATTTCAATGTCGTGGATTTTGTAGCGGTCCACCTGCATCTTGGGCGTGATGTCAAGCAGCTCCCCATCTACCCGCACTTTGGTGAAGCCCAGCTTGGCAATCTGCTGGAACAGCTCGCGGTAGTGGCCTTTGCGGCCTTTTACCACCGGGGCCAGCACCACCAGCTTGCGGCCGTCGTACTCTTTCAGGATGTAGTTGATGATCTGGTCGTCGCTCTGCCGAATCATCTTCTGGCCCGTGGCATAGCTGAACGCCTCAGCGGTACGGGCGTAGAGCAGGCGCAGGAAGTCGTAGATTTCGGTGATGGTGCCTACGGTGGAGCGGGGGTTGCGCGAAGTAGTTTTCTGCTCGATGCTGATAACCGGCGACAAACCCTCAATCTTATCCACGTCGGGCCGCTCCAGCCCGCCCATAAAGCTGCGGGCGTAGGCCGAAAACGTCTCCATGTAGCGGCGCTGGCCCTCGGCATAGATGGTGTCAAATGCCAACGACGACTTGCCCGAGCCCGAAATGCCCGTAAACACCACCAGCCGCCCGCGCGGAATCTGCACCGAGACGTTTTTGAGGTTGTGCTCCCGGGCTCCGTACACTTCAATATAAGGCGCTTCCAAGTCGGCGGGGCCGAGTAGCTGGCCCTGGATGCGGGCTTGGTTTTCCAGCACGGCCTCGTTTATCTGCTCCTGGCGGGGTACGGCCTGCACGGCAGCGGTACTGTGATGGTCGGTACCGTCGGCCACGGCTGCGGCCGTTGGTTTGGGGGCTTTCGTTGTTTTCGGAGCCTTGCGGGGAGTTGCGGCAGCCGGAGCCTCGGCGGGGGCTACCGGGGTTGCCGCTTTGGGTGCCTTGGAAGGGCGGGCCGCTTTGGGGGCCGCGGGCTTGGCAGTGGTAGAAGGAGCAGTTGTTTTTTTGGCCATGCGGCAGCGGAGCGGATAAGTCTGCAAAAGTACGTAAAACGGGCCCGGCAGGCTACCCTTACTAGTTTAATTGCCAGTCATTTTAGTGCCTCTTCCACTCAAGCGCTTTTTGATGCGCCTGGGGTAGATGATCCATAACACCATCGGCGGCGGAAATGTCCCGGTCGGGACAGAAGTTCTTTATGTATCCCAAGGGCTTTGGCTAAATTATGGTGCGGCTTTTGCCTATAGGTGCTGGAACGCTCCTTTTGCTTTTTGCGACCATGAAAACTCTCCTGAAATCGGGATTTGCGCTGGCCCTCGGGCTGCTGCTGTACGGCGGCAGTGCCCAGGCTCAGGTACGGGTAAATATCAACGCGCCATACTGGGGCCCGGCCGTACCCCCGAACGTACAGTACTACTACATTCCGGAAATTGATGGCTACTATGACCTGTACAGCCAGTCGTATCTGTTTTTTGATCCGGCCTACGGAGCTTGGGTAAGCTCACCGGTATTGCCCCGGGTGTACGCCGCTTATGACCCGCGCTTCTTCCACCCGGTAGCTATTCAGTACGTGGGCCGGCAGCCCTGGGGCTACCTCCGTGACCACCGCCAGTATTGTGACCGGTGGGGCGTGCGGCCGGGCCGCTACTACGGCTCCAACTGGCCGGGCCGCGGATACGTGGGAGCTCCGCGCGGCGGCTACGGCCCCGGCTACTACGGCAACCGCCCCTATGGCCAGGGTGGCTACGCCCAAAACGGCTACCGTGACAACCGCAACGAGTATAATGGCCGTGAGGAGCGCAATGACCGTTACGACCGGGACAACCGGGACGATAGAAACGACCGGAACGATAACCGGTACGAGCGCAACGACAATACCCAGGGTGGGCGCGACGACCGGGGCGGCTACGCGCCTCGCAACGAGCAGCCCGGTCCCGGCACTCCGCCCCAGGCCCCAGGTGGCTACGGCGGCGGCCGACGCGGCCGCGTACTTTAGCCTTCTGTAGTAGATTATTAAAACGCTTTCAGCTCTTGGTTGAAGGCGTTTTTTTCGACCCCGCTGGGGCATTTAACCAAACCACAGCCATTGCGTTAAGGGCCTAGTTGTTAGCAGTAACTCAACGGCGTGGCTGAACTGGCCCCGTTCTTGCAAACTGCATCATCTCTCCCACCCTCTCACTCTACACTCTAGCTGTATGAATCTTCTGCCCAAAGTAGCCCTGTCTGGCCTGCTGACGCTGTCACTGATGGGGGCGACCCAATCGGTTCAGGCTCAGGTTACCATCAACGTAAACCCACCTTCTTGGGGGCCCGCCGCTCCGGCCGGTACGCAGTATTACTACGTGCCCGAATATGGCGGCTATTACGACCTACGCGACCAGCAGTACATTGTGCAGCGTGATGGCCGCTGGACGCGGGTGCGTAACCTCAGCGGCTACAACCCCGCCAACTTCCACCCCGTGGTGCTTGATTACCGGGGCACTCAACCCTGGACTCTGATTGGCCGGCACCGGCAGCTATACCCAGCCAGCTTGCCCCCCGGCCAAGTGAAGCGCTTAGAGAGCGGCAAAGGCTTACCGCCCGGCCAGGCCAAGAAACTTGGCTACGGCGGCAATGGCAATGGAAAAGGCCACGGCAAAGGCAAGCACTAGCCAAAGTTCCTTCTAACTAAGCAAAAGCGCCCGTCCAACTTGGACGGGCGCTTTTGCTTGGGATTGGGGAGAGCAACGCGTTATTCCAGCAGCGTGGCCCAAGTAAGTTTGCGGCGGGCGGCTGTGGGCGTGGGCATTCGGCCATTGCGCATCAGCTCCTCAATACATACCATATCATCGTCGTGCTGCATACCGGCGGCAGCTACCAGCTTGTTTTGGTAGGCATAAAGGGCCAGAAACTTGTGGCGGCGCACGTCGCCGTGGAAGATGATTTCGTCCCAAACGGTGGCGTGGCCGGCGTAGCGCAGGCTTTTCCCGAACTGTTGTGTCCAGAAGAAAGGAACTGCCTGGAAGACCGTGTTTTGCCCCAGCATATTGCGGGCCGCGCAGGCTCCATGCTGCTGGGCCACCCGCCAGTGCTCAATGCGGTGCTGACCCAGGCCGCCCGGCAGCGGAAACAGGGCTACGTCGCCGGCGGCGTACACGTGCGGGGCGGCGCAGAGGTGGGCATCTACGCGCAGGCCACCGTCTTTCTCCAAATCGAAAGTTTCGGCCAAGAAGTTGGTGGCGGGACGCACACCAACTGCCAGTATCACTACATCGGCGGGAAGGCGCTGACCCGAGGCCAGGCGAACGGCTGAAACGTGGCCATCCTTTCCTTCCAGGCACACTACCTCAGCTTCGGTTCGAAACCGCACCCCGTGGCGGCGGTGCAGGTTACGAAACATGCGGCCAATCTTGGCACCCAGGATACGGGCAAACGGCTCGGCCTCCTGAGCCACTACCGTTACTTGCCGCTCTTCTCCCACTAGGCTGGCCGCAGCTTCCATTCCAATAAAGCTGCTCCCGATAATAACTACCCGCTTGGCTTTGGCAACCAACTGGCGCAGCTGTTCAGCATCCGGTGCAGACCGCAACGGCAACACCCCAGCCAAATCATGGCCGGGCAGCTTAGGCAGGGTGTTCAGGATGCAGCCGGGAGCCAGCAGCAGCGCATCATAGTGCAAGGGCCCACGGCCGCTCAGCTTGAGCTGGCGGGTGCGCAGGCTCAGGCCCGTAGCCCGGGTATCAGAGAGAATTTCGATACGATGCTGCTCATAGAACTCGTCTTTGCGCAGGGGTAACGCCTTGCTGCCGGCTTCGCCAGCTAAGTAGGCCTTGCTGAGTTTGGTCCGGTCGTAGGGCGCGGCCGTCTCGGCAGTTACCATTACCAGGCGGCCCCCAAAGCCTTCGACGCGTAGGGTTTGGGCCGCAAACTGCCCCGCTGCTCCGCCCCCTACTATTACAAAAGTGCGGGTGTCGGGTGCGGCGGCGTTGGGCGCGGGCGCATTGCCCCCAACCAGGGCCGTGGGGGTGGCATCGGGTGAGGTGGTGGCGGCGGCGGGTTTGGCGGGCAACTGCACCCATACGCGGCCATCGGCCACGCGCACGGGGTAGCTCGGCAGATTATCCAGGGCCGGGGGCTGGCAGAGGTGGCCATCCAGGACGCGGAAGCAGGCATGATGCCAGGGGCACACCAGCTGGTCATGCACGATGCGGCCCTTTTCCAAGGGGGCACCGTAATGCGGGCAGTTGGGGGCCAGAGCCACGTACTGACCCTGGCGACGCAGTAGCAGCACGGCCGGCCCCGATGCTGCGGCAAAGGTGCGCATTTCCCCTTCCTGTAGGGCATCAGCGGGAGCAAAGTCGAATTCGGGCATGGGCAGCGGAGGCGTAGTTGAGGTTGGGGCTGCCTTGCCAACGCAGGGAAGGAAAACCGGGTTGTATTGTCTTTTCGTAATTCTTTCTGCTTACCCGTATCCTTTTATTGCTCAACCCGTTCAGCCCGCTATGCCTTCCACCCAGCAGTACTACGGCGACTTGCCCCTGAAACCTCGCGCCCTGCTGCGCGAAGGCCAGGCCTACCTGCTGGTGTACCGGATGCCGGGAACTTCAGCCGAATTTAGCCTGAAAGGAGTGCTGCACCACATTATGCGGCGCGGCCAAACGGACTACCTGTGCTTAAGCGGCGGCTGTGAGCTGCGCCTCGATTGGCTGGTGGCCGTAAATGGGCACCGGCTGGCGGCCTAATCCCGAGCCATCTGTTTGCCGTATGCCGGAGGGTACGTTTTCCTTCCCCACTTATGGCAACCGCACCCTATAAACCCATTAGCTGCTCGTTTTACGACGAGCTGGAGGCCCGCGCCACCACCGGCCAGCCCTGCACCCTCACCTACCGCACCGAGCCCGATACGCCGCCCAGCACCTACCACGGCATCATCCAGGACCTATACATCCAGGATAAAGTAGAATACCTGCGCCTCCAGGACGGCTTCGAGCTGCGGCTGGACAACCTACTAGCCGTGGACGATAAAGAGCTGCGGAATTACTGCTGAGATGCGTCTCTCTCTTCTTTTGTAATTCTTTCCTCAAGGATTTTCACCCTATTAGGTATTGCATATATGTATTCTATTAGGTAATCCAATAGGTCAAACATGATGGATGCTATTTCTATATCCGCTTCTTTCTCTAAATCGAAATGAGCTCCCAAATTCCCTGCTGTTCTTAGAGAATGCCCTATTTGCTTTATGGGCAACTCTAAATCTATATGCTTTGATAAAGTTTCTATCTGCTTGTAAAGGCTTTGATTCTGCTCCTCTTTAGGAAGGCTTGTCTTAGTAATACCTTCTAGCACTCTCCTAGCAGCCACCACCGCTGGGTTCCATAGACCCACATTGTAAGTGTCTATTGCTGCCTTATATGCTCTAATTAAATTTTCTGGCATACTAGTCTCTATATCACTTACTAAAGCTCTCTTTTGTTCTAGCCCAGGGTATATATACAAATCACGTCCAAACCAAATATTTCCTGTCTGAAAAAAGCCTACTGATATGAAAACAGGCTTTTCTTGACATGAGGCACACTCACTGTTTGACGATATCGATTTGCTAGGATCACCCGTCCAATCGTGGCATTTGAATACAACTTTTTCTTTGCAGTACGGGCAATGCGAACTCACTGCAATTGGTAAGTCGCAGATTGCAAACCCTCCGTTATATAAAACCTTAGTATTCATTCGCTGCCGAACAGCTTCTTCTGATACTTTATACATAATAAGCTGATTTATAAAAATAAGAGGGCTGTCAGACAGCCCTCTTATTTTTATTCGTTCTTTAAAACTCCGCCGACTTCGGGAAGCGGGGGAAGGGAATTACGTCGCGGATGTTGGCCATGCCGGTGATGAAGAGGATGAGGCGCTCAAAGCCCAGGCCGAAGCCGGCGTGCGGGGCCGAGCCGAAGCGGCGGGTATCGAGGTACCACCACAGGTCTTCCTCGGGCACGTGCATTTCCTGCATGCGCTGCGTGAGCTTCTGCAGGTCATCCTCGCGCTGGGAGCCACCGATGATTTCGCCGATGCCGGGGAACAGCACATCCATGGCGCGCACGGTGCGGCCGTCCTCGTCCAGCTTCATGTAGAAAGCCTTGATATCCTTGGGGTAGTTGGTGAGGATAACCGGCTTCTTGAAGTGCTTCTCCACCAAGTACCGCTCGTGCTCCGACTGCAAATCGGTGCCCCAGTCCACCGGGAATTCGAACTTCTGCTTGGCTCCTTTCAGGATTTCCACGGCCTCGGTGTAGGTGAGGCGTTTGAAGTCGTTTTCCACCACGAAGCGCAACCGGTTCAGCAGCTCCTTGTCGTACTGGTCGTTGAGGAACTGCAGGTCGTCGGGGCAGTGCTCCAGGGCGTAGCGCACCAGGCTCTTGAGGAAGTCCTCGGCCAGGTCCATGTTGTCCTGCAGGTCGAAGAAGGCCACTTCGGGCTCAATCATCCAAAACTCGGCCAGGTGGCGGGCCGTGTTGCTGTTCTCGGCCCGGAACGTGGGCCCGAAGGTGTACACCTTGCCCAGGGCCATAGCCGCCACCTCGCCTTCGAGCTGACCCGAAACGGTGAGGTTGGTGGCTTTGCCGAAGAAATCCTGGCTGTAATCCACCGCGCCGGCCTCGTTCAGGGGCGGTTTGGTGTCGGACAGCGTAGTTACGCGGAACATCTGCCCGGCGCCCTCGGCGTCGGAGCCAGTGATGATGGGCGTGTGGATGTAGAAGTAGCCGTGGTCGTTGAAGTACTTGTGCACCGCAAACGACATGGCGTGCCGGATGCGCAGCACCGCCCCGAACGTGTTGGTGCGGGGGCGCAGGTGGGCAATTTCGCGCAGGAATTCCAGTGAGTGGCCTTTCTTCTGCAGCGGGTACGTGGTCGGGTCGGCGGAGCCGTACACCGTGATTTCCTCGGCCTGAATTTCCACCGACTGGCCTTTACCCTGGCTGGCTACCAGCTTGCCGCGCACGGCAATGGCCGCGCCGTTTTCCACGCCGTCGGCCTTCAGCTTCTCCTCTGGGAACTGCTCGGCATTGGCCACCACCTGAATGGAATTAAAGCCGGAGCCGTCGTTCACGGCAATAAACTGCACGTACTTGTTGCCGCGGCGGGTGCGTACCCAGCCTTTTACCAGCACTTCACGGTCCAGATCAGTGCTGCGGAGCAGGTCCTGCACGCTGGTTCTACGGAGGTCGGACATGGGGAAATCGGTTCTGCTAAAGAATGTGTTGCCCGCAAAGGTAGAAGATTTGCAGGCCGGGTGGTCCTACGAATTGCCGCAGGCTTCGTCAGACCACTCTCGTTGCCTAGCTGGTTTGTGCCCTCCCTACGTTGCCCGCCTCCCGGCCGGCGGCACAGCAACCTTCCGCAAAGAGCACCGGCCGGTTAGGGTATCGGCGGCCCGGAGGCAGGAGGGCATGCGCCGGGTAACGAGGGTGGTCCAACCAACCGCTACGCGGAATTGGTTGGACCACCCTCGGCTTATCCCAACTTTTTCCTCCAAACCCAAGTACAGAAAGGGCTATATTTGGCCTAACCACCCCGTTTTGTAACCGGCGGGGCGTACGCGTTTTTAGAGTATGCAACGACTGGACATGAAACAGCTTCTCTCGCAGAAGCTGAGCCCCCAACAGATTCAATTTATTAAGCTCCTGCAGATTCCGACGGTGGAGCTGGAGGCGCGCATCAAGGAGGAGCTGGAGGCTAACCCGGCCCTGGAGGAAGGCGACGACCAGGAAGAGGAGTTTGAGGAGCAGGAGCGCGACGACTCCGACGATGCGGATGACGATTTCGATGACCCCGATGCGGAATTTGACAATCCCGACAACACGCTGGACGAAGATTTTGACAGTGGGCAAGCCGACGAACAGCCTGAACTAGACCTCAGCGCCAAAGAAGAGCCCGCCGAAATTAAGGAGTCGGAATCGGCCGATGACCTGGACCTGAGCGACTACCTGCACGACGACGAAATAGCCGGCTACAAAATGCAGGGCGACGGCCCCGGCGAGGACGAGGACGACCGGGAAATGCCCCTGGCCGATACCAGCGGCTCGTTGGTCGACAATCTGCTCGACCAGTTAGGCTTTGCTAACCTGGATGAGCAGCAGGAAGCCATTGGCCGCCAGCTTATCGGCTCCATTGACGGCGACGGATACATCCGCCGCGACCTGTCGGCCATTGCCAACGACCTGGCTTTCTCCCAGAACATCGAGGCTACCGTACCCGAAATTGAAAGTGTGCTGCACGTTATTCAGACGTTCGACCCAGCGGGTATTGGCGCGCGGGATTTGCAGGAGTGCCTGTTGCTGCAGCTGGAGCGCCGCCCCCAGGATGAGGCCACTGAGCACGCCGAGCAGATTCTGAACGAAACCTTTGATGAGTTTACCAAGAAGCACTACCAGCGCATTCAGCAGAAGCTGGACCTGGAAGATGACGAGCTAAAGGACGCCATTGCCCTGATTCTCAAGCTCAACCCCAAGCCCGGCGGCACGGGTCCGGTGGGTATGGGCAAGGTGCAGTACATCATTCCCGACTTCCTGCTGACCCACGACAACGGGCAATTCAACCTCACGCTCAATACCCGCAACGCCCCCGATTTGCGCGTGTCGCCGGCCTACACCGAGATGTTTCAGGCCTACGACAAGGCCTCGAAGAAGGACAAGAAAATGAAGGAGGCCGTGACCTTCGTGAAGCAGAAGCTGGACTCGGCCAAGTGGTTTATTGATGCCATCCGGCAGCGCCAAAACACCTTGCTGCGCACTATGGATGCCATTGTGCGCTACCAGCGTGATTTTTTTGCCGAGGGCGACGAGAGCAAGCTGCGGCCCATGATTCTGAAGGACATTGCCCAGGAAATTGGCATGGACATCAGCACCGTGAGCCGAGTGGCCAACTCCAAGGCCGTACAGACGGAATTTGGCATCTATCCGCTCAAATACTTCTTCTCCGAGGGCATTGCCACCGACTCGGGCGAGGATGCTTCCAGCCGGGAGGTAAAGCACATCCTGAAGGAAATTATTGAGGGCGAACAAAAAAACCGCCCGCTCAGCGACGACAAGCTGGAAAAGATGCTGAACGCCCGGGGCTACAACATTGCCCGCCGCACCGTAGCCAAGTACCGGGAGCAGCTGAACATTCCGGTGGCCCGCCTGCGCAAGGAGCTGTAACCGTTACCCGCCCAGAAAAAACCAGAACGTCATGCTGCGGTACGCGCGGCATGACGTTCTTTGTTTGCTACCTGGTTTCACGCATTACCTATCCGTTTGAAAAAGCGCCTCGCCACCCTGCTATCCGCCGTATTTCATCCGCTACTGGTACCCTCCTACTTGGCTGGGCTGCTGGAAGTACAGCAGGCGGCGGGCAAGGGCCGCCTCTGGGCGGTGGTGCTATTTACCTTTCTGCTGCCCACGGGCGCGGCCCTAATTCTGCTCCGTCTGGGCCGCATCGACTCCCTGGAAATGCCCCAGCGGCAGCAGCGGGCCTGGCCCCTGGGACTGGCGGCCCTGAGCTTTGGGGCCGGGGCGGGGTGGCTGCACTGGCAGGGCGTAGCGCCAGCCTTGGTGGTGGGACTGGCGGGTATGGCAGTGGCTGTACTGCTCACGTTCCTGATTACGCTGCGCTGGAAAATATCGGCGCACGGCGTGGGCATGGGCGGAGCGGCCGGTCTACTGCTGGCGCTGCAGTTGCACTTTGGCCGCCCCGGCATGGGCTGGGTGCTGGCGGCAGCGGTGCTGGCGGCGGCCGTGGGCTGGGCACGGCTGGAACTGCGGGCCCATACGCCGGCCCAGGTATGGGCGGGCTTGGCGCTGGGCTTGAGCGTGGCCCTGGCGGCAGCCAGCTAAAGGTTGGGGTAGCCCGAATCGTTGCGTACCTTTCTTGGGCTATACCGCACTCCGTCAGTACTGCTGCCCTGGGCTGCTGCTGGCGTCTCTGCTTCCTGGCCTCTCTGCCGATTTTGCTGTTGCCGTATGTCCTTGCCCTCCGACTCCGCCCCCACTCTGGAAACTTTGATTGCGCAACTGGCCCAGGAACGCCAGGCGCGCCAGGCCGCTGAGCAGCAGGTGCAGGTGGTGCGCCGCCAGCTGGCCACCTCCCAGCGCACCGTCAGCCGCCTCACCGATAGTATCACGCGCCTCACTCAAAACCTGCGGGTAGGCGTGCTGGTAGCCCATCAAACGGGTATGGTGGCCCTGCTTAACCAGGAGTTCTGCGACCTAGTAGGAATTGAGGATGTACCCGCCCTAGGCGGTATGGAGCAGCCGGCACAGCCCATTTTAGAGGCGCTGATAGCCCAATCGGCCAGGCCAGAGCACACGCGGCAATGCCTGGCCGAAATGCGCCTGGCGAATGAGCGGGTACTGGGCGAGGAGTTGGAGCTGGCCGATAACACGGTGCTGGAGCTGGACTTTATTCCGCTTAGCGGGCCCAACGAGCTGGTAGCGGCGGGCTATATGTTGTCGTTTCGGGATGTGACGCAGGCCCGCCGCGCCGAGCAGTACATGCACTCCCTGTCCCGGATTCCGGGACAGAACCCCAACCCGGTGCTGCGCCTGCACGCCAACGGCCGCCTTATGTACAGCAACCCCGCCGCCGAGCAGCTCCGGCGGGAATACCTCACCCCCGAACTGGAGCCCGAATTACCCAAGCAAGTGTACCAAGCGGCCCTCGATGCCCTGGCCAACGGTGAGCAGCTGACGCGACGGGAAATGTGGTTCTGGGGGCAGTGCTACCAGGTGGCCATTGCACCCTTCGTGGATGACCAGTACGTGAACCTGTACTTCACTGATATTACGCCGCTTAAAAATGCTGAAAGCCGACTGGTGGAGCAGCAGGAGTTCTACGAAACGGTGCTCAACCAGCTTCCTGCCGACGTGGTGGTATTTGATGCCGAGCACCGCTACCGGTTCGTGAACCCGGCGGCCATCCGCGACGCCGAGCTGCGCCAGTGGATTATCGGCCACGATGACTTCGAGTACGCCGCCCACCACGGCCGCCCCCTGGCTCAGGCCGAGGCGCGCCGGGCCCTGTTCAACCAAGCCGTGCAGCAGCGCACTATGGTAGCCTGGGAAGAAACCCTTGCGCACTCCGAAGGTTCCCGCCTGGCGTTGCGCCACATGCAGGCAGTTTTCGGCTCCCAGGATGAGGTGCGCATGGTTATTGGCTACGGCATTGACATTACGGAGCGTCATGCGGCCGTGGAGCGCTTGCGCAAGAACGAGGCCGTACTCCAGGAAAACCAGGAGTTTGTACGCCTAGTGGTGGATACCACGCCCAGCTATATCTGGGTAACGGATGGCCGCGGCGAAGTGCTATTCAGCAACCGGGCGTTTGATGAGCTGGTAACGCAAAGCAGCCACCGCGAGGTAAACATGGACGATTTCACCAACCCGGTGGCAGCGGAGGCCCGGGCGTTCATCACCACCGATGCGCAGGTGCTGGCTACCGACCAGGAGCTGGTACAGGAAACCACCTACACCCTGCGCGACGGTACTACCATGTGGCTGCAAACCGTGAAGCGCCCTTTGCACCGTGCCGACGGCTCCGTGAACGTGCTGGGCATCAGCACTGATATTACGGAAATGCGGCGCGCCCGCCAGGCTTTGGAGCACAATGCCAAGCAGTACCGCGACCTGATGCACTATTCTCAGGCCCTAATCTGCACGCATGACCTGACCGGTACGCTACTCTCCGTGAACCCGGCGGCGGCCCAACTAGTAGGTGTGGCTCCGGAGCTGCTACTGGGCTGCAACCTGCGGCAGGTACTTTCCCCCGAGCTGCAAGGTGAGCTGGAGCAGTACCTGCAGAGGGCCCACGAGCAGCAGGAGCTCACCGGCCTACTAACGCTACGCGGCCCCGACGGAAGGCCCCACCATCTTATGTACCATAACTACCGCGTGGAGGAGCCCGATGAGGTGCCTTACGTTATTGCCTACGGCCAGGAAATCACCGAGCGGATTCTGGCCGAGCAGGAGTTGGTGCGGGCCAAGGAGCAGGCCGAAAACACGGCCCGAGCCAAGGAAAACTTCCTGGCCAACATGAGCCACGAAATCCGCACGCCCATCAACGGCATACTGGGCATGGCCGGCCTGCTGGCCAAAACACCGCTCAACGAAGCTCAACAAGAGCACTTGCGCATACTGCGTAATTCGGGCCGCCATTTGCTCACCGTTATCAACGATGTGCTGGATGTGGCTAAAATTGAGGCCGGCAAGCTGGAAATGGAGCAGGTGGCTTTCGATATCAGCCAGTCTATCAAGGATGGCGTGCAGAGCCTGGGCTACCGGGCCGAGGAGAAGGGCATCGAGTTACGCATAGAGCCACTACTCCTGCCCCACCCGGTGGTTATCGGCGACCCGGGCCGCCTCAACCAGATTTTGCTCAACCTGCTCAGCAACGCCATCAAATTCACCGACCAGGGCCACGTAGAGCTGGGCGGGCGCCTGCTGCACGATACAGCCACAGAGCTGGAGCTGGAATTCTGCGTCCGCGACACGGGCATTGGCATTTCGACCGATAAGCAGGAAACCATTTTCGACAGCTTCACCCAGGCCTACGCCGATACGTCGAGGCGCTTTGGGGGCACCGGCCTGGGCCTCACCATCAGCCGCCGCCTGGTGCAGCAACTGGGCGGGCGCATGTGGGTGCAAAGTCAGGAGGGCAAAGGCAGTACCTTCTTCTTTACCCTGCGCCTGCCCAAAGGCCCCCTCCACCTGCCCACGGCTCCCCCCCTGGCTCCCCTGAGCTACGATGCCCTGCGCGGCAAGCGGGTGTTGCTGGTAGAAGACCACCCGGTAAATCAGCAACTGGCCATGCTTATTCTGGAAAGCTGGGACGTGGAAACGCACATCGCCTCGGATGGTCATGAGGCCCTGGCCCAACTGGAAGTCCGCCTCTACGACGTGGTGCTCATGGATATCCAGATGCCCGGAATGAGTGGCCTGGACGTGGCCCGCCGCCTGCGCCAGCACCCTGACCCGCTACGGGCCAGCACCCCGGTTATTGCCCTCACGGCCAACGTAATGCGCTCCGACAATGAGCTGTACCTGGCTGCCGGCCTCGATTATCTTTCCAAGCCCTTTGAGGAGGATGACCTGTACCGCAAGCTAACGGCCAACCTGCGCCCCACCCCGGTAGCCGAATTAGGCACCCACCCCTACGCTCTGCCTACGCCGCCAGCCGCTGCCGAGGCAGTTTCTCCCGCCGTTCTTCTAGCCCCGCCCGCGTCTGCTGCGCCCCCCCTGTATAACTTCAGCCGCCTGCGCGACACGGCCCGGGGCAGCAACGTCTTTATGCAGAAAGTAGTCAACTCCTTTCTTACCCATACGCCCGTAACGGTAGCCCAACTGCAGGAGGCCGCCGCCGCCGCCGACTGGCCCACCGTAGGCAGCCTGGCCCATAAGCTGCGCCCTTCCTTGCAGCTGCTTGGCCTGGAGGCCACGTATGCGCCGGTAGCCTTGTTGGAGCCTTTTTCCCGCCCGGCCACCGGCCCGGTTACGCCCACGCAAACGGAGCTGACAACGGCGGCCACCCAACTCGTCAACCTTCTGAATACGGCCGTGGAGCAGCTAACGGTGGCTACCGTAGAATAAGCATGGGCCCCGCTGGTAGTTCCAGCGGGGCCCATGCTAATCAATGAAGTAAGCAGAAACTCAGATGCGGTTGAGCTTCCGGAAAAAGGCTTCCTGGTACGATTTCCCGATGGGTACATGCTGCCCGCCGGGCACTACGGCGGCCCCATCCTCAATGGCCTCAATCCGGCGCATGTTCAGGATATAGGAGCGGTGCACACGCACGAAGTGGTCGAAGGGCAGGCGGGCATCCAGCGCCTTCATGGTGGTGTACACGATGTACTTCTGCCGGTCCGTCACGATGATAACGTAATCCGACAGAGCTTCAATGTAGAGTACCTCATCAAAGTTGATGCGCACCATTTTATTGTTCACTTTCACGAACAGGTCGTGGTCGGGAGGGCCAACGGGTGCGGCGGGGGCAGCCGGAGCGGCGGGCGGCGTGGAGTGCTGCTGCAAGGCCCGCTGCACCGCCCGGCTGAAGCGGGCATAGTCGAAGGGCTTTACCAGGTAGTCCGTAACGCGCAGGTCAAAGGCATCCACGGCGAAATCCTCGTGGGCCGTGGTCAGTACCACAATGGGCGGGTCCGGAAGTACGCGCAGCAGGTCCAGGCCATTCAGCTGGGGCATCTGCACATCCAGAAATAATACGTCCACTTTGTTGCCGGCCCGGAAGTAGTTCAGCCCCTGGAGCGCATCGTCCATGGACACAACCAGTTGCAGGGAGTCCGTCAAGGAAATATAGTGCTCCAGCGTCAGCCGGTTGATTTCTTCATCATCGATGATAGCGCAGGTCAGAACAGGGGCGGACATAAGGGCGGGGAAGGAGTATCGGGTGTAACCTACTGATTCTCTACTCGGAACAAAGGTTTATCGCCCGGCGTGGGGCGTCTGAGGGAGAAAATATAGCGTTTATCGGGTAGCTAAGCTAGGGGCCGGAGCTTTGCCAACCAAGCTGTTCGGCAAGTAACCAACGGTTATTCCCGCTTTGAGAACTGCAAATAGGCGCCTCAGTCTCGGAATACCGCCACCTTCCGGTTTCGAAACTGGCTACCGCACCGGTTTCCTTATTGGGAAAAGCTTCTGGCTTAGGCCTTAAGACCGGTGCGCCATTTCCTGGGCCAGTAGTTGCTGCACCTCGGGCCGCTGGTAGTCCTCTTCCTGCTGAATATGCGGCATCAGGCGCTGCATAATGCGTTCTTGCGCCTGCCCATTGGCCCAAGCCTCGGCGTAAGGCAGGCTCGAAAACGTGACCTGGGAGTACAGCGGCAGCCACTTGTCGGGGTACTGGACCGATATTTTGCTTTCTATCTTCTTCTGCAGCAGAAACCGGGGGTCGGCTACCCGGTCGCGCATTTCCTGGAAGTTGTACACCGCCAAATCGGCCATAGCATCGGTGTTAGGCTTGCGCCGGTCTTCAAACTCCTGAAAGATGCGCCCCCAGTCGTGGCCGTGCTGGTGCAGCAACTCATTGAGAATGGTGCAGTCTTCGAAGCCGGCGTTCATACCCTGCCCGTAAAACGGCACAATGGCGTGGGCAGCGTCGCCGAGTAACAGCACGTGGTCCTGCTCAGCCCAGGGAAAGCACCGGATGGTTACCAAGGACGCCGTGGGATTCTCAAAAAACTCGGTTTCCAACTGAGGCATCAACGGCAGGGCATCCGGAAAAACCCGGCCAAAAAACTCGGTTACCTGTGCCGGGGTTTGCAGCGTAGCAAAGGAGTCGGGGCCTTCATAGGGGAAGAATAGCGTGCAGTTAAAGGAACCGTCGAGGTTGGGCAGGGCAATCATCATGTACTGGCCCCGGGGCCAGATGTGGAGGGCGTTTTTTTCGATGGCCCACTGCCCGCCAGCTGCCGCTTCAATGGTCAGCTCCTTGTAGCCGTAGTTCAGGTACTCCTGGGAGTAGTTGAATCGGTCAGTCCGCTGCAGGGCACTGCGTACCGCCGAGTAAGCCCCATCCACCCCGAACAGGCGCTGGTAGGCTACCACACGCTCCTGCTGCGTTTCCGTATCCAACATTTCCAGCTCCTGGCGCTTCAGGTCAACGCGGCGGCATTGCTGGTTAAAACGCACCGTAATACCGGGCTCCTGCTCCACTAGGTCCAGCATACGGCGGTTCAGGCCTGCCCGAGAAACTGAGTAGATGGACTGCCCGGCTTGGCCGTAGGGTTGAAATGTAAGCCCACCCTGGGTGTCGTGCATCATGCGGCCGTGCATGGCAATAGCCACCTCCCGTACCGCCTCGGCAATGCCCACACCCTCCAGGGCCCGCCAGCCCCTGTCCGACAGAGCCAGATTGATGGAGCGCCCCTCCACTGGCCCGGCCCCCCGGATATCGGGGCGGCGCTCAAACAACTCCACTTGGTGCCCGTGCCTCGCCAGGTACAAGGACAACAGGCAGCCAACCAAGCCCCCACCCATAACTGTCAGGTTGCCTGTATTTTCTACAGAGGATATGCTGCGTGAGGTATCGGTCATGGGATGTAGGCGTAATGCGGCCGGTATAGGCAGGGTGAAGCAGCGAAAGTAACCGTTTCTGTTGGCATCAGTTGATCGAGGAAAATCATGCGTTGAACCCGGCAAGTGGGCTAGTTGGCCGGAAGCCGTTTTACGGGCGCTTGCTCCTGGTGTAGCTTTGGATTATTAAGTGATTGTATTTCGCTAATTCTTGTTTGTTATGCACCTTACTTCCTCTATCCAGCTCCTCTATCCCAGCCGCCCAAACGGCCGTCACCGTCGCCATCATGCCCATAGCGTACGCAATTCACGTCTGAGCGACGTCTCCCTTCTATCCAATAAGCACCTTGATCCGGCAGATGCCTGCCCAGGGCCAGTTACGCCTACCCGCCGGGCTGTCAGCGGCAGTTTTCGGTATGCCGACTACCTGTTGGGAGACGAAAACTGTCTTTATCTGTACGGCCCAGAGGATATTCGGTATTAAAGCTCTTGGTGGGCTGCGAACGGCCTGTGCCCTTGTCGGCTAGCTATACCCGTTTTAATTCAATTTGACAGCGTGCACAATGCAATGACTGTCAGTAGTTTGTTAGGCATACATACCATATATTTGTACCCCTTTCTGACAAAGGGACACACATAGCCATTTTTAGAATTTTTCCAGTATGAGAAAACATTACCGTTTTCTATTCCTTTTCCTGCTGTTGTTTGGGTCCGCTTTGGCGGGTCTGGCGCAGGATTTAAGCGCCGTAGCCGGCATGGTACAGACGGAGGCCGGTGAACCCATGCCCGGAGCTACTATTTTCATTCGGGGTACTTTCATTGGCACCAGCACCGACCGGGACGGCAAGTTTAGCCTGCGGGCTGATTTCAGCGAAGGACCAGTGGTACTGTCGGTATCATTTGTGGGGTATGAGAGCCGCGACGTGACGTTAAGCCAGCCCGACAACGCCGTGAAGGTGCAGCTTAAGCTCAACCCCACCCAGACCAACGAGGTAATTGCTTCGGCTTCGCGCGTGGAGGAGGGCATTCTGCAGGCGCCGGTAACGGTAGAGAAAATCACCTCCCAGCAGGTATTGCGCCTGCCCCCGCCCGATGTGCAGGTGGGCCTCAACCAGTTCAAGGGCATTGACGTGAACAGCACCAGCATGCTGATGAACTCACTCAGCACACGGGGCTTCAACTCGGCCAAATCGGAGCGTCTGATTCAGCTGACGGACTATTTCGATACTCAGTCGCCGAGCCTGAACGTGAATGCCGGCAACCTGACGGGCCTGCCCGAGCTGGATATTGAAAGCATTGAGATTATTCACGGGCCGGCCTCAGCCCTGTATGGTGCCAACGCCTTTAACGGCGTGCTGCTGCAAAACTCCAAAGATGCTTTTGTGAGTGAGGGCTTGACGCTGCGCGTACGCGGTGGGGAGCGGAGCTTCTTCGATGGGCAGGTGCGCTACGCCAAGAAAATCGGGGAGAAGTTCGCCTTCAAGATTACCGGAGCATATTTGACGGCTAACGACTGGCTGGCCAGCAACTACTCAGCCACCAGCATCCAAGTGGAGCGGCGCAACAACGCGCAGGGCTCCCCGCTGGGTTACGATGCCGTGAACCGCTACGGCGACGTACTGTTCTCGGTGCCATCCACTTACCCGTTCGCCGAGTTGCGGGGCAAGACGCTATTTATGCCCGGCTTCGAGGAAAAGACACTGGTAGCCGATGACGACAAAGCCAAGTCGCTGAAAATTCACCCTTCAATTTCCTACCTGCTCACCAGCTCCATCAAACTCACGGTGGGGGCCAGCTACAACCGGGGCACGGCCAGCTACCAGAGCTCCAGCCGCTACCGCTTCAAAGACTTTGGTACCAACCAGTACCACGGCGAAATCAAGGGGGAGCGGTGGTTCTTGCGCGGGCAGTCTATTCAGGACTTTGGCCAGAACTCCTATGACTTGAACTTCCTGGGGGCTTTTATCCAGAACTCACCGATTTCGGCCAGCGCAGCAACCACTTACGCTCAGCGGTATTTCAGCTCTTACCTGACTACTTATGGCGGAGCCCGCCAAGCCGGGCAGACAGATGCCCAGGCCCAGGCCACCGCGTTGGCAGCTGCCACTTCTACCCAGCTTGACCCCAACAGCGACACTTTCCAGAACCTACGCAGCACCATTATTAAGGATGCCACGCCGGGCCGGGGCGCGCGCCTCAACCCCAGCTCTTTACTGAATGAGGGCAACGCGCAGTACAACTTCAAGCTAGGCGAAACCGCCGACCTGATTGTGGGCGCCGCCTACCGCAAGTTCCGCCTGGGCTCCAACGGCAACCTATTCTCGGACGTGGACGGCCGGATTCAGAACCACGAGCTGGGCGGCTACGCGCAACTGACCAAGAAACTGCTGGATGAGCGCCTGAAGCTGGCTCTGGCCGGCCGCCTCGACGGCTTTAAGAACTTTGACCCCGCTTTCTCGCCCCGGGCCTCGGTGGTGTACTCGGCGGGCAGCAAGCGGGAGCATAACTTCCGGGCCAGCTACGGCCGCGCCTTCCGCTCCCCTACCCAGCTGGACCAGTACATTCAGCTGGATCTGGGCCAGGTATTACTGCTGGGCAACGTGGGCAATGGCTTCCAGGGCTACAGTGCTAGCCTGGCTGCGCAACCAAGCGTCATTGCCGCCGCTCAAACCAACCCTGCGGCACTTACGCCTTTTGAGTTGAACGCTGAGCAGCTGAAGCTAGAGCGCCTGAGTAGCTACGAAATCGGCTACAAAGGAGCTCTGGGTGAAAAAGTGGCCGTGGACGTAAACTACTACCGTAACTACTACAACGACTTCATTGGGGCCCAGCGGTTTATCGGAAATCGGGACGGGAGCCGGCCCACTACCACCCAGCTGCAAGCCGGGGCTTCGTCAAACTACACCACCGGCGACACCCGCGTGCTGCAAGTGTGGACCAACGCCAACCAGGAAGTGCGCACCCATGGCGCGGCTGTGGGCCTGACCTATGCCTTTGCTCCCTTCCTGAACCTGGCCGCCAATTACTCCCTGAACATCCAGGACCGCAGCGACGTGCAGAACGCTGAGTTTCAGACCTACTTCAACACGCCCAAGCACAAGTACAACGTGGGCGCTAATGGCACGGTGCTTACCCACGTGAGCTATGCCATAAACTACCGCTGGGCGCAAGGCCACGAATACGGTTTACCCTTCGCCGTGGGCCAGCTGGCCGACTACAGCTCCACCGATGCCTTCCTGGGCTACAACTTCGCGAGACTGGGTACCACCCTGCAGGCTGGGGCCTCCAACCTATTCAATGCCAACAACCTGCAAGTATATGGCGGCCCCCAGATTGGGCGGTTACTATACGTAGGAGCACAGATTGAAATAAAGTAAAAACCATATACCTCTGTACTCAGCGCCTTTGTCCCAGAACAGGACAAAGGCGCTTTTTTGTGAGTAGTCTACCCAGTTTGATTTTTGTAATAGCACTAATAAAGGGCCCCTGTTTGAGTCCTTAAAGTATTTCCCGATTTGAACCAAAATCTTATTACGGGAATAGCTTCACCTCTTTAAACGGCAGTTTGGAACGCCTTTCTTCCGGCTTCGCCGAAAAATACAATACCGTAGACAGGTAGTGAAGTACGTTTGCAGCCCTCATTGAAGCGCTGATTACTTACTTTCTCATGAAGCATCTTTATTCCGCTGCACTAGTCGCAACGGTAGGTTTACCCCTCTCACCAGTAGCTGCAGCTCCCGCCACCTCCCTCCCCACTCTACATAGCGTAGCCGCTGCTCCCAGCGAGGCTGAGCGTTCCGTTGCCGGAACGGTACTTACTGACAAAGGCGAGGCTCTACCCGGAGCTACGGTGTTTATCAAAGGCACGTTTGTCGGTACCAGCACCGACCAGCTGGGCCGGTTCCGGCTGGATGCCAGCTTTGAGAATGGCCCCGTAGTGCTGGTATTTTCCTACGTAGGCTACGACAGCCGCGAGATTACCCTGCAGGCCCCCGAGTTGGCCGTGAATGTGGGCTTGTCGCCGAGTGCCACGCTGCTGAACGAAACGGTAGTATCAGCCTCCCGCGTGGAGGAAAACATTCTGCGGGCCCCGGTTACCATTGAAAAGGTATCGAACCGGCAGATTGAGCAGATTTCCACTCCCGAAATTCTGAGCGGCTTGGGTCAGCTGAAAGGGCTGGATGTTAGCTCGGCTTCGATGCTGTTTACCAGCGTGAGTACCCGGGGCTTCAACACGGCCAAATCGGAGCGGGTAATTCAGCTGGTTGATTACATGGATACCGCCCTGCCCTCCCTCAACCTGAGCCCCGGCAACCTGGTGGGCATTCCGGAGCTGGACATGGAGAGCATTGAAATCATCCACGGTCCGGCCTCGGCCCTGTACGGCTCCAACGCCCTGAGCGGCGTGATTCTGTTTAACTCCAAAGACCCCTTCGTGTATGAGGGGCTGAGCGTGCGCCTGCGCGGCGGCCAGCGCGACCTGCTGGACGGGCAGGTGCGCTACGCCAAGAAGCTTACCGAGAAACTGGCCATCAAACTCAACGCCAGCGGCTTCCGGGCCGACGACTGGATTGCCGAGGACATGCAGGCCACCCGCAGCTCGGCCAACCCCATGGGCTCCCCGCTGGGCTACAACGCCGTAAACCGCTACGGGGAAGTGGGCTACACCTTCAACCCCAGCCAGCAGCTACCCGGCGGCACCAACCCCGAGCTCTACGGCAAAACTGCCTATCTGCCCGGTTTCTCGGAGCGGGAGCTGATTGACAACGACAACCGCACCTCCTCCTACCGGGTGCAGGGGGCGGTATCCTACCTGCTGCGCGACGACCTGAAGCTGACGGTGGAAGCCAAGCACGCCAAGGGCACGGCTACCTACCAGAACATCAGCCGGTTCCGGGTGAAGGGCCTGGGCTCCAACCAGTACCGCGCCGAGCTGAAGAGCAGCAAGGGCTTTTTGCGGGTGTACAGCACCGAGGATTTCACGGGCAGCTCCTACGAGCTTAACCAGCTGGGTAGCCTGCTGCAAGCCTCGCCCACAGCCGAGGGCGGTACCGTGAGCTACGCCCAGCAGTTCTACGGCACCTACAACGACGCTTACACGCGGGCCCGCCGGGCTGGCCTGCCCGCGGAGGCCGCGTTGGCCGCCGCCCAGCAGGCAGCCAATACCGCGCAGCTGGCTTCTTCTAACCCGCGCTTCGCCACGCTGCGCAGCCGGCTTATCGATGACCGGCAGCCGGGCCGCGGGGCCCAGCAGTACTTCAACTCCTTTCTGCACGATATCAGCGGGCAGCGCACCTTCACGCTGGCCGAGCAGGGTACGGCTCTCACAATTGGCGCCGCCTACCGCCAGTACCGTTTGGGCTCCGATGGGCTGCTGTTCAATGACCGGGACGGCAAGCGCATCCGCAACCACGAGTATGGTGCCTACGGGCAGCTAACGCAGACGTTGCTGGAGGAGCGCCTGAAGCTGGCGTTGGCCGGCCGGGTCGATGAGTTCAAGAACTTTAAGGCGGCCTTCTCGCCCCGGGCTTCGGCGGTGTACTCCCTGGGCGAAAACAAGCAGCATAACTTCCGGGCCAGCTACGGCCGGGCGTTCCGCTCCCCTTCCCAGACTGAGCAGTACTTCTACAACGATATTCAGACGGGCGTGCTGATTGGCAACATCGGCAATGGTTTCCAGGGCTATAACCTGAGCTTGTTCAACTCGCCCCAACTGCTGGCCGCGGCCCAAACCAACCCGGCCGTACTGCAGCCCTACGAGTACAACGCCGCGCCCCTGAAGCTGGAACGCGTAAACACGGCGGAAATCGGCTACAAAGGTGCCGTGCTGCCCAACGTGTACGCCGACGTGAGCTACTTCCGCAGCGCCTACGACGGGTTCATTGGAGCCCAGACGTTTGTGGGCAACACCGACGGCTCCCGGCCCACGCCCCAGCAGCTGGCCGCCGGCTACTCCACGGCCTACACCGACCAAAGCCAGCCGACCCGGGTGCTGTACGCCTACTACAACAACGCCGAGCAGGTGAAAACCCAGGGCGTAACGGCCGGCCTCACGTACTACTTCCGCAAGGCCCTGAACATCACCGGCAACTACTCCCTGAATGTGCTGGACCGCAGCAACCTGCCGGAAGGCTTCCAGACGTTCTTCAACGCGCCCAAACATAAGTACAACGTGGGCGCCAACGGGCAGGCCGGCAACTTCAGCTACACTGTGAATTACCGCTGGGTGCAGGGCCATCTGCAGGAAATGCCCTTCGCCACCGGCACCATCCGGGACTACAGCACCACCGATGCCTACCTGGGCTACACCGTGCCGAAGTTCGGCACCACTTTCCAGGCCGGTATTTCCAACGCCTTCAATACCAACAACATTCAGGTATTCGGCGGCCCGCAAATTGGCCGTCTCGGCTACCTGGGTCTGCGGTTTGATATGTAAGCGGTGAAGTTGTGAAGTGATGAGTCGCCTGTTCTGATACCCGCTGCAGGCGGAGCGGTTGACGCATTACCAACTCACCAATGTTCATGAATGCAAGAAGCCCTCATCGTAGCGTACGATGAGGGCTTTTTGCGTTGAGGCGCAACGGCTTTTATACATTCGTCACCTGCCGGAAGGTGAGGTTGAGGCGGGGCCCAACGGGACGGGTGGTTTTGGGCAAAGCGTGGAACCAATGTTGCTGCGTGGCGCCGCGCATAATCAGCAAGCTGCCGGAGGTGAGCGGGAGGCTGAACGACTCCGGCAAGGGTGCGCCACTAGGAAAGGCTGCCGGCCGGGGTTTGAGCCGGAAGGTGCGGGTGGCTCCCAGCGTAACCGAAGCAATAGTAGGCGCAGGACCCAGTTCCGGCTCATCGTCGGCGTGGTAGCCCATGCTGTCTTGGCCGGTACGGTATAGGTTCAGCAGCACGCTATTGAACAGGCAGCCCGCCGCTTGCTCCACCTGTTGGCGTAACTCTGCCAAGGCAGGCAGCCAGGGCAGCGGCTCCAGGTGCAGACCCGAGTAGGAGTAGGCCGCACCAGCATCTCCGTACCAGGCCGTGAGCCGGGGCTGCAGCACCTCCCGCCCGAACAGCCGAATGGGCTGTTGCTGCCAGGGCACCGCATCCGTAAGCACAGCAAGCAGGGCGTCAGCCTTCGCGACAGTCAGAAACCCCGTATCCAACCACAAGTCGGCGGCGGGTAAGGGGAGTAGCTTCAGCGACACGGAAGGGCGCTATTTAGTGGCCCCCCGCATCTGCTCCATCATTTGCTGAAACTGGGGGTTACCCTGCACAGCAAATAAGCCCCAGGCCAGGCTCACAGCTACGCAGGCCAGAAACAGCACGGCCCAGTTACGGCTCTGGAACTGGCTAACCCGAATGTAGCGGGGCCAGAACCAAAGCGAATAGGCCAGCACAGCCCCTACTTCGGCAATCAGGGCCAGCACCAACTGCCCGGAGGCAACCAGCAACAGGCGCACTGCCAGGTAAGCCAGCACAAACAGCACCAGTCGCCCGGTAGCGCCTACCCGCTGCAGACGGCGCAGGTTAATGGCCAGCAGCACCGCCCCCACCACCGGCGATACGCACAGCGAAAACACGGTGATGGCCGTGGGCGAATACAGTAGCGGCCCATCCTCGGGCGTTTCGGTTTCGGCCTGCTGAGCCTGCTCGGCCGCCAGCTGCTGGCGCGTGGCCTGCTGCTGGGTTACCACCGCCGATAACTCCTGGCGCAACTGAGCTACATCCAGGTCGGGCAAAGCCAATTGGCGGCGCTCCGCCTCCTGAATAGCCGCCAGCACGGCGTCTTCCCGGTATTGAAACCGGTTAGCCACGTAGTCGCGCAGCTCGGCGTCGGTTTTGCGGCTCATTTTGTCCGCGTACTCTTCGGCCATTATCGTCAAGGGAAAAAGTCAGCAATAAGAAGCGGCCGGGGCCGCAGGGATATACGAAGAAACAACTTCCGGTGCCGGAAAGTGGCTTAACCCCCGTATTTTACACCAGTGTTATTGGCGGGCGGCCCACTCGGCCAGCACCTCACCCACGCGGTATACATCCTCAAACGTGTTGTAGAGCGGTACCGGGGCCAGCCGAATCACGTTGGGCTCACGCCAGTCGCCGATAACGCCCACGGCCATCAGGTGCTCAAACAGGTCGCGGCCGCCTTGGTGCACCAGCAAGGACAGCTGGCAGCCGCGCTGGGCGGGGTCCGAGGGCGTGATGATTTCGAGGGTTGTTTTGGGCAGGCCCAGGCGCTGAATCAGGAACTCCAGGTAGCCCGTCAGCAGCTCACTTTTGCGGCGCAGGGCGGGCATGCCGCCGGCGGCCGTATGCTCGGCCAGGGCGGCCTCGTGCACGGCCATAATCAGGATGGCGGAGTTGGAGAGCTGCCAGCCGGCGGCCCCGCGCATGGGCCGGAAGCCCTTGCGCATCTTAAACCGTTCCTGCTCATCATAGCCCCACCAGCCAGCTAGGCGCAACAGCTCGGGCTGATCGGCAAACCGCTCGTGCACAAACACGCCCGAAACCCCGCCGGGGCCGGAGTTCAGATACTTATAGGAGCACCAGCAGGCAAAATCCACGTCCCAGTCGTGCAGGTGCAGGGGAATATTGCCGGCGGCGTGGGCCAGGTCGAAACCCACCCTGGCCCCCACGGCGTGGCCGGCCTCGGTAATGGCGGCCATATCGTACACCTGGCCGGTGTAGTAGTTGATGCCGCCCATGATGATGGTGCAGAGCGAATCACCGAGCTCCGTGATTTTAGCCAAGATGTCCTCGGTGCGCAAGGTATGCTCACCGGGGCGGGGCGTAAGCTCCACAATGGCGTCGTCGGGCTCCAGGCCGCGCATGCGCACCTGGGTTTCCAGGGCGTATTGGTCGGAAGGGAAAGCGCCGCCTTCCATCAGCACCTTGTAGCGGGTGGCGGTGGGCTGATAGAAGGAAACGAGCAGCAGGTGCAGATTGGTGGTGAGGTTGTTCATCACCACTACCTCCACCGGCTTGGCGCCCACCACCTGGGCCGAGGCCTCGGTGAGGCGCTGGTGGAAGTGCATCCAAGGCGTTTCACCCTTGAAATGACCTTCCACGGCCAGATTTTGCCAGTTTTCGAACTGCTGCTCGGCAGCGGCCCGGGCCGTGCGGGGCTGCAAGCCCAGGGAGTTGCCGCAGAAATACAGACACTCCCCGGCCCCGTTGGGCGCGGGCGGAATCAGAAAATGCTGGCGAAACTCGCGCAAAGGGTCCTGGGCATCAAGGCCGCGGGCAAACTCAAGGGTGGGCTGGTAGGTCATGGAAAGCAAAGATACCGGCGGTGAAGTTGTGAAAGGTGAAGTTGTGAAAGGTGAAATTGTGAAGCAGTGACCAAGGGAAGGAAGTCCCTGTCATCCTGAGCGGAGCCAAAGGCCTTGTCACATTGCACCGAAGTAGTACGACAACGGCTTGCTCATGCGTGATAAGGTCCTTCGCAGGCTCAGGATGACAAACTCACCACCTCACTATCTCACCATTTCACTGCGCGAAGCGCGCGGCGGGCAGCCCCAGCCAGTCAAGGGCGTTCTGACCCAGCATTCGGGCTTTCATTTCCTCGGCCCAGGGCATGGAGCGGATAAGCTGGCCGGGCTCCAACTCGCCCAGCGGGAACGGGTAGTCGGTACCCAGCGTGATTTTATCGGCGCCCAGGGTTTTCACCAGATACTCCAGCATTAGCGGGTCGTGCACCAGCGAATCAACCCAGAAGCGGCCCAGGTACTCGCGGGGGTTGCGGGCATTGTCCACGGCGCAGAGGTCGGGGCGCACCTGCCAGCCGTGCTCAATGCGGCCAATGGTATGGGCGAAGGAGCCGCCGCCGTGGGCCACGGCCACCCGCAGGTTGGGCAGGCGCTCCAGCACGCCCCCGAAGATGAGGCTGCACAACGCCCGACTGCTTTCGGCGGGCATGCCCACCAGCCAGGGTAGCCAGTAATCGGGCATTTGCTGCTGGCCCATCATGTCCCAGGGGTGCACAAACACGCACATGCCTAGCTCCGCAGCGGCTTGGAATACCGAAAACAGGGCCGGCTCGCTGAGGTTCCACTCGTTGATATGGGAGCCAATCTGCACGCCCGCCAGCCCGATTTTGTGGCAGCGCTCCAGCTCCCGGATGGCCAGATCGGGGGCCTGCATGGGCAAGGTGCCCAGCCCCACGAAGCGCGCGGGGTAGCGCTGCACCACGCCGGCAATGTGGTCGTTGAGCAGTTGGCTGAGGTCGAGCGTATCGAGGGGTTTGGCCCAGTAGCTGAACATCACCGGCACTGTACTAAGCACCTGCACCTGCACGCCAAACTGGTCATACTCCCGCAGGCGCACCTGGGGGTCCCAGCAATTGTCCTGAATTTCGCGGAAGAACTTGTCGTCCTGCATCATGCGGGCACAGCAGGGCCGGTGGTGTTCCAGCCGGATAAACCCGCCGTAGCCATACCGCTCTCGTAAATCGGGCCACCGCTCGGGCAGAATGTGCGTGTGAATGTCGATGGAAAGCACAGAAACGAATGTTAAGGCAGGCGCAAATCGGGCGGCAGCTTTTTGATAGAGCCAATGAAAAAGCCGCGTCGGTACCGGTCGGCCGTCATGCTGTCCCAGTGAATTACCCCGGCTGCGTACTGGTAAGTTTGCCAGAGGTTAAGCACAATACCCAGGGCCAGCACCGTACGCAGCGCCACCCGCCGGGGCCGTTGCCAGGCCACTGAGGCGGCCACCAGCGCCGCCAGGCACAGCCCCAGTGCAGGGTAGAGGCTAATAAGCGGCCGGGCTCCGAAGCTGCCCCCGTACCACCACTCCCGCCAGCTGAAGGTAACGTATACCACAACGGGTACTGCCAGCAGCAAGGCCCCGCGCAGTCCCCGTAGGCGCGGCGGCAGAAAGAAAACGCCAACCAGCGCCACGGCGGCCAGGGGCGTGTACAGCAGCCAGCCTTTCTTGAAGCTGAACAAGCCATCCAGCACGTGCGGACGCGTGAAGTCAAACCCCTCGCCCTGATACGTATCTAGCCACCACTGCCCGCTTACCGCGTGCCAGAAAACTGGCTGCCACACCGCCACTGCCAGCACTATGGCACTGGCCAGCAACACCTGTCCGGGCCGGCTCTGCAGCCAGCGCAGCCAGCCGCTCAGGCCGCCCTGGGTGGCTAGCCCCCACCCCAACGGCACCAGGGCATACAGCGCCTCGGTAGGCCGGGTCAGAATGGCGAGACCCAGTAGCAGGCCCAGGGTGGCTGCCCACTCGGAGCGGCGCGTTTCATACCATGAGGCCGTAGCCCACACAATGCTTAGCTGCCACACAAACAGCAGGCCGTGGGCCATGGCGCCTTCGTAGCTGGCATACATAAACCAGTTGGTACCCAAGCCAATACCGGCCAGCGCCCAGGCCACGGTAGCATCATCCTGGGGGAAGAAGCGCCGCAGCAGCTTGCGCAGCAGCCACAGCCCCAACACCCCATGAAACAGCCCGGCCAGCATAATTGCCTGCTGGTAAGGCCGGGAAAACCCATCAGCCGGCAGGCCCCGCAGGCGGGCCCAGGTGTGGGCACCCGCAAACCAGGGTAATTCGGCCAGGGCTAGGCCCAAAGGGTACTTGGATATAACATTGCCGTTGGGCAGCGTCAGTAAGCCCATGTAGGGCCGGGGGCCGGGGCAGTACGTTTGCTGAACGCTCTGCAGCGAATCGGCCCGGCCGGCATCCTGGTAGAGTAGCACCGAGGGCAGGTACACGTAGTAGCCTCCTTGGTCGTTATCGAATACTTCCAGCGGCTTCCAGCGTTTATCGTTGAAAGTAGCCAGAATTAGCAGGGCCGTGGTGAAGAGAAAGACTAGTCGGGACTTCACGAAGGATACGTAAGAATAGAATGGCAGCTTACGGGGCAGGAACAACGGGGGCCGGCGCCTGCATGTACGTGCCGCAAACCTGGCAGGTACGCAGCGCATCGGAGGCCCAGAAGGCATTCATGATGGGCGGCAACTGGGCCACGATGTCGGTAATTTCGGCGAATTCCTCGTGCAGCTTATGGCCGCAGTTCTCGCAGTACCACTGAAAGCCATCCAGCTCGCCCGCCGTGCGGTAGCGCTCCAGCACCAGGCCAATGGTGCCGGCCGGCCGGCGCGGCGAGTGGGGTACGCCCCCCGGCAGCAGGAACATGCTGCCCTGCTTGATTTCGATGTCCACGGGCCGCCCGTCCTCAATAATCTTGACCACGATGTCGCCCTCTATCTGCAGGAACAGCTCCTCCCCCTCGTCCACGTGGTAGTCTTTGCGGGTGTTGGGGCCGCCCACTACCATCACAATAAAGTCTTTGTTATCCTTGAACACCTGCTGGTTGCCAACGGGTGGTTTGAGCAGGTGGCGGTGTTCATCAATCCACTGCTGAAAATTGAACGGACGAGCGACAGACATAGCGTGCACTTGTGAGGTAAGGAAATAGTAAGTGAGCTGTTTGCCTGGGGGCGGCTCACCGCAGGCAAATAACAACATTCCGGCGTAGCAGCCCAGCATCCTGTAATTTGCCCCACCGTTCCGGCGGCCGGCGCCCCGGTTTCCGTCTTTCTTCCCATTCAGTTTCTCTCTTCCTTCCCTTATGGATTTTCTGTCTCAACGCGCCCTAGTGGGCGGCAGCACCCAGGGCATTGGCCGGGCCGTGGCCGAAGAGCTAGCCCGGCGCGGGGCCACGCTCACGCTTCTGGCCCGCAACGAAACGGCCCTGCGCGAGGTAGCCGCCGCCCTGCCCACGCCCGCCGGTCAGCGGCACGACTTCATTGTGGCCGATTTCAGCCAACCCGATATCCTGCGCCAGCGGGTGCAGGAGTACCTAGGCGCGCACCCGGCGGGGTTTGATGTACTGGTGAACAACACCGGCGGGCCGGCGGGCGGGCCTATTCTGGAGGCACCGGTGGAGGCATTCCGGGCGGCATTTGAGCAGCATGTGGTGTGCAACCATCTGCTGGCCCAGGCCGTGGTGCCGGGCATGCGCCAGCGCGGACAGGGCCGCATTATCAACATTATCAGCACCTCGGTAAAACAGCCGCTGCCGGGCCTGGGCGTGAGCAATACCGTTCGGGCGGCGGTAGGCAACTGGGCCAAAACCCTGGCCAACGAGCTGGCGGCCGAGGGCATTACGGTCAACAACGTGCTGCCCGGGGCCACCGTCACCCAACGCCACACCTCCCTCATCGAAAAGAAAACCGAGCAGACCGGCCAAACCACCGAGCAGGTGGAGGCGGCCATGCTCCGGCTGATTCCGGCCCAGCGCTTCGGGCAGGCCCCGGAAGTAGCGGCGGCGGTGGTGTTTCTAGCCTCGGCGGCGGCGGCGTACATCACCGGCATCAACATTCCGGTGGACGGCGGGCGTACGGGCAGCCTCTAGCCAAGCCCCGAAAGAGTGCCCCACCCTTGCGGTGAGCTTGGCCCCTACCAGTATCTTTACCCGCTTTTCTTTCTCAGCAGCGCGGGGCCGGCACTACTGGCCAGTGCTTGCCGGTGCCTTTTCCAGTTATCTACTCTATGCTTCTTTCTAAACAGTACGCCACCCGCTGGCCAGTATTGCTGGGCTTACTGGCCATGTTGGTGCTGGCAGCCCTGGCCTGGCATTTTTACCTGGAGCGAGCTGCGTACTACGATTTGGCCTGGCACACCTACGTGTATACCAAAACCCAGGCTTTGTACGTGCAGAACCGCCGGTTTGTGGCCATTGTAACGCAGTGGCCCACGCTCATGGCCGTGCGCCTGGGCCTGCCCCTGGACCAGGTACTGCGCCTGTACTCCATGATGTTTGTGAGTTTTTACCTGGCTATTTTCCTGGCATGCGCCTACTGGCTGCGCAACGAGGCCGTAGCCCTGGTGGTAGTGCTGCTATTTGTGCTGCTGTCTACGCGGGCCTTCTACTGGGCCCAGTCGGAGATGCCCCAGACGCTGGTAGTGCTGCTATTGTTTTACGCGGGCATTTCCCGGCAGGCCCCCATCCAGCTAAAGTTCAGCACGCTGGCTCTGGCCGCCCTGGTGCCGGTTATCATCTTCGGTTACCCCATTGCCATCATTCCCTTCCTGTTTCTGTGGTCATATGACTGGCTGCTGAACAAGCGTTTCCGCGACAAGCCCTACTATGGGTTCCTGGTGCTGGCCTTTCTGATGTACGGGCTGCGGGCCATGCTGATTCCGGCTGGCTCCTACGAGGACACGCAGATGACCTTTAAGCCCAACCTCATCCGGTTCTTCCCACACTATCTGTCCCTGGAGAGCTTTGATATTTTCCGGCGGCTGTGCGCTCGTAACTTCATTGCCCTGCCCATATCGGTGGTGGTGCTCACGGTGTTTTACCTGCGCCAGCGCAACTGGCTGGCCACGCTGCGCCTGGGCCTGGTGTGGGCCTTCGTGGGTGGCTACGCCTTCATCACCATCGTCACCCGCGCCGATTATACCGAGGTTACCTACCTGGAAAACCTGCTACTCCCGCTTACCATTTTTATTGCGGTGCCCCTGGCCATGGAAGTTTTGCCGGCCCTGGAACGGGCGGGCGCCCGGGGCAAATGGCTGGCGGCGGGCCTGGTTGGGCTGGTGCTCACCGTGCGCCTGGGCGTGTTGTGGTACCAGCACATTCCGTACACGGCCTACCAGCAGTGGCTGCGGCAGCTGCTAGCCTACACCCGCCAGTTTCCGGAGCGCAAGTACCTGATGTACCCCGACAACGTGGACCCGCAAACCCTGCGGGCGGGTTGGCCCTGGTGGGCTATTCCCAGCGAAACCATGGTGCTGAGCGCCCGCCACAGCCCCGACTCGGTGCAGACCGTGCGGGTAGACTGGTCGATTGACTACCTGGCGGAGCAGGGCGCTAACCCGGCCAACTTTCTGGAGCCGTTCGGGGTGGAGCCGGCCAGCACAGTTTCGCCGGTGTACTTCCGCTTTCCCCAGACGCCCTACCGGGTTATCAACTCCAATCCGCCCCAGGATACGGTGGCCCTCAACGCCTACATCAAGGCGCACCGCGGGGTACAACTGGCTTTGCTGGACTCCTTGCCCACAACTATTAAGGCCGGGGAACAAACCACTATTCCGGTGGAGGTGCGCGTACCCGAGCAACTGCGGCCCCTGCACTCCGGCACACGCGTAGATCACCCCACGCTGGTGCGCACCGTGTTCTTCAAGCCCCACGACTGGCCCTCGGACACGGCCCCGGTGGAGGTACCCCTGGAGGTGGATGTGTGGCAGCCCTGGCAACAAACTCTGCGCATTCAGGCCCCGCAGCAGCCGGGGCAGTACACCCTGGATATTGGCCTGATTAGTCGCAACTACCGCACTTGGCCCGTCCACCTGCGCCGCACCATTACCGTCACGAAATAAAGAAGGCCGGCTCCTCACAGGAGCCGGCCTTCTTTATTTCGCTAGTGGCAACAGCCTCTATTTGGCCAGGGAAATGCGCATATCATCCACGTACACTGGCACCTTGGTTTGGTCGCGCCACACGTAGACTTGCAGGGTGCTTTGCGGGCCGGCCGTGGCGGGTACCGTAATGGTTTGCTCCACGTACTGCCATTTGTTGAATACGGATACGGCCGTGCTCAAATCTACCCCCTCCCAGAGCTGCCCGCTGCCGGGCTGATCGGGCGACTTTATTTCTATTACCAGTTTGGCCTTGGCCTGCGCGTTGGGCACGAACACCCAGGCTCCAATGGTTAGTTTGGGGGGGTAGTCGGAGGCAAGTTGGCTTAGGGTGTTTTTGTAGCCCAGGCTGTACTCATGTTCCGCATCGACGCGGCAGCTAAACTTACCCGAATGAGCTTTATCCCGGCTTAAGGTGGCTTCATAGGGAGAGCCAATCAGCCAGCCCGATACATTTTCAAAATCGTTGAAGGCCAGCGTGGCATCGGCCGCTGCGGGTGCGGGACCGGGCGTACAGGCAGCCAGCAGGCCAGTCAGAAGCAGAACCGGGGCAAAGCGCGTCATAAAGGGGAAAGCAAAAGGGAAAGTAAACAAGATATCCGGCTCCACTACCGGTAGCCCGGCCGCTGCAGAAGCCTAAACCGGCCGCAAGCTACTCTATTGCTGGTACTGCTTGGGGGCCGGAGTAACGCGCCAGTAGTGCAGCATCTTGCCCTGCAGCTCCGACATGTGAAAATCGTACATCGGGCCCCAGGCCAGCACATTGCACTCATTGGACACGCGCACCACCGGCTCCGGCGACTGGGCCATTTGGTCGAGGGCCCACCGCTCACACTCATTGGTGCGAGGCATTACGGGGTTGGAGTCGGCTTTGGCAAAGTAGAGCAGCAACAGGCCCGTGGCCGCCGCGTAGCTCCAGCGCACCACCGGCAGCCGCAGATGGCGCAGCAGGTAGTAAGCGGAAATGCCGTAGGCAAAGAGCAATGCCACGATAATGGGCAGAATAGAGTCGCCGCGCACGAGGTAGGGCCGGTAGGGCCGGTACCCGCCAAAGGGCAGCAGCAGCAGGTACACCACGCTGAACAGGCCCACTAGGCGCAGCGCCAGCAGCACCCGGCTACGCTCCGGCGAGGTGGGCACCACGTGGCGCAGCAACTGCCCGTTGAGCAGTACCACCCCAATAAGCACCTGCAGGCCCGTTTGGAGCATGAAGGAGTTATAGATACCCGTGGGCAGCAGCTCATACAGCTGCTTGAGCGTGTGGGTATCGGAGTTTTCGGCGTTGTAGCGGCCCAGGTATAGAGAGTACACGCTCAGCAGCCCTAAAATAGCCAGCAACCCCAGCGCCTGCCCCGACAGCCAGCCCTGCGCCAGCGGCAGCTGCCGGATACCCTGCCGCCACTGCCCAATTTGCTGCCGGAGCCAGTACACCCCCACTACCAGCAGCACAATAGCCACCGAGGCCACTACTACGGGCCCATTAAAAACGGTTACCACCATCAGCAGCACCAGCAGTACGCACTGCCACAGCGGGAGGTGCAGCGGCTCATTGCGGCAGGCGGCCCGGTAAAAGGGCCACAGCACCAGTAGCAGCAACGCCAGCGGAAAGGCGTAGAAGAAGGTGTAGGTAATGGCCTGGTTGGTAATACCCATCTGCTCGTAGAATCCGCTGGTCTGGAACAGGGGAAACAGCAGCAGCACCGCCAGCCAGAAGCCCCAGCCGGTACGCTCGCCTTGGGCCCCCAGCCGCACGTAGGCGGCCAGCAAGCCAATAAGAACCAGCTGGGTAGCCACGTTGAACAAAGCGCTGGCCACGTACAGGCTGTCAATGGCCGATAGGAATGCTTGCAACAGCAGGGGCACTTGTTTCCAGTACAGCGTCATGCCGGCATGGGCAAAAAACCGGTTGGTGCCCGCGTATACTTCCTGGCGCGTCAGCACGGCCCAGCCAAAGGGGTCGTGCATCACCTGGCTGTACCAGGGCGCCGGAAAGATGGTGGGCACCAGGTCCCCATCGAGAGGCAGCTGGTAGTTTTGCCGGTAGGTGAGCAAAGTATCCAGCAGCAGCAGTAGTATAACCAGCCCCGACCAGTAGCGTTGTTTCATGGATACAGTATAAGGGAGACAGTAGGCTCTCGGCGCAAAAGAACCTGTCCGGAAAAGACCCAGCCAGTCTGCAATACTACCAGTGCAGCGGGTGCAATGCCCAGCTGTGCCAAGCCTCACACCCGCTGCCGTATTATGGCTCCACCCGGAGAAGGAGCGCTTTGTTGCCTACCGAAGGGCCGTTAGCGTGATATCGTCCACGTAGGCGGGGGAAGTAGCCTCGGCCCGCGACACGTAGATAACTACCTGCGAGGAGTAGCTGACGGTTTTGGGGAATACAATATCGCGCGATACTTTCACCCACTTGCCAAATTCGCCCGCCGACTCGGCTATTTTCACCTGCTCGTGCAGGGCTTCCTTGCCATCGGCCTCCTTGATAACGAACTCCAGCTTGGCGGCCGCGTTTTTATCGGTGGCATACACCCAGGCCTCCAATTTTGCCCCCCGCGGGCGGGTGGCAGTCATGCGCCCAATCAGGGAGCTGAAGCCGGGGCTGAACTCGTGCGTGGGGTCTACGCGCAGGCTATACTGCCCAGAGTGAGCTTCTCCTTTTACCAGCGCATTGGGGTCTGCTACCCAGCCCACGATGCTGTCAATATCAGATGACATGAGCACGTCGCTGTCGGCGGCAGCATCATCTTTTCCGCAGGCAACCAGGGAAACCAGCGACAAAGCCAGTAAAGCATTTTTCATGAACGGGGGAGCAGAAGTAGGTAAGGTTCACTATTGAACGGTGCGCAAAAGTAACAGAGGAAACCTCATTTTCGCTGCTCATTCCCAGATTTATCCGCCTCCATTCCAGCCCCTAACCCCCTGAGCGGCGGCTTGTATTACCCTTCTGCTAATTCCTGTACCCGCCGGAATCTGCTCTATATTTGTTGGCCTGCACGGTGCCCGAACACCTTGGTCAACTAGGGCACCCGTATCTGCTCGCTCTTTATTCTTATCTGCATGGCTCTTTCGGAAGTTCAGCCCTCTTCCACCCGCTCGCTATTCCCGCGCATTCAGCACTGGTTGCAACAACCGGAAAACCGCCTGTTACTCCTGCTCTTGCTCCTGGTATTTCCGCTGTACTACGAGCTGGGCCGCACCCCGGTGCAGCTCTACGATGAGTCGAGGGTGGCGGTAAACACAACGGAAATGCTGAGAAACGGCCACTGGCTGGTACCGCACTACGATGGCACGCCCGACCACTGGAACACCAAGCCGCCCCTGCTGATCTGGCTGCAGGTACTTTCGCTTAAGCTATTCGGTATTTCGGCCTGGGCCCTGCGCCTGCCTACGTTGCTGGCTACCCTGGGCACGGTGCTACTGCTGTTCCGGTTTGCGGCCCGGGTGCTGCGCCGGCCCTGGGCGGGTGTACTGGCCGGCATAATTCTGGTAACCACCACCGGCTTTGTGCGCCTGCACGTGGCCCGCACCGCCGACTACGATGCCCTGCTGATTTTCTGGCAGGTGCTGCTCTGGGTGCATTTCTTTCAGTATCTGGAAACCGGGGCGCGGCGGCATTTGCTGTGGGTAGCCCTGAGCGTACTACTGGCCACGCTCACCAAGGGCCCCGCGGCCCTGCTTGGCCTGCCGGGACTGGCGGTGTATGCACTGGGCCGGGGTAAGCTGCTGTGGCTGCTGCGCCAGCCGGGTGTGTACCTGGCGGCGGTGGTGTGGCTGGCCGTTATGGCTACGTACTTTTTGGTGCGGGAGCCCCTGGACCCTGGCTACTGGGAAGCCGTGCAGAACAACGATCTGGGCGGCCGCTTCCTTACTACCCTCGACAACCACGTGCACCCCTGGGATTTTTACCTGGAAAACTTCCGGCAACGCTTTTTCGCCCCCTGGCTCTGGGCCCTGCTGCCGGCCTTGGTGGTAGCGGGTATTCTGCAGCCGGCCGGGCTGGTAAAACGAGCCGCCTGGATGCTGGTGCTTTTCTGCTTGAGTTGGCTTGGGGTTATCAGCTCGGCCCAAAGCAAGCTGGAGTGGTACGATGCCCCCATCTACCCGGCCCTGGCGTTGCTGCTGGGTTTGGGGCTGAGTATTGCTTACCAGGACTTGCGGGAATTGTACCGGCCCCGGGTGGGCCGGGTGGCGGGGGTGCTGGCCCAGGTACTCATCATCGGGTGCGTGGTGCTACTGCCCTACTATGCCATTACCACCCAGCTTATTGCCGAGCGCCACAGTGACTTTGGCCTCGGGCCCGACGGCCACCTGGGCCGCTACATCACTCGCCTGGCCCGGGAGCAGCCCCAGGTTAACAACGTAACGGTTCTTACCCACGGCATGGCCAACAGCATGCTGCTCTACTATAAGGACGAGTTTGAGCAGCACGACGGCAACCGCCTCACCATTCTCAACGAGCCGGGTACCCGCACCCCGCCCCTGGGCTCGGTAGTCGTTACCTGCGACCCCGCCTTCAAGGCCCCCCTGGACTCGGCTTTCCGCATGATTGAAGTGCACCAGAACGGCTCCTGCCAGACGCTGCTGCTGCTGTCCCGCCTGCCTTCCCCCGGCGTACCGGTTCCTTAGCCCCCAAGCTGGCACCCTCCGGCCCGCTACTTCCTGTTTTCCGAAATCATCCTATTTATTTCTCCGCGTTGTCGAAGGCAGGTAAAGCCCGGCAATTCCGTAATTTCGTCGTTATGCAAGTTCAGTACGAGGCGCTGTATCATCAGCTGGAGGAAAATCATTGGTGGTTCCGGGGGCGGCGCGCCGGCGTGTTCGACCAGTTGCAGCAGATGAATCTGCCAAAAACGGCCGCTATTCTGGAAATTGGTTGCTCTGGCGGTCCTTTGCAGCAGCAGCTTCGGGCCATCGGCTTCCACAACCTCACGGGCATTGATATCAGCGAGGCGGCCATTGCCCTGGCCCACCAGCGCCAGATTCCAAACGTGTCGGTAATGGACGGAGCCCGGCTGGAGTTTGCCGATAACTCCTTCGACGTGGTGGTGGCCTCCGATGTGCTGGAGCACATTGAAGATGAGCAGCGGGCCTTGCGCGAGTGGCGGCGGGTGCTGAAGCCCGGTGGGCAGCTACTGGTATACGTGCCCGCCTTCCCTCAGCTTTGGAGCCAGCACGACGTGGTAAACCGCCATTTCCGCCGCTACACGGCTGCCTCCCTGAGCCAGGCCCTTACGGCGGTAGCGCTGCAGGTGCAGCGGAAATCGTACTGGAATTTCGCCCTGTTTTTTCCCACGTTTCTGGTGCGCCAAGCCCAGCGGCTGCGTGGCCCCGTGCAGCCCGACGCTGAATCGGGCACTGGCGACTTGCTGGCGTTGCCCGCCCCGGTCAATACCTCGCTCATTTGGTTGCTGCGGGCCGAAAACCGCCTGCTCCGCCACCTGAACCTGCCCGTAGGCGTGAGCGTGTTTGCCCTGGCCCGCAAACCAGCCGCCTAACTTTTACCTGCTTTCTTCCTTCTGCCGCGTGGACCTGTCCGTTATCATCCCCATTTACAACGAAGAAGACAATATTCCGGCGCTGTATGAGCGCCTGCGCGGTGTGCTGGACCCTATGCCGTTACCGGGGGGCTACGAGTTTATCTTTATTAACGACGGCTCCCGCGACCATTCATTGGCCCTGATTCAGACCCTTGCCGCCCGCGACTCCCGGGTGCATTTCATCAACTTCAGCCGCAATTTTGGCCACCAGATTGCCGTTACGGCCGGCCTCGACCGGGCCGAGGGGGAGGCCGTCGTCATCATTGATGCTGACTTGCAGGACCCTCCCGAGCTGATTCCGCAGCTCTACCAGAAGCTGCACGAGGGCTACGAAGTAGTGTACGCCAAGCGTCGCTCCCGCCAGGGTGAAAGCGCCGCCAAGAAACTCACAGCCAAGCTTTTCTACCGCATTCTGGCCAACATTACCAACATTTCTATTCCCGTGGATACCGGCGACTTTCGGGTGATTTCGCGCAAGGTGGTGGAAGCGTTGCGGCGCATGCCCGAGCAGAACAAATTTATCCGGGGGCAGATTTCCTGGATTGGTTACCGCCAGACCTACCTGGAATATGACCGGGCCGAGCGGGCCGGCGGCGAAACGGGCTACACCTACCGCAAAATGATTAAGCTGGCTCTGGATGGCATTACGGCTTTTTCGGATGTACCCCTGAAAGCCGCCACCGTGGGCGGTTTCGTGGTATCGGGGGTGGCGTTTCTGGTGATGCTGTTCACGCTCTATGCCCGCTTTGTGAGCAAGGACTACGAGCCCGGCTGGGCTTCTTTGATGGTGAGTATTTTGTTTCTGGGCGGCGTGCAGCTGATTGCGGTGGGCATTATTGGCGAGTATATGGCACGGCTCAGCGCCAACGTGCGGCAGCGCCCTCTCTATATTGTATCCGAGTCGAATTTGCCGGAGCCCCCGCTGCCTCAGCAACGGTAGCGGCGGGCCGTGGCTCTTTCCGTTGCGCCCATGATCCAGCTTCAGAACTACATTGGCGGCCAGCTGCTGCCTCCGGCGGCCGGCCACTATTTGCCCCTCATCGAGCCCGCCACCGGCCACTCGTTCGGGCAGGTGCCAGCTTCTGATGCCACCGATGTGGACGCGGCCGTGCGGGCCGCCGAAGCGGCCCTGCCCGCTTGGCGGGCCCTGCCGGCTGAGGAGCGGGGCCGCCGCCTAGTGCGCCTCGCCGAGCTGATTGAGTTGAACCTGGACCGCCTGGCCCGGGCCGAAAGCCAGGACAATGGCAAGCCTCTCAATCTGGCCCGCACCCTGGACATCCCGAGGGCGGCCAGCAATTTTGCCTTTTTCGGGACGGCGGCGCAGCATTTCGCCACCGAGGCCCACGTGCAGGAGGGGGTAGCGGTAAACTACACGGTGCGGCACCCGCTGGGCGTGGTGGCTTGCATTTCACCCTGGAACCTGCCGCTGTACCTGTTCACCTGGAAAATTGCCCCGGCCCTGGCCGTGGGCTGCTGCGTGGTGGCTAAACCCTCGGAACTGACGCCGTACACGGCCTTTTTGCTGAGCGAATTAGCTCAAGAGGCAGGTTTGCCGGCGGGCGTACTCAACATTGTGCACGGCACCGGCCCGGCCGTGGGCCAGGCCCTGGTCGACCACCCCGGCATCCGGGCCATTAGCTTTACGGGCGGCACCAAAACCGGGGAGCAGATTGCCCGCTCGGCCGCCCCGCGCTTCAAAAAACTATCCTTGGAGCTGGGCGGCAAAAACCCCAACCTCATCTTCGCCGACTGCAACCTGGCCGAGGCCGTGCAAACCAGCCTGCGCAGCTCCTTTGCCAACCAGGGCCAAATATGCCTGTGCGGCTCCCGCATCTTTGTGGAGCGGCCCATCTACGAGCAGTTTAAAGCCGAATTCCTGCGTCAGGTGCAGAGCCTGACCGTAGGTGACCCCCTGGACGAGCACACCCGCCAGGGTGCCTTGGTCAGTGAAGCGCATCTGCAGAAAGTACTGTCTTACATTGAGCTAGCCAAGCAGGAAGGCGGCCGGCTACTGGCGGGCGGCCAGCGGGTGCAGGTACCGGGCCGTTGCGCCGAGGGTTACTTCCTGCAGCCCACTGTGTTTGAAGGCTTAGCGCCCGAGTGCCGTGTAAACCAAGAAGAAATATTTGGGCCGGTAGTCACCCTCACCCCCTTTGATACGGAGGAACAGGCGCTGGCCTGGGCCAACGGCACCGAGTACGGCCTGGCGGCCACCATCTGGACGCGGGACCTGGCGCGGGCGCACCGCCTGGCCCAGCAGCTGCACGCCGGCGTGGTGTGGGTGAACACCTGGCTGCACCGCGACCTGCGCACACCTTTTGGAGGTATGAAGAACTCCGGCGTGGGCCGGGAAGGAGGCCTGGAGGCGCTACGGTTCTTCACGGAGGCCCAAAACGTGTGCATTAAGCTCTGAGCCGGCGCAAAGCGGGGGCTTGCACAACCTCAACCGGAGCCGTAGCTTAGAGCGTGCACTCCCCTCCCACCCTCTCTCCCGCCCGGCCAATTTGGCAACGGCTTTTGCCCCTGCTGTTGCTGCTGGCCCTGGCATATTTTCCGTTATTCTGGCAGCTGGCCTCCTTCCCGGTGCAGCAGTGGGACGAGTCGCGCACGGCCCTGGATGCCCTGGGCATGCTGGTGCACCACGACTGGCTGGTGGCCCGCTACGAGGGCCAGCCCGACCTCTGGAACTGCAAGCCTCCTCTCTGGCTCTGGACTTTGGCCAGCAGTATTCGGCTGCTGGGCCCCACGGAGCTGGGGCTGCGCCTGCCGGCAGCTATTACGTCCTTGGCTACGGTGGGGCTGGTGTACTACGCGGCGGCCCGGTGGCTGCGTAGTCAAGTGGCGGGCCTGCTGGCCGGGCTGGTGCTGCTCACCGCTCCTGGTTACGTCAGCTTCCACGTAGCTCGCACTGCCGACTTTGACGCATTTCTCACGCTCTGGACGACGGCGGGAGCTTTGAGCTGGGTGGCATATCTGCGTACGGGCCGGGCCCGCTGGGCCTGGGCAACGGGCGTAGGATTTACGCTGGCCGTGCTTACCAAGGGCATTGCCGGGGCTATGTTCGGGCCGGGCCTGTTGCTGGCGGCCTGGCTCACGGGTAGCCTGCACCGGCTGCGGAAGCCGGCACCCTGGCTGGCTGCGGGCTTGGTAGTGCTGGGCGCGGCCGCCTGGTATGCGGTGCGGGAGGCAGCCGCGCCCGGCTACCTGGAAGCTGTGTGGCAGTACGAGGTGGGTGGCCCATCCATGCAGGAGCTGGAGGGCAATGACGGGCCGTTTGCGTTTTATCTGAGCTTACTGGCCAACTGGCAGTTTGGGGTGTGGCTGCTGCCGGCGCTGTTAGGGGCTGGGTTAGGCTGGGGGCAGCCCACTGGCACCACCGGCTGGTGGCTGGGCCGCGCCCTTTCGGCCATTATCGGGAGCTTTTTACTGGCAATTTCCTTGGCGGAGACCAAGCTGGTGTGGTATGATGCTCCCGCCTTTCCGCTGCTGGCTTTGCTGGTGGCGGCCGGGGTTGTGCAGGTATTTAGGCTCTTACAGCCGGGCATTGCGCGGCCGGTACCTTATGCCGGGCGCGTGGCGGGGGTGCTGGCCCTGGCGGCTTTCCCCTACCTCAACCAAGTGCAATACCTGCGCCAGCTTTCCAAGTACCGCTTCGATAACCACCAGCTGGTATACGGGCACCATTTGCGCCAGCAGTGGCAGCAGCACCCCGAACTCTGGACCTACACCTTGGGCACGGATGGCTCCTTCAATGATGCTCCGCTGTTCTACCAGATGGCTGCCCAGTACCAGCAGGGCCACACCGTGGCGCGCCGCGCCGCCTGGCAAGCCGCCGAGTCAGGCCCCGGTGAGGTGGTAGTAGCCTGCGGACAGAAAGCCACCCTAGCCTGGCAGAGTGCTTTTCAGACGGAAACGCTGGTGCAATCCGACTCCTGCCAAACGTTGCGGCTGGGCGCGCGGCGGTAGCACCTGGGGGCACTAGGGCAGCGTCAGGCCCGCGTATACATCCGTCAGCGGCACCTGGCAGCCAATGCTGTCGAGCATCAGCAGGTCATGCCGGTCAGTGGTTTCGGTCAGCAGCCAGCGGCCCTGCGCATCCCGGGTGTGCAGCTCAGCGTGCACGCGTTGCGAATCCAGCAGCAAATACTGGAGCAGCGTCGGAATCTGGCGGTAGAGAAAAAACTTGTCGCCCCGGTCGTGGCTTTTGGTTGAGGCCGACAGCACTTCCACCAGCAGTGTGGGATTGAGCAGGGTATCAGGTTTCGTATTATCCTCAAACAAAGGCTGCCCGCATACCACGGTTAGGTCCGGGTACACGAAGGTCGATTCGCTCAGCACCTGCACCCGCTGGTCACTGCCCACTACTGAGCAGGGTTTTCCTTTTAGCTGAACATACAACTCCCCAGTAAGATTGGCGGCTATGCGGTTGTGCGCGAAGCTGGCCCCCGACATAGCCCGGATTTCTCCGTCCCAATACTCGTGCTTGGATTCCGCGCGGCGTTCAGCTGCCAGGTAATCCTCGGGCGAAACGTGAGCGAGTGGCGTAGCAGGCAGGCCCATCAGGCAGAAGTTAATAGGGTGGCAGACCGCAAGATACTACGGAAAGGACACGGGCTGCTCTGAGGCCAGCAGGCAAACTGCCCACCAGTACGGCCTCAATTCAGCTTTTCCAGGGTAGTTTCCAGCTCGGCTAGGGTGGTTTCGCGGAAGCGCAGCGTATCCGGGGCGGTGGTAGGGAGGCGGGCCAGGAAGGGCGTACCATTTTCGTAGCGCAGCCCTACTACTGTGGCTCCGGCCGGAGCCGCCGCAAACTGAAAGCCGCCCAACTCCGCCTGCCCCGACAGCACTACCCGGTGGCCGGGCACCAGCAGCCGCACGGTACAGTGCTCATCGGTAGCAAAGGCGGGCACAAACAGGGCGGCGGCGGCGCTCTGCCAGGGCTGCCCCGTAGCCAGCCAGCCCAACTGCGTAACGGCAAGAGCGGCCGGATTTTCCTCCAACTCATTGAGCACTACTTCTTCAGCCGGAGCGGCGGCGGCTACTGCGGCCGTTTCGGGGGCAGTGGCCAGGCCGGGCTGAAAATGGAAGCGAATAGGCAGCACCAGCTTCACCTTTACAAAGCGCCCATCCTGCTGGCCCGGTACCCAGCGGCCCGAGGTTTGACGCAGCACCCGCAGCACCTCCTCGTCGCAGCCGTTGCCCAGGCCCCGCACAATGCGGGGCTGCGTCACGCGGCCAGTTTCGTCGACCACAAACGAGGCAAATACCAGCCCTTCCGTCTGGGCTTCCTGGGCGGCACGCGGGTAGCGAATCAGCCGGTTAATATCGGCCGGGCCCTGGCCGTAGCGGGGCATCTGCTGGGCCGTGGTCAGGATGGTTTCGGCGGTGGCATCCGCTGCTGGGGCAACTGTTTCCTGCCAGCGTACGGGACTGGTAGCACTGGCCTGCCCGTAGTACAGCGGGGCCTTGCGCGGGCCACCGGCCATTTCCAGCTGCATCAGGCGGCCGGCGGCCAGGGTTAACGGCTGCCCCCCGGCCGTGGCGCGCACCAGCACGGCGCCGTTCAACTCCAGGGCCGCCCCAGCCAGGGTTTCGGTCAGCAGATTGGAAAGCAGTAGGTCGGAGGCCGAATAACACTCCTTGAGCTCCACCCACACGGCCGTTGTAACGAGGTGCTGGCGGCTGTCTACCAGCGCCCCGGCCGGAATCCGGACAACGGTACCCTCCCGCCCGCGCACCTCGGCGGCTTTGGTGGGGTCAATCTGGAAATACTCGCTGGCTTTGAGCGTGAGGTCCTGGAGGCGGGCCTCGGCGGGCGGTGTAGCGCCGGGTAGGCCGGGCCGGCTACTGCTGCTGCGGTACACAATAAGGGGAGCACGGCGGCTGGTGGGACGCTCCAAGCGGTGCCAATTCCGCGCCCCGGAGGCGGCACCCACCGGCTGCGCCAGGGAGTCGTAGTTGAGCGTATCGGCCAGGGCGGGAACGGCAGCGGCCGGGGCGGTGCGCTGGGCCGTGCGCTCGGGTTGGCAGGCTACCACAAGGCCGCCTATCAGCATGAGCAAGGGTAAACGAATCGGGGTAAGCATCGGCATAAGAGGCCTCTACGCGGGAAACACCGGATTTATTGGACCAAAGTCGGTTTTTTCTGCTAAACACCTGGCATAAATACATTTACTTTTCTTTTTTCCAATTTGCGGGCTATCCTTCCTAGCCGTACTGCTCATGCTCGACCTTGTAATTGATGCCCGCCCCGCTGCCCTGAGTCCGGGGTTTGAGGTGAAGCGCATTCTGCCCTACCGCCTCCGCCGCATGCTGGGCCCGTTTATTTTCATGGACCACGCCGGCCCTGTGCACCTGACCCCGGAGCTGTTGCCCACCCTGGATGTGCTGCCCCACCCCCACATCGGCCTGAGCACCGTCAGCTACTTATTTGGCGGGCAGGTTACGCACCGGGATAGTCTGGGCGTGGAGCAGATTATCCGGCCGGGCGAGGTAAACTGGATGACGGCCGGCAGCGGCATTGCCCACTCCGAGCGGTTCGAAGACCCCGCCACGCTGGCCGGGGGGCAGCTGGAAATGCTGCAGACCTGGGTGGCCCTGCCCGAAGCCGACGAGGAAACGGCCCCAACCTTCGACAACTATGCTCCCCATGAGCTGCCTGTTTTTTCGGAGCCTAGCGTGTGGCTGCGCCTGATTGCCGGCGACGCCTTCGGGCTGCAGAACAACGTCAAAACTCACTCCCCGCTGTTTTACCTGCACGTGGTACTGCAGCCGGGCGCCCGGTTTGGCCTGCCCCGCGGCTACCCCGAGCGGGGTGCCTACGTAGCCAAAGGCCGCCTGGAAGTAAACGGCCGCACGTACGGCCCCGGCCAGCTGCTGGTATTCACGTCCGGCCTCGACCCGGTGTTAGTGGCCCAGGAAGCTACCACGCTCATGCTGCTGGGTGGGGAGCCGCTGGGGGAGCGGTTTATCTGGTGGAACTTCGTGTCGTCGAGGAAGGAGCGCATCGAGCAGGCTAAAGCCGACTGGCAGGCCGGCCGCATCCTGCTCCCGCCCACTGATAACCAGGAGTTCGTACCTCTTCCCCAGGACAAAACCCGCCCCGCCGGCACCGGCTCCCCGCCCCCGCAGGCATTGTCGTAGGAGCTTTGCCAGCCCATCATTTCACACCGAAAATCAACCCTAATAATATTAGATATTTAAACTAAAATATTTAGCTTTACAGTCTGTTCACGCGCCCGCCTTTCTGCCTTACTGCTATGAAAAACACGCTGGAGTACACAGTATGCTGCCGCCTGACTTTGGCACAGCTGGAATACGGACAAGTAGTTGGTACTTCGCAGTGCAAGCAGCAAGTGCGCACTACCACCACAGAGTTAAGTGAGTTGTTTGCTGACCTCTACGAGCAATTCCGCAGTCCGCAGCTGCTCGGTCTGCAAATCACGTCCATCACCCCTCAATCCGCACTTGAGTTGGCTGGCCACCCGGAACTACTGCAATAGTTCGCTGGGAACAAAAAAGCCCCTCACGTGAGGGGCTTTTTTGCAACAGTATGGGTACTTGTCATTCCGAGCGAAGTGAGGAATCTGAGCTGATCATCCGAGGAGTAACCCAGATTCCTCGCTTCGCTCGGAATGACAACGGTAGTTACAGGTTTTTCAGCACGAAATCCGTCATCTGGCGGTAGAGGTGCAGGCGGGTGTTGCCGCCGTAGATGCCGTGGTTGCGGTTGGGGTAGTATAGGGTCTGGAAGTCCTTGTTGTTCTTCACCATGGCATCCACGAAGGCAATGGAGTTCTGAAAATGCACGTTATCGTCGCCGGTGCCATGCACTAGCAGGAGCTTGCCTTTGAGCTTATCGGCGTGCTGCACAGGCGAGTTGTCGTCGTAGCCCTGGGGGTTTTCCTGGGGCGTTTTCAGGAACCGCTCGGTGTACACGGTGTCGTAGTAGCGCCAGTTGGTAACGGGGGCCACGGCAATGCCCATCTTGAACAGATCGGCGTTTTTGGTGAGGGCCAGGGTGGTCATGTAGCCGCCGAAGCTCCAGCCCCAGATGCCGATGCGGCTTTTATCCACGTAGGGCAGCGTGGCCAGGTACTTGGCCCCCTCGCCCTGGTCGATGGTTTCCAGCTTGCCCAGGTTAGCGTAGGTGACCTTCTTGAAGGCCGCGCCCCGGGCCCCGGTGCCGCGCCCGTCCACAATCACCACGATGTAGCCGTTTTCGGCCAGCATCTGGTGCCATAGGTAGTTGGTGCCGCCCCAGGAGTCGGCGTTGGTTTGGGAGCCGGGGCCGCCGTACACGTGCATGAGCACGGGATATTTTTTGGTGGCGTCGAAATTGGTGGGCTTCAGCATCTGGCCGTTCAGCTCCACGCCTTCACTGGTTTTGAAGGTGAAGAACTCGGGCGTGGCCAGGTTGTATTGGCTTAGCTTCTCGCGCAGCTTCGCGTTGTCTTCCAGCACTTTCACCAGCTTGCCATCCTGCCCGCTGCGCAGGCTCACCACGGCCGGCACGCCGGCTTCGGAGTGGTAGTTGAGGAAGTAGCGGGTGTCGGGGCTGAGGTTCACCACGTCAGTGCCGCGGCCGGCTTCGCTGAGGCGGGTTTTGCCCTTGCCTTTCAGGTCGATGCGGTAGAGGTGGCGCTGCAGGGCCGAGCCTTCGGTGCTGGTGAAGTACACCAAGCCTTTCTTCTCGTCGAAGCCGTTGATTTCGGTAATTTCCCAGTTGCCCTTGGTAATCTGGCGTACTGGCTTGCCCTTCATATCATAGAGGTAGAGGTGGCGGTAGCCATCCTTCTCGCTGCTGAACAGGAACTCCTTGCCCCCGGCCAGGTAGCGCACGTCGTCGGTGATGTCCACGTAGGCCTTGTCGGTATCCGTAAGAACTACGCTGCTCTGGCCGGTTTTGGCGTTGGCGTGCAGAATTTCCAGCTTGTTCTGCAAACGGTTGAGGCGCTGAATGCTGAGCAGGTCGGGCGTCTGGGTCCAGAGGATACGAGGGATGTACTGGTCGGTTTCGGTGCCTACATCCATCTTGGCCGTTTTGCCAGCGGCCACGTCGTAGGCCGAAATGCTGACGATAGAGTTTTTCTCGCCCGCCTTGGGGTACTTGTAGCGGTAGTCTTTGGGGTAGAGCGGGCCCCACTCCTGCATGTTGTACTCGGGCACCTGGCTTTCATCGAATGTGTAGTAGGCCACGTAGCGCGAGTCGGGCGACCATTGGAAGCCCTGGGCGAAGGAGAACTCCTCCTCGTACACCCAATCGGTACCCCCGTTGATGATGCGGTTAAGGGCGCCGTCCGTCGTCACGGCGGTTTCCTGCATGGTGGCCAGGTCGGTCACGTACAGATTGTTGTCGCGCACGAAGGCCACGCGCTTGCCATCGGGCGAGAAAGTGGCGTACAGTTGCTTGCCGCCGGCGCTCAGGGGCGTGAGCTTCTTGCTGGCCCGGTCATACACGAAGAAGAACGACTTGCTGCTGCGGCGGTAAATCGGCTCGGTATCGGTGCTGAACAGGATGTTGGTTTCATCGGCATTGAAGCTGTAGCCATCCACCTGCAACGGCTGGGTCTGGCCGGCTAGCTTCAGGTCCTGGGCCGCCACCAGGGTTTGCACGAGCTGGCCGGTGGTTACGTCGTTCTGCACCAAATCACCCTTGCTCAGGGAGGAGTAGAAGCGGCCGTCCTTCATCCAGTTGAAGCCGGGCACCGAGCGGGCCGAGAAGGTACCCTTCTGCCAGATGTCTTCGAGGGTAATATTCTGCTTTTGTTGGGCAACAGCTACCGGGGCAGAACCGGGCAATAGAACAGGGCTGGCGGTGGTCAGGAATAGGGCCAGGCCCAGGGAACGTAAACGCATGCGGGGAAAAATGAAATGTCGGCGGGAATCCGGCGTTAAGGTAGCCAATGCCAGGGGCAAGGTTGCACGGCTCCCGCAAAACCCGGCCCTGGGAATAGCTGCGGCGGAGTGACTCATACTAAAACGCGCCCCAGGGCGTATATTCCGGGCTACTGCTACCGGATAGCCGCCAAATCCCGACCTTTATCCCGCTATGCGTTTTCTCTCTTCGTCTTTCCTGCTGCTTCTGGGCGCGGCGGCCATTTTCACTGCCTGCGAACCGGCGCTGGAGCCCGGTCCCCGCGTGAACTTTGTGGGTAGCTCCCGCTTCAACCCCGCGTCCCGCCGCATCACCAACGACGGTGATACTATTGCGGTGCGGGTGTACGCGGAGGCTGAGGACAACGTCCCCCTGACCCGGCTGCTTATTGAAGCCAACTACCTGCCGCGGGCGCGCCCCATCACCTATTTCACTGGGTACAGCGAGAATGACTCCCTAGCCTCCCGGCTGGTGTACCTGGACACGCTGATTGCCAACGCCCCGGAGTTTGCCTTCCAGAGTGTGCAGCCCACCCGTACCACGGCCGGCAAAGAAACCTGGGAATACACCTTCACCGACGCCAACGGCAACACCGGCACCCGCAGCTTTTACCTGCGCCTGGGCCGCCCCGATTCGGCGGCAGCTTTCCATACCTACACGGTACCCCTGCAAGACCCCGGCGCGTTCGGGCGGCGCAGCTTCTTGGCCCTGCGCGAAGGCCTGGCCCTACCCAGCTTTTCCCTGCGCCGCCTGCCCGAGAATCAGCAGTTGATTGACTTGGTGTACGTGCCTGGCTCCACTACCGTAAACCCGGGCCTGGCCGTGGCCACCGATGCCGGCCTGAAACTGCCCTGGGTCGGCCGGGCCACCGAAATCCGTCCTACGCCGCTAGCCGCTTCGGCCCTGGCCAATTACTCCACCACCCAGGCCTTCACTGACATTTATAACCTGTACCAGAGCACTCCGTTTCCTATCCGCACCCGCACTGGTGCCCTCACCAAAGGGCAGGTTATTGCCTTCCGTACCCCCGACAACCGCTACGGCCTGCTTTCGGTACAGGATATCATCACCACCGGTATCCGCACGTTGGTGCTAGAGGTGCGCATGAGCAGGTAGCCGCTGCGGCCACCCTCCCGCATGACAACGGCCGAACCCGCAGTACGCAGGTTCGGCCGTTGTGGTGTGGGGCAGGTACTGCTTTACACGGCTAGAACATGAAGCCAGCGGTGAGCGTGGTAGTAAAGCGTTTGTTGTCTACCTCTACCACGGGCGTATCGGCCGCGTTCCGCAGGGAGTAGGGCGAGTACAGGCGGGTGCCGCTGCTATATACGCCGGCTGCATCCAGGAAGAAGTTTTTCTGACGCAAGCCTACGCCACCCGTATAAAATGTTCGGGCTTGGTCTACTGCCGAGCTTTGGTATGGGCTACCATACCGGGCAAAACCAGCCCGCACCCGGAAGATATCGGCGCGCACCTCTCCGCCAACCCGCAGGTTTACGGTGCTTCTGTACAGGTTGTCAATGGCATCATTGTCGGGCCCGAAGTCGAAGTTGCCGGTTACCCCCTCATTATTGTAGTTGCTGAGGTTGGCGCTGGCATAATTCACGTACTCCACGTCGCCGCTCAGGAAACCATACTTCGCAATTACGGCCGCCACCCCGCCCGTTGCCCGAAACGGCGTAGTCACGGCGTAGTCGAAGATATTGGGGTCGAGGGACGAATTGGCCGAGCTGAAGCTCTGGGAGCCAACCTGCACCGGCTTATCAAACCGGGCACTCAGCGAGGAGCTGTACGTTTCGGTAAACTGATGATACGTAGGAGTTTGCACGGAGGCCCCGATGCGCAGTGCATCTACGGGCTTGTAAATAATGCCTACACGGGCGTTAAAGCCAGTTCCCTTCGTCTCCAGGAAGTCGCGCTGGGTCAGGGAGGCAAAGGAAGTACCCGCCGCATTACTTACCGGCTCCGTATCGGAAGCGGTGATGGTGTTCTCGGAAGTATAGCGCGAGGTTACAATGCCAATCCCGCCCCCGATGTAGATCTTGTCCATGTAGCTGGCCCCGTAGGCGAAGTCGTACTGATTCTGGGAGCCAGTCGTCCGCACCGTTTCGGCCTGATCCAGTTGCCCGGTGTCGTTGAAGGGGCCCGATATTCCGCGTTTCACCAGCCGGCCGGTAGTACCGTTATTGGCATTCAGGCTGTCGGTCAGGTAGGTATCGTACGCCAGGTCATCCAGCGCGGCCCCACGGTCCTCACTCAGCCGCTGAAAGATATCCTGCTCGAGTTGAGGCCGCCCCTGGTAGCGGAAATTGGAGTTGTAGTCGCCAATGCGGGTAAAGCCAAAGGAAAATGCCCCCGAGCGCCAGGGCGCAGTATCATCATCGGGGCGGCGGTTGGCGAATACGAGCCCTATGCTGCCAATGTGCAGGTTACTGCGCGAATCGGAGGTGGTGGTGCCAAATGCCCGACTATCGGCGCTCAGGTTGCTAAGACCCGGCGAAAAGGTAAACTCCGAGCGTTGGAACATACCAAGGCCCGCCGGATTTATTGTGGCGGCCCCGAAGTCGCCGCCCACGGCGGCCGAGGCGCCCCCCAGGCCCAGCGTACGGGCCGTGCCGGTGGGCTGAGTCTGGGAAAACCGCAGAGCATCGGTGTTATATTGGGCAAAAGCGTGGCTGGCCGAGCCCATTAAGGCCACGGCTAAGCCGAATTTCAGCGTTTTCATAGGAAAGGAGAAGGAAGGGATGCCCGACACACTGCCGGGCATCTCCCAGATAATTACCTTGGTTTGGTATACGAACCGGAAGCGTTAGGGGCTTACTGTACCCGGCCCCGGCGGCCACCCCCATCAGAGCCACCGCCACCCGAGTTACCGCTGCTGCTGCTACGGGAGGGCTCAGAGTACGAGCGGCTAGGCTCGTATGACCGGGAAGGCTGCTCATACGTGCGGGCAGGCTCAGAGTACGTCCGGCGGGGCTGGCTCGGCTGCGACGACTGGTCGTAGAGGCGCTGACGGCGGGGTTGGTCGGCTACACGCGGCTGTGCCGGTTGCTGCTCCGAGCCCGCAGTACCAGCCGGATTCCACTCTACCCGGCGACGACGGGTTTGCTCACCAGGCGATGATTGGGTACCTACACCGTTAGGGTTGGATACCGTACCGTTAGTGGTGTTATCAAGCGTCCGCCAGCGACGGCCACCCGGTATCTGCTCGGTTTGCGGAGATGGTAGTGGCACCTGCTCCGCCTGCGACACCTGCGCCTCCCGTACCCGCCGGGTGGATGGCTGCGGAGAGGCTACCGGCGGCGTGTTCGTGTCGGTTATTTCCTGCACCCGGCGGCGGCCACCGCCCTCAGGCCGGCCGGCTACGCCGCTGGTTATGCTGCCGGGTGTGCCGCCTCCCGTGAAACCACCCTCCTGCACCCGGCCGCGGCCAGAGCTGGCTGGTACGTTAGTATTCGGAGCCGCTAAGCGCTGCCCATCCGTAGCCCGGTCGCGCCGGGGCCCGTAGGTGGCGCGCTGACCCGGCCGTTCGTAATAGTTACCCCAGCCATTGCCGCCGTAATAACCACCGCCTCCGTAGAAGCCGCCCCCGTAGCCACCGCCATACAAGCCGGGGTAGTAGCCACCACCGTAGCCGCCCCAGGGGCTGCCAAAGCCATAGCCACCCCAGGGACTGCCAAAGCCATAATCGTAGGGGCTATAGCCGTAGCCCCCGCGCCAGGGGCGGTACCAGGGCCGGCCGAAGCCGATGTTGATATTTATGCTGCCGTAGCCCCAGGGGCTGAAGAAGGGGTCATATAGCCCGTTGTAGCCGTAGCCCCAGGGCGAATAAGCAGCACCACCACCGTACCAGTACGGGTCGGTGTAGGCAAAATCGTAATAGCCCATGCCAATGCCCCGGTACGGGCTATGGAAGCGCCGCAGCCGCGAGGCATAGTAATAGTCGTCATCGTAATACTCCGCTGAGCCCGTAGCTGAGCTGCGGCCAACGGTACCATCGTAGTCGGGGTTGGCCACGTCGCCGGGTTCGGCAGTTGTGGCTTCTTCCGAGGCCGGAGCGGCCGCCGTAGCCGCCTGGGCGGGGACAGTTACCCGGTCCGACGAGGAATAGTACATCCCGTCGTTTTCAGTGGTAGCGAGGTAGGAGGAGCTTGCACAGCCTCCCAGTGTAAGCAGGGCCAGGGCGGGCAATAAAGGTGAAAGGATCTTTTTCATGGCTGCTTACGCGTAAAGTTGTATCAGAAATAGGAAGAGCGAGTGAGGGCCAACAATGCACAGTCCGTCAGGGCCTAGTCCTCCAGATTTAATAACGTAATTTGGGGCCGAAACGGTGCCCTTTTTCTACGTCAAATCTTGTACCAGAAACAGGAACTTTTTCACTACTTCTACAATACCTCAAGATATGAGCAAAAGTTTGCCCAAACGCACCGAAGATTACTCTTTGTGGTACAATGAGTTGGTGAAGCGCGCCGGCCTGGCCGAAAACTCGTCGGTGCGGGGCTGCATGGTGATTAAGCCCTACGGCTACGCCATCTGGGAGAAAATGCAGCGCACCCTCGACGACATGTTCAAGCGCACGGGCCATCAGAACGCCTATTTCCCGCTGTTTGTGCCCAAAAGCCTATTTGAAGCCGAGGAAAAAAATGCCGAGGGCTTTGCCAAGGAATGCGCCGTGGTTACCCACTACCGCCTCCAAACCGACCCTGACAAGCCCGGTAAGCTACGCGTAGACCCCAACGCCAAGCTGGAAGAGGAGCTGATTGTGCGCCCCACCTCGGAGGCCATCATCTGGAGTACCTACAAAGGCTGGATTCAGAGCTACCGTGACCTGCCCCTGCTCATCAACCAGTGGGCCAACGTAGTGCGTTGGGAAATGCGCACCCGCCTGTTTCTGCGCACGGCCGAGTTCCTGTGGCAGGAAGGCCACACGGCCCACGCCACCGCCGAGGAAGCCCTGGCCGAAACCCGCCAGATGCTGGAGGTGTACGCCCAATTTGCCGAGGAGTGGATGGCCCTGCCCGTAGTGAAAGGCGTGAAAACCGAAAATGAGCGGTTTGCCGGGGCCGTGGAAACCTATTGCATTGAAGGTCTGATGCAGGATGGGAAAGCTCTGCAGGCCGGCACCTCCCACTTCCTGGGCCAGAACTTTGCCAAGGCGTTTGATGTGCAGTTTGCCAACAAGCAGGGCCAGCTAGAGCACGTATGGGGCACCAGCTGGGGCGTGAGCACCCGCTTGATGGGCGCTCTGGTTATGGCGCACTCGGATGATGAAGGCCTGGTGCTACCGCCCAAACTGGCACCCATTCAGGTGGTCATCGTACCCATCTACAAAACCGGCCAGCTGGACGAGCTACTGGAGCGCATCCGCCCCATGCAGATGGGCCTGATTGAGCGGGGCATTTCGGTGAAGATTGATGACAGGGACACCGAGCGCCCCGGCTTCAAGTTTGCCGAGTGGGAGCTGAAAGGTGTGCCCGTGCGTATTGCCGTGGGCATGCGCGACCTGGAAAACGGCACCCTGGAAGTAGCCCGCCGCGACACCAAGGAGAAACTGACCCTGCCCCTCACGGACATCGTGAACAGCGTGGACCAGCTGCTGCAGGACATTCAGAAGAACATCTACCAACGCGCCCAGAGCTACCGCGAAACCCACACCACCCGCGTGGAGAGCTACGAGGAGTTCAAGCAGGTACTGGAAGGCAAGGGTGGTTTCGTACTGGCCCACTACGATGGCACCTCCGAAACGGAGGAGCGCATCAAGGAGGAAACCAAAGCCACCATCCGTTGCCTGGCCCTGGCCGAGCCCGAGGAGGAAGGCGTGTGCATTATAACCGGCCGCCCCTCTAAACGACGGGCCCACTTCGCCAAGGCATATTAGGCCTAGAATTGACTGAATACTCCGGACTGCACATGCGCAGTGCAATCCACCCTCCGGCGGGAGTTGCCATTCGGCAGCTCCCGCTTTTTTTGGAGCACGGCCTGGCAGCCTGAACGGGCGGGCTCCCGACGAGCTACTGCCTTCTGGTGCATAGATGCGCGGGGTTTGTGTATCTTTTCCGCAACCAAACTATTCCTGCTATGGACTGGCTTACCATTGCTTTGCTGTTATTCTTCGGGTTGGTTTTTCTGGCGGCCGAAGTCATTTTCATTCCGGGCACCACGGTGGTAGGGTTGGTAGGCTTTGGGCTACTGGCAGCCGGCATCTGGTTTGGCTACCGCGACCTGGGCAGTAGCACCGGGCACATACTGCTGGTAGGCTCCTTAGCTATTACTGGTGCGCTGGTGTACTGGGGGCTGCGGCCCAAAAACCTGAACAGAGTAGCCCTAACCCAGGTAAACCACACCAAAGTGCACGATGTCCGCCACCCCGATGTGCTACCCGGTGCCGTGGGCCGCACCCTCTCGGCATTGCGCCCGGCTGGTACGGTGCTGTTCCAGGATGACCGGCGCGAGGTAACCACCCGCGGCGAGTTTGTGCCGGCGGGCTCCGAAGTGCGGGTACTGGGCATTGAGCACAACCGCATTGTGGTGGAGCTTGTGGCCTAGCAGCTCAACAGCCCTCGGCCGGCCTTTCCATTCCTTCTTCCACCTTTTTTTCTTCCCGCATGGATTTTCCACTGTTTCCGCTCATTGTGGGTGGCATTGCGCTGCTGGTTTTCCTTTACTTCTTCCCCATCAGCCTCTGGATTACGGCATTGTTTTCGGGGGTGAAGGTGAGCCTGTTCCAACTGGCATTCATGCGGGTACGTAAGGTACCACCTTCCCTTATCGTCAACTCCCTCATTACTAGCACCAAGGCCGGCCTTGAGTTAACCGCCAACGACCTGGAAACCCACTACCTGGCCGGCGGCAATATCCCCAGCGTTATCAAGGCCCTGATTTCCGCCGACAAAGCCAATATCCCGCTCAGCTTCAAGCAGGCTACGGCTATTGACCTAGCCGGGCGCGACGTATTTGAGGCCGTAACCACCTCGGTAAACCCCAAAGTCATCAACACGCCCAACGTGGCGGCTGTGGCCCAGGACGGGATTCAGCTTATTGCCAAGGCTCGGATTACGGTGCGCGCCAACATCACGCAGCTGGTGGGCGGGGCCGGCGAGGAAACCATTCTGGCCCGCGTGGGTGAGGGCATTGTGACCAGCATCGGCTCGTCCCGCTCCCACAAGGAGGTGCTGGAAAACCCCGATAAGATTTCCAAACTGGTGCTCAGCAAAGGGTTGGATGCTGGTACGGCTTTCGAGATTCTGAGCATTGATATTGCCGACGTGGATATTGGCGAGAACATCGGGGCTAAGCTGCAAATCGACCAGGCCACCGCCGACCTCAAGGTTGCCGAAGCCAAGGCCGAGGAGCGCCGCGCTATGGCAGTGGCTATTGAGCAGGAAAACCGCGCCAAAACCCAGGAAGCCAAAGCTCAGGTGGTGCAAGCCGAAGCCGAAATTCCGAAAGCCATTGCCGATGCTTTCCGCTCCGGCAACCTGGGGGTGATGGATTACTACAAAATGCGCAACGTGCAGGCCGATACTGATATGCGCGACTCCATTGCCAACCCCAGCGGTCAGAACAGCAGCACCAAACCCGGCCGCGACGAAGGCCGGATGAGTTAAATGTGCAGAATGTGTCGAATATGGAAAATGTGAGGTATGAGTAGAGTTGCCCACATTGTCGCCTAGCAAAGCAAAGGGCCGGTTTCAAACAGAAACCGGCCCTTTGTGCTATGACATTTTCACATTCTCCACATTCCTGACCACATTTTCCACATTTTCCGCATCAAGCTCCTACTTTTTCGTAATCCGGAACTCTACGCGGCGGTTAAGTTTGCGGGTTTCCTCTTGGTCGTTGCTGGCCACCGGTTTGCTGCCCCCATAGCCTTCGGTGGTAATGCGGTTGCCACTGATGCCCTTCTGCACTAGGTATTTCTTCACCTCGTTTACGCGGTCCAGGCTCAGCTTCACGTTTAGCTGCGGGTCACCCTGATTATCGGTGTGGCCTTCCAGCTTAATTTCTACCTGCGGGTAATCTTTCAGGATACGCACTAAGCGCAGCAACTCTGGGTAAGAATTCTCGCGCAGGTAATACTTACTTTGGGCAAAGAAGATGTTATTCAGCTTGATGCTCTGGCCCACCGCAAACGGTACCAGGTACAAATCCTGGTTGATTTCGGAGTATTTCTGCCGGTCCGTTACGTCCAGGTTGTCCGATTCTGCCAGGTAGTCCTTGGCCTCGGCCCGGTAGCCATAATGCGCCCCGGAGGGCAGCACTATGGTGTAGGAACCATCGAGGGGGCTGGTTTCCGCTACGCCAATTTCCTCCCCAGTCAGCAGGTTTTCGTAGCGGATGGTAGCGGCTACTGGTTTCTTGGTGGAAGCATCCAGTACTTTGCCCCGCACCAGCGTCACAATTTCGGGCCGGAACGTGGGCTTCAGGCTGATGCGGAAAATGTCCTTGGAGCCATCAATGCCTTTGCGCGCCGATACCAGGTAAGCATCTTCCCCGGCCGCCGAAACGGTATAGTAGGCATCAAAATCGGGGGAGTTTACGCTGGCTCCCAAGTTGCGAGGCTTGCTCCAATTGGTCCAGGTATCGTCCAGCCGCTTGCTATAGAACAGGTCACTTTTGCCGTAACCCCCGTGCCCTTCCGAAGCGAAATACAGGGTTTTACCGTCGGAGGCCAGAAAAGGCGCAAACTCGGGTTTCTTGGTATTGACGGTAGCACCCAGGTTGCGGGGCTTGGTCCACGTCTTGCCGTCGGCTTTCAGAAAGCTCACGTACAAATCCTGCTCTCCCTGGCCATCCTTGCGGTCCACGGCCATAAGCATCACTTTGCCCGAGGTAGCCAGGAAAAAGTCAACGTTTTCCGGGTCGTCGTTGTAGTAATCCTCAATTTCTACCTTCTCCGGCTTGGTCCAGCCAGTGGGTGTGCGGCGGCTCACGCTGGGGCCTTTGGGCACCATTGAGCCATCGGGCTGGTACACGCCAATCAGCAGCAGCTGCTGGCCGTTGGCCGACACCGAAGCCACCCCGTTGGGGTCGCGGGGGGTGTTGATGGGGCTGCCGATATTCTTGGCCGTGCCCCACAGCTTTTTGTCGACGTTGGTGAGGTTGCTGTACCACACGTCCTGCACATCTTTGGCTCCGCCTACGTTCTGGGGGTTTTCCTGGCGAGCAAAAAACAGGGTGCGACCATCCGGCGAAATAACCGGGTGCGTATCCACAAATTTGGAGTTGACGGTGGGTCCTAGGTTCACCATAGAGGAGTCGAAGCTCACTCCGCTCTGCTCGTTTCGGAATTCCTTCTTCACCATCGTCTCCGCCACATCGGCCACCCCAATAGCGTCAATCTGATTGACACCATTTACGGCCTTGGTGTTTAGGCTAACCACTACCCCTATAGTGCGGTACGTAGCCGGCGAAAAGGTCACCTGCAGCGTGCGGTATTGCTCTGGCAAAGGGCCCGGGCTGTCGTTAGAGTACACTTGGTGCTTTTGCCCCCGGGTATCCACCAGCTCAATCTTGGTAATGGCTCCCGGGTTAAAGTTTTCCACCACCGTCACTTGCTTGGCTACCAGCGACTTGCCAAACCGCACTTCTATGAACTCGTTGCTGCCTTCCTTCTTCGGAATCCAGGCTTCATTGTGCGCTTGGCCCAGTGGGGTGGCATTGGGCTCGCCTAGTACCTTTTCCGGCGAAAATGCCTCCTTTCCCTCAGCCTTTTGGGATGAAACCGCTACCACTTTGGAAGCCCATACGGCGTGCTGTGCCTGTGCTGCACCGCCTGCCCCCAACAGCAGCCCCGCCGACAATAGTAATTTTGTAAGAGTCATACGTTCAAGGTCAAATCAAATGCTTCTGGTGAGGCAGTCCCCAGATGAGCAGTGCCGCGCACTCGTCTTCAACCCTGAAGACGTCGCAGCCCGGCCGGAAGTTTCGCTACTTGTCCCCGGTCCTCGGCAAATGCCTTTACAGAGCGCAGGAGGCACATAAGAATTCGGAACCAAGTTACTACATAGATTGTGTTCTGGCTCGGAACTGCCAGCAGCTGCTCTCAGTGTAAGCAACCGCCGGTAGCCTTCATCTGGTACAAATCTGTTGGGCGCGGCCGTACAGACGTCACCCAGGAACAAAAGTTGCATTTTGCCTACCCGGTTTGGGTTATTACCAGCAGAGTGAATCCAGAACTGCTGTTCATCAATCCAGGCATTTGTCGTACCTTGCGGGGTACGTACCGTTCCCCTTAAGTACACTATTTTTCCCACACCATGGAAGAGAAGCTGCTAGACGAAATTCCCTCGCTTGACTTGGCTGATTTCCGCTCCGGTGACCCCGAGCGCAAAGCCCGTTTTGTTCAACAACTCGGCGAAGCTTACCAGAACATTGGTTTCGTGGCCCTCAAAAACCACGGCCTCACCGACGAGCAGACTCAAGCTCTCTACGCCGACGTAAAGTCGTTCTTCTCGCTGCCCGACGACGTGAAGCAGCAATACGAAAAGCCGGAACTGGCTGGCCAGCGCGGGTACGTAAGCAAAGGCAAGGAGCACGCCAAAGGCCGCAATACCGGCGACCTGAAGGAGTTCTACCACGTGGGCCAGGAAGTAGAAGACCAGACCGACCCCATCGGCAAAGAGTACCCCGCCAACATCTGGCCACAGGAAGTGGAGGGCTTTCACAAAAGCACCTTTACAACCTACCGCACGCTGGAAGCCGCTGGCAAAGATGTGCTGCGCGCCATTGCGCTGTACCTGAAACTGCCGGAAAATTACTTTGATGATAAGGTGCGCAACGGCAACAGCATTCTGCGCCCTATTCACTACTTCCCCATTGAGAACCCCGACGCGGTACCGACCGATGCCGTACGCGCCGCCGAGCACGGCGACATCAACCTCATCACGCTGCTGATGGGAGCCTCGGCCGATGGCCTGCAAGTGAAGCGCCGCGACGACCAGTGGATTCCGATTACCGCCCTGCCCGACCAGATTGTGGTGAACGTGGGCGACATGCTGCAGCGCCTGACCAACGGCGTACTGAAAAGCACCATTCACCGCGTGGTTAACCCACCCCGCGAGAAAATGAACTCCTCGCGCTTCTCCGTGCCGTTCTTTATGCACCCCCGCTCCGAAATGAGCCTGGCTGCCCTGGAGAACTGTGTAACTCCCGAAAACCCTAAGAAAGAGGCTGATATTACGGCCGGCGAGTTCCTGAATGAGCGCCTGATTGAGTTGGGCCTTAAGAAGAAATAGGTTGTCTTTCTGCCACAAAAAAGGCCCGCTTCCCTTCGGAAGCGGGCCTTTTTTGTGCCTGCACTATTGGCTACATACGTTTCGCAGTGGCATCAGCCAAGTTGATGAGCAGGCAACTTGTTATCTTGTCCGGTACTGTTTCCGCCTTCTTTCTCTTACCCTGTGGTTTCGCCGCAAGAAGACATACAACTGGCTCCTCTGCCCCGCCGTGCCAAACAGGTAAAGCGGGGCCGAAACCTCATTTTCCTGAAAGATGTGGCGGCCTTGGGGCTGAGTGCCTTCGGGGGCCCGCAGGCGCACCTTGCCATGATGCTGCGCCTGCTGGTTGACAAGCGCCGCTACCTCACGGCCGCCGAGTTGCTGGAGTTAACGGCTTTGTGTCAGATTTTGCCCGGCCCGACCTCCACCCAAACCATTACGGCCATTGGTTTCCGGTTGGGCGGACCCAACCTGGCTTACCTTACGCTGCTGGTCTGGATGCTGCCCGCCGTATGCATCATGACCTGCGCCGGGCTTACCATCAGCTACTTGGATAAGGAGCAGGTGGCCCGGCTGGTGCAGTACGTGCAGCCAGTGGCAGTGGGGTTTGTGGCTTACTCCGCTTACAAAATTGCCGAGAAAGTTATTCACACCAAAACCTCAGTGGCCCTGATGGTTATAGCGGCTATGCTGGTCTACCGGTTTCAGGTGCCCTGGCTGATGCCCATTTTGCTGCTGGCCGGGGGGCTGCTCACTACTTTCCGGTACCGGAAGTTACCCCAGGAAACCAAGATACCCTTGCGTATTGAGTGGCCCAATTTTCTGCTGTGGCTGGGTGTTTTTGTGGGAGCCGCCGTGCTGGGTCAGTACACGCAGTGGCTGCCGGTGCGCCTGTTCGAGAACTTCTACCGCAACGGGAGCCTCGTATTTGGGGGCGGGCAGGTATTGGCACCACTATTCTACACCGAGTTTGTGGAGTTTAAACACTACCTCTCTCCCGAGGAGTTTCTCTCGGGCCTAGGAATGGTGCAAGCTCTGCCAGGGCCTAATTTCTCGTTTGCCTCCTACATTGGTGCCCTGGCTATGCGCCGGGAGGGTAGCGGCCTTGATGGGCAGTTGTTGGGGGCTTTGGTGGGAGCAGTTGGCATCTTTATGCCCGGCACTCTGCTTATCTTCTTTCTGATCCGGTTCTGGGACCAACTCAAGCGCTACCGCGTGATAAAGGCGTCGTTGGAAGGCATCAACGCCGTATCGGCCGGACTGGTGTGCGCCGCTACGTTTCTGCTCTACCACCCCCTCCCCGACCACCCTATCAACCTGGCCCTTATTGCTGCTACCTTTCTGCTGTTGCTGTGGGAAAAAGTACCGTCCTATCTTATCGTGGGGGCGGCACTGGTAGCAGGGCTTATTTGGTAAGCAGCTAAAAGAGGGGAGCCGGATGCGCTGGCCGTGCTATGTGCACCAACCAGAGCATCCGGCTCCCCTCTTTTAGCTGCTTACTGCTGCTTACATCAGTAGTTGCTCGGGCAGGCGCATGAGGTAGTCGCCGTAGCCACTCTTGCGCAGGGGCTCGGCAATTTTGCGGAGCTGGTCGGCATCAATGAAGCCTTGGCGGTAGGCCACTTCCTCAATCGACCCTACTTTCAGGCCCTGACGCTGCTCCAACACCCGCACAAACTCCCCGGCCTGCATCAGGCTTTCGAAGGTACCCGTATCAAGCCAGGCGGTACCCCGACCCAGGATGCCCACTTTCAGCTTGCCGCGGCGCAGGTACTCCTGGTTCACGTCGGTAATTTCGTACTCACCGCGGGGGCTGGGCTTCAGGTCGCGGGCAATCTGTACCACGTCGTTGTCGTAGAAGTACAAGCCGGGCACGGCGTAGTTGCTCTTGGGTTTAACGGGCTTCTCCTCAATGCTGAGGGCCTTGTTGTTGGCATCGAACTCCACCACACCGTAGCGCTCCGGGTCGTGCACGTGGTAGGCGTACACCACGCCGCCGTCGGGGTTGTTGTTGCTCTTGAGCAGTTCCTCCATGCCTTCGCCGTGGAAGATATTGTCGCCGAGCACCAGGGCCACCTTATCGTCGCCAATGAAGTCAGCACCCAACACGAAGGCCTGGGCCAAGCCGTTGGGCACTTCCTGCACCACGTACTCGAAGCGGCAGCCCAGATTGGCACCGTCGCCGAGCAGCTTCTTGAACTGTACCTGGTCGTGGGGCGTGGTGATGATGAGGATTTCCCGAATGCCGGCCATCATCAGGATAGACAGCGGGTAGTACACCATTGGCTTGTCATACACCGGCATCATCTGCTTGGATACGGCCAGGGTAAGGGGATGCAACCGGGTGCCGGAGCCGCCGGCGAGGATAATACCTTTCATGTTTAGGGATGAAGGATGGAAGGATGAAGGATAAGGGACTCTTTCTGAGCTAAAGAGAACTACCCTTTCCGAAGCGTTTGAATGAGGGATATTACTTGCCGGTGGACAGATTGAATTCTTATAGACACTGTTTCGGCTCCCGTCTCAGAAGTAAAGCCCAGCCTTTTAGCAATAGTTAGCTGCGTAATAAGCTCAGTGCATGAACCGCTGGCATAATGCAGAAACTGAATGAACTCAGGATTGGATGACCGGCCGGCACCCTCTCCAATATTGGAGCCCACTGAAATAGCTGCTCTATTCATTTGACTTATCAGGTTAAATTTTTCAGAGGCAGGAAAAGCGTTTGTCAACTGATACACCTCCACCGCCAGTTCAATAGCATCGTGCCATACTCGCAGCTTTCGGTAGTCGTGCATAATCAGCTTACAACTCTTTTTGTCCTTTATCCCTAATCAATTAATCCCTAATCCCAATGAACTCCTGGTGGGTTTTAAACCACTCCAGCGTCTTTTGCAAGCCTTCCTTAATACGAATCTGGGGCTGGTAGCCAAGCAGGTTATTGGCCTTGCTGATGTCGGCCAGGGAGTCGCGTATGTCACCGGCACGGTCGGGGCCGTACTCGGGCGTGATGTCGGAGCCGGCTTCTTCCTTCAGGATGTTGAACAGGTCGTTGAGGGAGGTGCGGTCGGCCACGGCCACGTTGTACACCTGGTTCACGGCCTCGGGGTTCTGCACCAGCGCCGCCTTGATGTTGGCCTGCACGCAGTTTTCCACAAAGGTGAAGTCGCGGGTCTGGCCACCGTCGCCGTTCATGCGGGGCGGGCGGCCTTGCAGCACGGCGTCAATGAACAGCGGAATTACGGCCGCGTAGGCCCCGTTCGGGTCCTGGCGCGGGCCGAAGATGTTGAAGTAGCGCAGCCCGATGATTTCCATGCCGTACGTCTTGCCGAATACATCGGCGTACAACTCGTTGGCGTACTTGGTCACGGCGTAGGGCGAGAGGGGCTTGCCGATGCGGTCCTCCACTTTCGGCAGGGCCTTATGGTCGCCGTAGGTGGAGCTGGAGGCCGCGTACACGAACCGCTTCACGCCTGCTTCCTTGGCCCCCACCAGCATGTTCACGAAGCCGCCCACGTTCACGTCGTTGCTCGTAATGGGGTCGTTGATGGAGCGCGGCACGGAGCCCAGGGCCGCCTGGTGCAGCACCACGTCAATGCCCTGGCAGGCATCAATGCACGTCTGCCGGTCCCGGATGTCACCCACAATCACGCGTAGGGCTGGGTTGCCTTCAAACAGCGCCACGTTCTTGCGGAAGCCGTTGGAGAAGTTGTCCAGCACGCGCACCTCTTTGGCCCCGTACTTGAGCAGGTATTCCACCAGGTTCGAGCCAATGAAGCCGGCCCCGCCGGTAACGAGGAAGCTCAGGTTATCGAGCGGCTGGTCGTGAAAAGGAGTGTTGTACACTATGCCAATGTGTTGAGATGTGCAAATTATAAAATAATACTATATTTATAATTGAATTACAAATAATATATTCAAAATAAATCACATTATACTCAGTCAATCCGATAAGTATTACGATGTTTATTCTTTTTTATTCCAAGAATCGATTCAGCGGAAGCTATACTTTCATACTCTCCATCTGCGTAGAAGATACCAGTCAAAGAGGAAGAACAATTCAAAAGAGAGTTTTTGATGGATCTACTGGATTTAGGCTGTAACTGTATCTTGATTTTAATCCTTTCCTCTTCTTTATCATCAAGGGCCTCTATTCCATTTATTGATCTATTCGTATTATTTAAAATTGTAATATACTTTACAGGATTTAGGTTAGCATCATAACCTATTTTACACTTAGATAGTATAATTTTGGAATTATTTATATCCTCATCTTCTGCATTCAGCAGAACATCTAGCGAATCATATGATAATTCATTTTTCACCTGTGATAATTGCGAATTATCGATTTGCAAATCATCAGAATTAACTCTGTTACAGCCAATAGAAAGAAGCACAAAAATGACTGAATTTTTTATTTGCCTTTTCATATCAACGAATATTTTGTCTAGCAAAAAGTTGCTTTCGCTTTCACCAAATTCATCTTATCTCTTACTACATCTTCTGAATACAACTCAACCGTCAGCAGTATAGCTATTTCAACAAGCCCTACTGCTGACGTTCTTTCTGACCTAGCGGTTGTACTGTTTCTGGTAGTAATCCTGGTACTGGCCGCTGGTGACGTTGTTCAGCCACTCCTGGTTTTCCAAGTACCAATCCACCGTCTGACTCAGGCCCTGCTCGAACGTCACGGACGGTTTCCAGCCCAGCTCGTTCATGATTTTGCTAGAGTCAATGGCGTAGCGCAGGTCGTGGCCAGCGCGGTCCGTTACAAACTTGATGAGCTTGCGCGAGGTGCCTTTTTCCTTGCCGGTTTTCTCGTCCAGCGTGTCGCAGAGCAGGTGGATCAGCTCAATGTTGGCCCACTCGTTCACGCCGCCGATGTTGTAGGTTTCGCCCACGGTGCCCTTGTGGAACACGGCATCAATGGCGGTGGCGTGGTCTTTCACGAACAGCCAGTCGCGCACGTTTTCGCCCTTGCCGTACACCGGAATGGCCTCGCCGTGCTGAATGCGGTGAATGGCCAGCGGAATCAGCTTTTCGGGGAAATGGTTGGGGCCGTAGTTGTTAGAGCAGTTGCTCAGCTTCACCGGCATGTGGTAGGTGTGGTGCCAGGCCCGCACAAAGTGGTCCGACGACGCCTTGCTGGCCGAGTAGGGCGAGCGGGGGTCGTAGCTGGTTTCCTCGGTGAACATCTCGGGGCCGAAGTCCAGGGAGCCGTACACCTCGTCGGTGCTTACGTGGTAGAACACTTTGCCCTCGTAGTTCAGCGGTTTCCACAGGTTTTTGGCGGCGTTCAGCAGGTGCACCGTACCCAGCACGTTGGTCTTCACGAAAGCCAGCGGATCGGTGATGCTGCGGTCCACGTGGCTTTCGGCAGCCAGGTGAATCACGGCGTCGGGCTCCTCGGTGGCAAACAGGTTGTCTACGAAAGCCTGGTCGGTGATGTCGCCTTTCACCAGGCGGTAGTTGGGCGCGTTTTCAATGTCGCGCAGGTTTTCGAGGTTGCCGGCGTAGGTCAGGGCATCCAGGTTCAGAATCTGATACTCCGGATACTTGGTCACGAACAGGCGCACCACGTGCGACCCAATGAAGCCGGCCCCGCCGGTGATGATGATTTTCATGATGGGTGATATTGTGAAATTGTGAAATTGTGAAGACTGGAAGATGAATATGTGAGTTCTGCGAGACGAGCCTTCACAATTTCACCGTTCACAACTTCACTTTTTCAAAGCAAGCTGCCACTTCCAGGAACTGGCCAATGATTCCTCCAACGAGGTGCTGGTTTTGAAGCCGAGGGTTTCTACCGACTTGGTTACGTCGGCGTAGATGGCGGGCACGTCGCCGGCGCGGGCCGGGCCAATTTTATAATTCAGCTTCTGGCCGGTGGCGCGCTCGAAGGCTTGCACCACTTCCAGCACCGAGTTACCGCGGCCAGTACCCACGTTAAAGGTTTCCACCTTGTCACCGGTTTTGTCGAGCAGGCGCTGCACGGCCACCACGTGGGCTTTGGCCAGATCCACCACGTGCACGTAGTCACGGATGTTGGTGCCGTCGGGCGTGTCGTAGGTGTCGCCAAAGATGGTGAGCTGCTCCCGGATACCGGCGGCCGTCTGGGTCACGAAGGGTACTAAGTTCTGGGGCACGCCCAGCGGCAGCTCCCCAATCAGCGCCGACTCGTGGGCCCCGATGGGGTTGAAGTAGCGGAGCAGAATAGTGCGGAAGTCGGAGCCCAGGCCCACCACGTCGCGCAGGATATCCTCGCACATCTGCTTGGTGGCGCCGTAGGGCGAGTTGGCCTTTTTGGTAGGCGTCTGCTCGGTAACGGGCAGCGCATCCGGCACGCCGTACACCGTGCACGACGACGAAAACACCAGCGCCTCCACGCCAAACTCGCGCATCACCTCCAGCAGCGTCAGCAAGGAGCCTACGTTGTTCTGGTAGTATTCCAGGGGCTTTTGCATCGACTCGCCCACGGCTTTGTAGGCTGCGAAGTGAATCACGCCGCGCAGGTTGCCTTCCTCGGCAAACACGGCGCGCATGGCTTCCACGTCGTTGCAGTCGATGCGGTGAAACGGCACTTTCACGCCCAGAATCCGCTCCACGCCGTCCAGGGCACGCTCCTGCGAATTCGCAAAATTATCGACCAGCACTGGCTGAAAACCAGCTTCGTATAATTCCACCACAGCGTGCGAGCCAATATAGCCGGCTCCGCCCGTTACCAGAATTTTTGCTCTGTCCATCTTTGATGAGTAACTGAGTAGCTGAGTATCTAAGCAGGGAGGTTTGCTGGGCAAACGCTCCGTTTCTCAGCTACTCTATTAAAGGCTCCAATAAGCCAAATCCTGAATTTTATTGCGGAACATTCCTTTGATGTCTACAATAACGGCGGGCTGATTTGTAATGGACTTGAAGTAAGCCTCATCCAGTTCCACGTAGGCTTTGTGGCTTACCGCCACAATAACTGCGTCATAATCAGTGCGGGTTTCGCTTTCCGGGGTCAGGCGGAAGCCGTACTCGTGGTTGAGCTCTTCCGAATCGGCGTGGGGGTCAATGATGTCCACGTTCACCGAGAAGTTCTTCAGCTCCTGAATTACATCGGCCACCTTGGAATTGCGGATATCCTCCACATTTTCCTTGAACGTAGCCCCCATTACCAGCACCCGGCTCTTGGACACATCCTTACCCTGCTTGATCATCGTCTGCACGGTTCGGCGGGCGATGTAAGCACCCATGTTGTCGTTGGTGGTTCGGCCGCTCAAAATCACCTTGGCGTCGTAGCCCAGCTCCTTAGCTTTATAGGTGAGGTAGTAGGGGTCTACCCCGATGCAATGGCCACCCACCAGCCCGGGCGAGAACTTCAGGAAGTTCCACTTGGTACCGGCCGCTTCCAGCACTTCGTAGGTGTTGATGTTCATGCGGTCAAAAATCATCGACAGCTCGTTCATCAACGCAATATTCACGTCGCGCTGCGTATTCTCGATGATTTTGGCAGCCTCAGCTACTTTGATAGACGAAGCCCGATGCACGCCAGCCTTTACCACCAGCTCGTAGGTTTTGGCAATTTCCTCCAACGACTCCTCGTCGCCACCGGAAACCACTTTCACGATGCTGCTCAGGGTGTGCTCCTTGTCACCGGGGTTGATGCGCTCGGGTGAGTAACCTATTTTGAAGTCACCGTTAGCATAGCTCAGGCCCGAATGCTTTTCCATTACCGGAATGCAGTCTTCCTCGGTGCAGCCCGGATATACAGTGCTTTCAAACACCACGTAATCACCCTTCTTCAGCACTTTACCTACCGAAGTGGAAGCACCAAGCAGGGGCTTCAGGTCGGGTTGGGCATGCTCGTCAATGGGCGTAGGTACCGCCACCACGTAGAAGGTTGCCTGACTCAGCACGTCCAGCGAGTCGGTGAACTCAATGTCGCAACCCGCAAAGTCCTTGGCCTCCAACTCGCCGCTGGGGTCAATGTTGTTGCGCATCATCTCTACGCGCTTGGCATTGATATCGAACCCAATTACGTTGATTTTACGGGCGAATTCGAGGGCAATAGGCAGGCCTACGTATCCGAGGCCGATAACGGCCAGCTTGGCCTGTTTTTGGAGAAGTTGCTCGTACACGATAGAGGTGACTGAGTAATGAGTGACAGTGAAAAGCTATTAGTGGCTAAGGCTTAGCCGGGGCTGATACGGGAAACATGCTGGTTGGTTAGCTGATAGACTGCCCTGCTTTCCGGACAGGTGGCTTGTCCCCCAGCATCAAATTGCAGCTGGTGACCGTAGGCGCTCATCCAGCCGTGCTGCCGGGCGGGGTTGCCATATACCATAGCATAAGCCGGCACATCGTGCGTTACCACTGCTCCAGCCCCAACGAAAGCATATTCACCCAGCGTAATGCCGCATACAATGGTGCTGTTGGCACCCAGCGTAACGCCCTGCCCCAGATGAGTTTCAGCATAATGGGCACTGCCCCGGCGCGGCACAGCGGCGCGGGGGTTACGCACATTGGTAAACACCACGGAGGGGCCCAGAAACACGTCGTCGGCGCAATGCACGCCCGCGTACAGGCTAACATTGTTCTGCACCTTCACGTTGCGGCCCAGCACCACGCCTTCGGCTACAAACACGTTCTGGCCCAGGCTGCACCCCTCGCCCAGCACGGCGCCGCTGCTCACGTGGCAGAAATGCCAGATACGACTACCCGCCCCAATCTGGCAGCCTGAGTCCAGGATGGCCGTAGGATGCGCGTAGTAAGCAGATGGTTCGGACATGCCGGCGGAGTGAGAGAGAAGTATTTCAGCCCGCAAAGGTAGTGGTTTTGGTAGTCTGTTGGGAATCTGTGGGGTGGCTTACCTCAGAAGCTGCCGTGGCAGGCCAATAAGAACCTATTAGGCACGCCCAAGCCAGGTCGCACGCACCATTCGGTACTTGCCAAAAATGTCCGGCAGCGCCTCGGCGGCCACATAGCCCAGGCGCTGCAGCAGCTCAATCGTTTCGGCGGCAAACTGCTCATTGATTTCAACATACAGCACCCCATTTTCTGCCATCAGGCTCCGGCCTAGCTCCGCAATACGGCGGTAGAACAGCAGCGGGTCGTTGTCGGGCACGAACAGCGCTGTACCTGGCTCGTACTCCAGCACGTTAGGTCGCATCAGGGCCCGCTCATTCTCCAACACGTAGGGGGGGTTACTCACCAGTACCTGCACCGGCGCCGCCAGCACTGGCAACTCTAGCAGAATATCTACTTGCTGAAAATCGACGGGTATGCTGTACCGGGCCGCGTTGCGGCGGGCCACTACTAGGGCCTCCGCCGATATATCTACAGCCGTAAAAAAAGCTCCTGGCAAGCGCTGGGCCAACGCCAGCGGGATACAGCCGGTGCCGGTGCCCACATCCAGCACCCGCAGCCCCGGCCGGTGCTGCTGCTCGCGGGCAACCAGGGCCACCAACTCCTCCGTTTCGGGCCGCGGAATCAGGGTAGCCGGTGTCACTTCCAGTTCCAGCCCATCGAAATATGCCACGCCCAGCACGTATTGCAGGGGCTCGTGGCGGAGCAGGCGCGCCTGTATATCGGCTAGGGCTGTTACCGGCTCTGGGGCTACCTCCTGCTGAGCCTGCATGCGGCGCTGCAAAGGCGTGAGGCCCAACAAGTGTTCCAGCACCTGCCCGGCTATGGCTGCCGCTTCCGGCCCGTCATATATGGAATGCAGGGCCGCCGCGAGGCTATCGGTGTGCTGGCGCAGAGTAGGCATGCAGCAAAGGTACGCTACCAGCCGGCACCACTGGCCAGGGTTGCCAGGCATCGTGTATCTTCACTCACCCTACCCCGTTCTGCTCTGCTTATGCCCTTCTCCGATTTTGACCAACTGATGATGCGCCGGGCCCTCGATTTAGCCCGTTTAGGCACTGGCTATGCCCGGCCCAACCCGCTGGTAGGCTGTGTTATTACGCACCAGGGCCGGGTTATTGGCGAAGGATGGCACCGTCAATATGGGGGGCCGCACGCCGAGGTAAATGCGGTGCATGCCGTAACGGAACCACACCTGCTGCCGCAAAGCCGGGTGTACGTAACGCTGGAGCCCTGCTCCCACTTCGGCAAGACCCCGCCCTGCGCCGACCTGCTGATTGACCGCCGAGTGGCTGAAGTGGTGGTCTGTAACCTCGACCCCAACCCGCTGGTGGCGGGGCGAGGTATTCAGAAGCTGCGTGATGCGGGTATTCGGGTAGAAACGGGCCTGCTAGAGCAGGAGGGCCGCCACCTGAACCGCCGCTTCTTCACATTTCAGGAGCAGCAGCGGCCTTACGTAGTGCTGAAGTGGGCCGAAACCGCCGACGGCTACCTGGCGGGGCCGTACTTTCAGCCCGTGCCTATCAGCGGGGAGTTGGCCCGGGTAGCCGTACACCAGTGGCGCAGCGAGGAGCACGCCATTCTGGTAGGCACCCGCACCGCCCTGCACGACAATCCGCGCCTGAACGTGCGGGAGTGGCCCGGCCAAGACCCCGTGCGGCTGGTTATCGATAAAAACCTTAGCCTCCCCCCCAAGCACCACCTCTTCGATGGCACGCAGCCTACTGTGGTCTACACCTACCGGGAGCGGGCCATCCAAGACAACCTAGACTACGTAACCTTGTCCGAGGCGGAGGATTTGTTTCCCCAAATTCTGCAGAACCTGTACCAACGCACTATTCAGTCGGTGCTGGTGGAAGGAGGCCCCACGGTGCTCAATTCTTTGCTGAAAGATGGGCTGTGGGATGAAGCCCGGGTTATCCGGGCCCCACACCAGTTGGGTGGTGGAGTGCCGGCTCCCCGCATAGGACTCACGGGCCTGCACGAGCATTTCCCGGTTGGGAACGACGAGGTATTTATCTACCGGCCGCACTAACCAACCCGGAATGCAAAAAGGGACAGTCCTTACGAACAGTCCCCCTTTACTTAAAATCCGGTTGCTTAACTATTCGGCAGCCGAAACGGTGGCCGACGTGTGCACGTCAGCAGCTTCAACGCCTACTGGAACTACCGATACAAACGAACGGTCTTTGCGGCCCTTGCGGAACTGCACCGTGCCGTCAACCATAGCGAACAGGGTATGGTCCTTGCCGATACCCACGTTCTGGCCGGGGTGGTGCTTGGTACCGCGCTGACGCACGATGATGTTGCCGGCAATGATGCTTTGCCCGCCGAAGATTTTCACGCCCAGACGCTTAGCTTCTGATTCGCGGCCGTTGTTGGAGCTACCTACGCCTTTCTTGTGTGCCATGGTATTATTTAGCTTTTAGCTACTAGCTGTTGGCTGTTAGCTTTTGAGTAAAAGAGCAAAGCCAGTCAAACCGAAAGCCAACAGCTAATAGCCATTAGCTAACAGCTCAGACAAACTAGCCGATGCTGTTGATCAATACTTTCGTGAACTGCTGACGGTGGCCGTTCAGCTTCTTGTAGCCCTTGCGGCGCTTCTTCTTGAATACCAACACCTTGTCGCCTTTTACATGGGCCAGGATGGTACCGCTTACGGTAACGTCCAGCTCGGGCGAGCCAATGGTGAGGGTTCCGTTATCATCGGTCAGCAGGGCTTTGCCCAGCTCCACTTTGTCGCCGACGTTGCCAGCCAAGCGGTGAGCGTATACAAATTTATTGGCTTCGACCTTGGTCTGCTTCCCGGCTATGTTGACAATTGCGTACATCGGCGTCTTCGCGGTTTCTGAAAAATGGAAGGCAAAAGTAGAAGGTTCCTTCTACAAATCCAAACCCTAACTCACTAAACCTCATTGCTCCTGCCATTTTGGTAGCAACAATGGGCTTTATCAGGAACGTGCCAGCGGGTGTGCGAATAACATTTTCTGTGGACAACCCCAATTATCCACAGAAAATATGTGGATAACTTTAATTATTCACACGCTTTCCGTCAGATTCCTCCACTTCCCCAGAGTATTAGCGGCGACGGATTTTTTTGGGCATACACAAAAATTAACACAGAAAAAATGTAAAACCCGGGGGCTTCTTCCCAGCTCAGCGGTTTATCTTTGGGTTCGTTACCAAGGCGCCAACCCGCGAAACATTCTGTTTTGCCTCGGGGTTGGGCACTGCACCCCAACGACTGGGCCGTTGTCATTTCAACCTTATACCTGCTGCTATGGAACCTCTGCTCACTGAGAATCCCAACCGCTTCGTCCTCTTCCCGATCCAGCACAACGATGTGTGGCAGATGTACAAGAAGGCCGAGGCCTCGTTCTGGACGGCTGAGGAAATCGACTTGAGCCAGGACCAAAAAGATTGGGACTCGCTTAATGACGGGGAGCGGCATTTCATCTCGCACGTGCTGGCCTTTTTCGCCGCTTCCGACGGAATCGTCAACGAAAACCTGGCCGTAAACTTTATGCAGGAAGTGCAGATGGCCGAGGCCCGCTGCTTCTACGGCTTCCAAGTGATGATGGAAAACATCCACTCCGAAACCTACTCCCTGCTGATTGACACGTTCATCAAAGACCCCAAGCAGAAGGACTATCTGTTCAACGCGCTGGAAACGGTGCCTTGTGTGAAGAAGAAGGGGGAGTGGGCGCTGAAGTGGATCAACTCGGAGAACTTCACGGAGCGCCTCATTGCCTTTGCCGCCGTGGAAGGCATTTTCTTCTCGGGCTCGTTCTGCAGCATCTTCTGGCTGAAAAAGCGGGGGCTGATGCCCGGCCTGACTTTCAGCAACGAGCTGATTTCGCGCGACGAAGGGCTGCACTGCGACTTTGCCTGCCTGCTTTACCGCGACCATCTGCAGAACAAGCTCTCAGAGGCCCGCGTGCACGAAATCATTCGGGATGCGGTGCAGATTGAGCAGGAGTTCGTGACGGATGCGCTGCCGGTAAACCTGATCGGAATGAACGCTCAGAGCATGGGGCAGTACATCGAGTTTGTGGCCGACCGCCTACTGATGGAGCTAGGTTACAGCAAGATATACAACGCCTCCAACCCCTTCGACTTCATGGAAATGATTTCGCTGCAGGGCAAAACCAACTTCTTTGAGAAGCGCGTGGGCGAGTATCAGAAAGCGGGCGTGCTCTCGGACCGGACGGCCAACGCCTTCTCCCTGGACGAAGACTTCTAGCCTCTACCCGGCCTGTACTCAGGAAAGCCCCATCCCACCACCGGGGTGGGGCTTTTTTAGTGGGTTACTTCCGGGAGTAGCCCGGTATTCATCAGCTGCCACCATACATGCGCGTACTATGCAACCCATCTCCCCCAAGTGGCCCCTACCGGGCCAGGTAGACCCCGATCTGACGCCGTGTGCCTTCTGCCGCCGCCGGCTGCGGGTGAATGGCAAGCCAGTGTTTACTACCTGCTCCTGCAAAGCCTTCGGGCCGCCGGTTACGGTGGGCGCGCTGCTGGCCGGGGCCGGGCTGGTAGCCGCCGGAGCCATCTGGTATCTACGGCGCAACAAGTAGATTACGGGGAGTTCGGCCCCCGCAGCTACTGTTCTGCTGCTGGTGTTTTTTGCTCTTTCCCTGCACAGTCAACGGCGCCCGCGTCGTTGGCTGTTTTGGGTTTAGTTGCTGCGGCAGCGGCCCGGCAATACGACTTCTGGCGGAAAACCGCAACCTGATTTCCAACCGTTTTAGCGCGCTATATAGACGGGCCTGAATTACAAAAAACGGCCTAAGCACTAGCGTTTTACGCTTATGTGGAAAACTTCTGAAAAGAAGGTTTGTCCTACAACCCAGATAGAAATATCTTCCGCTATCAATGGATACCGCCCCGTTACGAGCGGGCCTCCTTCGAGCTGTTTCTGACCTTGTGCCTGCCCCCGCCGGGGCGGGCGTGCTCATACTCCAACACTCCCTACATCAACTGCTACGCTTATGTTGGTACTCAAACGCGACGGCCGCCGCGAATCCGTGAAGTTCGATAAGGTTACGGCCCGCATCGAGAAGCTTTGCTACGGGCTCAACCAGAATTTCATTTCCCCCATTGAGGTAGCCAAGAAGGTTATCGACGGGATTTACGACGGCGTGACGACCGTGGAGCTGGACAACCTGGCCGCCGAAACGGCTGCCTCGCTCACTACCAAGCACCCCGACTACGCCATTCTGGCCGCGCGCATTGCCGTGAGCAACCTGCACAAGGTCACCAGCAAGTCGTTCAGCAGCACCATGAAGCGGCTGCACACCTACGAAGACCCTAAAACCGGCGAAAACGCTTCCCTGATTGCCCAGGACGTGTGGGAAATCGTGCACGCCAACGCGGCCACGCTGGATTCGGCCATTATCTACGACCGGGACTACAACTACGACTACTTCGGCTTCAAGACGCTGGAGCGCAGCTACCTGCTCCGTCTCGACGGCAAGGTGGTGGAGCGGCCCCAGCACATGATCATGCGCGTGGCCGTGGGCATTCATAAGGAGGATATTGCCGCCGCCATTGAGACCTACAACCTCATGAGCGAGCGGTGGTTCACGCACGCCACGCCTACGCTGTTCAACGCCGGCACGCCCAAGCCCCAGCTCAGCAGCTGCTTCCTGCTCACGATGAAGGACGACTCCATCGAGGGCATCTATGACACCTTGAAGAACTGCGCCCTGATTTCACAGAGCGCCGGCGGTATTGGTCTGGCCGTGCACAACGTGCGCGCTACGGGCTCCTACATCAAAGGCACCAACGGCACCAGCAACGGCCTCACGCCCATGCTGAAGGTGTTCAACGACACGGCCCGTTACGTGGACCAGGGCGGCGGCAAGCGCAAGGGCGCTTTCGCCATTTACCTGGAGCCCTGGCACGCCGATATCATGGACTTCCTGGATCTGAAAAAGAACCACGGTAAGGAGGAAATGCGCGCCCGCGACCTGTTTTACGCTCTCTGGACGCCCGACCTGTTCATGAAGCGCGTGGAAGCCAACGGCGACTGGACGCTGATGTGCCCCCACGAGTGCCCGGGCCTAGACACCACCTACGGCGAGGAGTTCGAGAAGCTCTACCAGAAGTACGAGCGGGAAGGCCGCGGCCGCAAAACCATCAAGGCCCAGGAGCTGTGGTTTGCCATTCTGGAAAGCCAGACCGAGACCGGCACGCCCTACATGCTGTTCAAGGACGCCGCCAACAGCAAGAGCAACCAGAAAAACCTCGGTACCATCAAGAGCTCCAACCTCTGCACCGAGATTATGGAGTACACCGACGAGAACGAAATTGCCGTGTGCAACCTCGCCTCGCTGGCCCTGCCCCGCTACGTGCGCCCCGACGAGGCCGGCAACCTCATTTTCGACCATAAGAAGCTCTACGAGGTTACCTACCACGCCACGATGAACCTGAACAAGGTTATCGACATCAATTACTACCCCGTGATTGAGGCTGAGCGCAGCAACCGCCGCCACCGCCCCATCGGGCTGGGTGTGCAGGGGCTGGCCGATACGTTCATTGCCCTGCGTATGCCCTTCGAGAGCGACGAAGCCAGCGGCCTGAACAAGGACATCTTCGAGACCATCTACTTCGCGGCCATGACGGCCTCCAAGGATTTGGCCATGCGCGACGGTCATTACGAAACCTTCCCCGGCTCGCCCTTGAGCAAGGGCCAGTTCCAGTTCGATATGTGGGGCGTAACGCCCGAGTCGGGCCGGTGGGATTGGGACACGCTGCGCGCCCAGGTGATGGAGCACGGCGTGCGCAACTCCCTGCTGGTAGCGCCTATGCCAACGGCTTCCACGGCTCAGATTCTGGGCAATAACGAGTCGTTTGAGCCCTACACCTCCAACATTTATGTGCGCCGCGTGCTGAGCGGCGAGTTCATGGTGGTGAACAAGCACCTGCTGAAGGACCTGGTGAAGCTGGGCCTGTGGAACGAGCAGATGAAGAACGCCATCATTGCCGCCAACGGTTCGGTGCAGGACATCCCCAGCATCCCGCAGAACATCAAGGACCTGTACAAAACGGTGTGGGAGATTTCGCAGCGCCGCATTATTGATATGTCGGCCGACCGGGGCGCTTACATCTGCCAGAGCCAGAGCCTGAACCTGCACGTGCTGAACGTGAACTTCGGCAAGCTCACCAGCATGCACTTCCACTCCTGGAAGAAGGGCCTGAAAACCGGCATGTACTACCTGCGCACCAAAGCCGCCGCCGACGCCATCAAGTTCACGGTGCAGAAGCAAGCCGCCGAGACCCTGGAGCCGCTAAACGTATCGGCCCAGAACGCCTCCGACATGGCCTGCTCCCTGGACAACCCCGACGCCTGCGAGGCCTGCGGTTCGTAAGGGGGAAATTTTTTTATAGAAAGGTGCGTCTGATTTGACTAAACATCTCAGGCGCACCTTTTTGCTTTTAAATAAATAACACAGATGAAGATTTCATTTACCCAAAATTATAAATCAATTTCACCATTTGAATGGGATGATATAGCTTCTCTTTCGATTGTAACAGGCCTGAATGGAGCAGGCAAAAGCCAATTACTCGAAGTTATTTCTCAGCGATATAATGATGCTTTTAATAACAAGCGAAATGGCCAATCTGAAGATCAAAGTTTCTTAGATCATAATTTCAAATTCAATAGATTCAGTCAAGGCGCCAATGGATTTAGCAACATCTCACTTGACAATCAAAAATTCACATACGGAGATTTAAAGTTAATAGTTGAAACAATTTACAATTATAAACACCCTAGAATTAATAACAGCAATAATTATAACGGAAGTTTTTCTTACGAACAAGAACAACAATTAAATACGTTATTAGAAGCAAGGAATTCAACCAATAGATTTTATCATCTTGCTAAATCAAAGGCCCCTGCTATATGGGACTTCTTATGTTCTACACTAAATAAAGACGAAAACGATATAACCCCTTTTGATATTTCATTAAATCTTCCAGACCACATTATATTTGAAGATTACTATATGTCTAATGGTGCTACACTCAGTTTTACTTTTTTTCTCTTTGAATATAAAAGGCTAGCCAGGATAAATGCAGGACTACCTGATGAACAAGATATTGCACCATGGGAAATTTTAAATGAAGCAATAGAGGCATCTAGATTACCCTACAAAATTTCAGCACCAAATTCCGAAGATATTGCAAGGGTATTTCAGAGCGGAATTAATGAGTCATTAAACATACCTTTTTCGATAACTATTACCCACACCAGCAAACAGTATAATTTACAGTTTTATGATTTGTCTTCCGGAGAAAGAATATTAATGTCTCTTGCAATGCTTCTTTATTATGCTAAGGAAAATGGTGTAGATCAAGATATTTTACTTTTAGATGAACCGGATGCGCACCTGCATCCTTCTATGACAAAGCAATTTTTTAATGTTGTCTACGATGTATTAGTAAAAAAACATGGAGTAAAAGTCATTATGACAACTCACTCTCCATCAACTGTAGCACTGGCACCAGAAGCAGATGACTGTAGTATTTACGAGTTAAGAAAAGACCCAACATTACTCAGTAAAGTAAATTCCAGAGAGGAGGCTATTAATTCATTAACAGAAGGAATGGTTTTAGTGATGCCTTCTACTCGCACCGTACTAATAGAAGGCAAGGATGATAAACCATTCTATCAAGCTCTATATCGCCTCTTGAATGACAATAAACTTCTTAACGGCTACGCTACAATAACATTTGTATCAGGCACAGGTGTTAATAGTGTAAACCATTGGTCAAAAGGCTTAAGAGAATCTGGCCTCAGTGAGACCATAAGAGGAATTATTGATAAAGACAATGGCAATAACACCTCAGATGGAATATTCAGACTTGATAGGTATAGCATAGAAAATTACATGTTAGACCCTATACTCATTTTTGCAACAGGTAAAATTATTCCTAATAATGTCCCAAAGTATGACATATCATCAGGCGAAGAAGAAAAAATCAGAAATTTAAGTCAAGTTCAGATACAAAATATATCTAATTCAATTTTAGCACACGTTAAACCAAAAATTAAAAATATAAAACAAAATGAAGAAGACATCATTCCGGTTACATATACAAATGGATATACAATTGATTATCCTAGATGGTTTATTGAAAGACGTGGCAAAGAATTATTTGGCATTTTTAATGAGGAATATGGCAGAAATCTCACACGCGAAGGACTAACAAATTCACTTAAGCGTATACAACTTATTCCAAACGACATCTTAGATTTATTTAGAGAAGTACAGGTATAAGAGGAAGAGTTCTTTGAGGTAGAGATTACACCTGCACTGCTGCAACGTGGCAAACAGACACCGCGCCGCTTGGAGAAATCCAGGCGGCGTTTTTCGTTCGGGTGAAGGAGACACATCCTCCCGGTAGCAGGAGTTACGAGTTATAATCGATCCGCTACCCACGCGCCAGTGGTAGCCCTACGAAGCCCCAGGAGCACCGAAACGAATTGTTCCATCCCCTGAGGCCGCCTCATTGCCCGAAACCGAACAGTTTGGGCGAGTGAGGCGGCCTCAGTGTTTCTAACCGATTGATTTTGCGCCGTGAGGTCGCCTCAGGGCTTCGAAACTAGTGGATTTGCTGAGTGAAGCGGCCTATGTAACCAGGCAAACCGCCACCGCTCCGCTTGGAGAAATCCGGGCGGCGTTTTTCGTTCAGGTAGGAATTACTAAGCCAGTAGTCACGCTTGGCACAGTTTTCTATATAGCGTTTCTACACCCTCCTATCCCCTATCGTATGCATCACAACGCTACTCTCTCGCTACTGCTGGGTCTGACGCTTGCTTTCACCGCGGGCTGCTCGAAAGACGACCAGGAACTGCCCGCGCCCACGCCGGAGGCCGTGCCGGAGCCCTCTATCACGTACAGCCGCGCCATCGTGTACCAGGATAATGGCCAGCGCCGCGACACGACTTTTCAGGCGGCGCAGCTGGTGGCTTCGGCTACCCAATCGACTCATAGCCTATCGGTGGGCGTGGCCCCCGCCACTACCGCCGAGGGCATCCGCTTCACGCTGGACCGCACGAAGCTACCCGCTACTTTTAGCGGTACCTATACCCTGCAAACCCTGCGCGACCGGACCCTGGACGCGGAAACGCGCTTTTACTACGACCTGCCTGAGCGCCTGGGCGGCGGCACCGTCATCTACCCCAGCGGCATGCAGCACGTAACGGGCAATTTCGTTATCAGCGGCTACGATGCGAAGCGGCAGCTGCTGAGCGGCACCTACACCACCACTCTGACGGGAGCCAATGACCCCACCGTGGCATACAGTACGTTCCCCAAGCGTAAGTGCGATATTACCGTATCGGGCACCTTCGCCAACATTCCCGTGCGGGCGGGACAGTAGGTTGGGCGCAACAGGCTTATTAACCACAACGGCTTCCTCGGTTGAGGAAGCCGTTGTGGTTTTATGGTGGATACTGGAACGGTCGTTACACTCAACAGAACGTCATGCAGAGCGCCGCGAAGCATCTCGCGTGCTAACGTTGCAGAGCCATTTCCGACATCAGCACGCGAGATGCTTCGCGGCGCTCTGCAAGGCGTTTTTATGGTGTGAATTACCACTGCAACGCTAGGCGAGCGAGATGCTTCGGCTGCGCCTCTACATGATATTAGCTCTCTATTCGGCTACTCCGGTAGCGGGGGCAGGCGGAGGCGGGCTCGGAACCAACCGTCGGATTCCTGGAGCTGCAGGGGCGCGCCGTGCAACTCAGCCAGCTGGTTGCTGAGCCAGAGGCCCAGGCCCGCGCCGTTGCTGAGTACGTCGGCCTGGTAGTAGGCGGTGGTCAGGCGGCTCAGGTCGCCGAGGGAGTGGCGGATGGGGTTGGCTACTTCCACGTAGAGCCAGCCGGTGGCGGCTTCCCGGTCTACCGATACGCGCACCTCCCCACCGGGCAGGGCGTGACGTAGCGCATTTTCAAGGAGGTTGCCCAGCACGGTGGTCAGCTTATCGGCATCACCCGAAACGGTGTAGGCGGGCACGTCGTCGGCTACGGCCAGGTGTAGGGGGCGGCCGGCACTACGGAACTGGGGTAGCAGCCTATCCACAGTGGCCACGGCCAGCTCATCGAGAGACACCGGGGCGCGGTGCAGCGGCAGGGCCCCGGCCCGCAGGCGGCTGCTGAGCAATAAATCATCGACGAGGCGGCTGAGGCGGCGCACTTCGTCTTGTTGGGCGGCCAGCTGCTGCTGGGCAGCGGCGGGCAGCGCGGGGGTATGCTGCACAGTGTGCAGGCCGGCGTGCAAGGTAGCCAGCGGGGTGCGCAGCTCGTGGGCGGCGGCGGCCAGGAAGTTCTCCTGCAGCTGGGCACTCTCGTGGAGGCGGTGCAGCATCTGGTTGAGGGTGCGGGCCAGGTCCTGTACCTCGTCGCCGGTGGTGGGCTCGGGCAGCTGCTGCAGACCCGGGGCCTCGTGGAGGCGGCAGGCAGCGCGGGCCATGCGGCGCAACGGGCGTAGCGCCCGGTGGCCCAGCAGCGCCGCCAGCGCCGCAGCCAACGCCAGACTACCCAGCAACGCCCACCCCAGCCGCTGCCGCAGCTGCTGCACCGCCACCGAAAGCGGCTCGCCGGAGTGGGCCAGCCACAGCGTAACGTACCGGTCCTGGTCGTCGGGGGTGGATTGGAGGCGCACCACGCGCTGGCCCTGCCAGGTGGCGGGCTCGCCCAGCGCCAACTGCGGCGGCAGGGGCGCGGGAAACGCCGGGGAGCGGAACAGCTCCTGGTCGGGTTGGCCGGCGGCGTGGGCTACTACGCGCAGCTGCTCGCCCAAGCCAGGCAAGGGCACGGTGGGTAGGGGCTCGAAGGACGTACGGGCCAGGAGCTGCCGGGCCTGGCGCAGCAGCAGCTGGTCGTCGGTTTGGTGCAGGGTGTGGGCCAGCTGCCGGTACTGGTAGCCGCTGGCCAGCAGCGTAACGCCCCCAAACACCAGGGCAAACAGCAGCAGCAGCTGCCCCCGCAGGCCCGCCAGCAGCCTCATGCGCGGGCCCCGTCGGCCACGAGGCGGTAGCCGTGCCCCACCACGGTTTCCAGCAGCGGGGGCAGGTGGGGGAAAGCCCGGTCGAGCTTGCGGCGCAGCTGCGAGAGGTGCACTTCGATGACGTTGGAGCCCATGTCGTAGTCCACATCCCATACCTTTTCGGCCATGCGGGTTTTGGTGACCACGCGGCCGGCGTTGCGCAGCAGCAGCTCCAGCAAGGCAAACTCCCGGTTGGTGAGGGTGAGCGGCTGCCCGCCCCGGGTTACGCGGCGCTGCACTGGGTCCAGCTCCAGGTCGGCGAGGCGCAGGGTGGTGGCTTCGGCCCCGGTGGCTTTGCGCTGTACAATGCGTAGGCGGGCCAGCAGCTCATCAAACTCAAACGGCTTGCGCAGGTAATCCACGGCTCCCGCATCGAGCCCCCGAATCACGTGGGCCGTGTCGCTGAGGGCGCTCAGGATGATAACCGGGGTAGTGAGGCCGAACTCGCGCAGGTTGCCCAGCACCTCAAACCCGTTCTGGCCGGGCAGCATCAAATCGAGCAGAATCACGTCGTAGGGCGTGGTGGCGGCCAGCTCCAGGCCGGCCGCGCCGTTGTCGGCTACGTCGGCCACGTGGCCGGCCTGGCGCAGGCCCTGCTGCACAAAGGCCGCCAGCCGGGCTTCGTCTTCAATCAGGAGGATTCGCATACGGGAGGTTGAGGGGAAGAAGGCCGCAAAAGCCCGGCCCACCGGCACAGTACGCGCGGGCGGGCCGGGCCGGATGCCGGGCGAGGAACGTTATTGGAGCAGGAACCGCACGCCATCCAGCGTGAGGGTTTCGGCCCGCAGGCTGCGCACGGGGCGCAGGGCTACTTCGCCGGGGCGGGGCGTGTGCAGGTAGCCGGTGGCTTCCACGGTGGCTCCGGTGCGCAGCTTGGCGCTCAGCTGCTCGGCGGCGTGCGGGGGCACGCGCACAATAGTTTGGTCATTCATAATCAAGCCGTTCACGCGGCCTTCCCGGTCTTTGCGCAGGCTGCTCACGGTGCCTTTCACGGTGGAGGAAGCTTCGGTGGGCGGGGTGGTGGGCGGCGTTGGCGGGGTAGGTTTAATGGTTTGGCCCCCGGCCGTGAGAGACACTAGGTGCAAGGCGGCGCGGCCGTCGGGGCCGGTGTGGCGGAAGCCCGTTATGGTTACCCGGCTCCCAGCCTTGGCAGCGGCCATCAGCTGCTGGGCCGCGTGGCGGGGCAGGCGCACGGTATCGGTGCCGGAGCCGGTGTTCAGCACGAAGCCGTCCACGATTTGCTCATCATTAGTAGCCACGTACTGGGTGAGGGTGCCGCTGAAATCGGACAGTTCCTGCACCGCGCGGGGGGCCGGCCGACCGGGTTTGTGGCCGGGGCCAGCGGGCCCGCCGGGAGGAGGCGGGGGCAGTTGCGGCGCACCGGCCGGGGCACCCGCTACGGACGGGGCAGGCACGGCGGCCGTGGTGGAGCCAGCGGCGCGGGCTGCTTTGCGGGCGGCGCGGGTTTGCTGGGCGTGAGCTTCGGGGGCGGCGGCGGCGGCCAGCAACAGGAGCAGAAGGGGGAGCTTAGGCAGGGAATGAGACATGGTAGCAGTTGGTTACGGCAACCGGTTTGTTCCGATTACTGACCCAAAGGTGCCAGCGCCACCTGAGGCTGGGCTGAAGCTGAAATTAATTTTTCTTCAGGTGGGGTTTAGATGGGATAACTACGCTTGACCGTCATGCTGAGCTTGCCGAGGAATCTCGCGTGCTGACGTTGAAATGGCAACTCCAACGAAACAGTAGAGATGCTTCGACTTCGCTCAGCATGACGAGTAGTTTAGCAACATCAGCACGCGAGACTCCTCGGCTGCGCTCGGCATGATGGTCACTAAATTTGCTCTCTGGTAAGGCTGGACAACGCGGCAGTCAGCACGTTACCGGCGTGGTTGAGGGCCTCATTGAGGCCGGTTTGGTGGGCGAAGCGGCGGTGGCCCACCAGCCCCAGTACTAGCAGCTCCCGCTTGGTCTTATCTACCAACGTGCTGGCGGGCGGGTGGAGCTGCACGGCCACCAGCCCCGGCAACGCCATGGCAATACCAATGGGGCCGGGGCCCAGTGCCGGACCGTGAGCAGGTAAATGGCCAGGTATGGGCCCACACCGTCGAGGACGTCGGCCAGGCACGGGTTCAGCGGGGCCAGAGGCCGCACGCTGCGCCGCTTAGCGGCGGCCGAAGCAGAAGCCGGCATGAGCAGCAGAAGAAACAGCAGCCGAAGGCGCTTGCGCGGCGCGGTCTACCACTTCTTGAAGATGAAAAACACGGCCAGCACAATCAGCCCGAAGCCCACGAGGTGGTTCCAGGCCAGCTTCTCAGTTTTGAAAACGTACACGGTGATGAGCGTAAACACAATCAGCGACACGGCTTCCTGAATGGTTTTCAACTCGAACAGGGAGAACGGACCACCATCCTCTTTGTAGCCGATGCGGTTGGCGGGCACCTGGAAAATGTACTCGAAAAAGGCCAGCCCCCAGCTAATCATAATTACCCCGAACAGGGTGATGTTGCGGAAGGCGGGCATAGTTTTGAACTGCAAATGCCCGTACCAGGCCAGCGTCATGAATATGTTGGAGAGAATCAGCAGGCCAATGGTGTAGAGGGTTTTCATGAGGGGAGACAGGGAGATGAACGCGTGAAATACCGAACGGCACATTAAGAATGGCTGAAGCCCACCTGAAGAAATCTTCAGCTAAGTATCAGCCAGCAGTGCATTTGCGTGTACATACGTTGACTGGGAAGCCGAGCCGTACTGATTGGCCTGCTTGCGCTGAAAAATACTTTAGTCTTATTTGGAATCGAGGACCGGTGAAGGCTCAAACCGCCTTCCGGCGCCATGCTTACTCCCGGAATCCGGCTGGAAACAAAAAAGGCTTCTGCTGCATGCGGAAGCCTTTTCTATTCTGCTTATCAGCACCTAGTGCCGTCCGTGTCCGTGGCCATGTCCCCGGCCGTGCCCATAGCCGCGGGGGGCGTAGTACACGGGCTGAGCCGGCACCAGCAGTACGGGGCGGGGCTGATAATAATGGCGTTTGGCCCCTTCCACTTGCGGGGGTGATGGTGATGGTGCTCGTGCACAACCACACCGAAGCTGCCGACAAGGCCGGATAGCGTAGGTTAGTCAGGCAGCTGGTTGATGTCGCGGGGCTCGATGCGGGGCTGGGCGTTCATGCGGTGACGGTAGGCCGTGGAGGTTTCGTAGGCTTTGATGCGCGCCCGGTTGATGGAGCCCAGCGGCAAATGCTCGGGCAGACAGTGGAAGGGGTTGAACGAGAGCACATCATCGGCAAAGGCCCGGCGGGCGGGACTGAAGGCATCCTGCGCCGGTAGTACAAGTTTGCCGAGGGGCTGGTAAGGGCTCTGGTCCTGGGGCCAATCCACGGAGGCGTCCTCCACGGGCATGGCCTTGAGGTCGGTGCAGAGCTGGGCCCGCAGCTCGTACTCGGCGCCCTGAGTGCGGAAAAAGTCCACCACCAAGTCGCGCCACCCGGCCGGGTCGGTAATTTTCACGTGTTCCCCAGCCAACAACTGTACGTTAGCCGACAGCGGCGCCACACTGATTTTGGACACATAGTCACCGAAACGGATGGAGCCGAGCGTGGTGTAGGTTTCGCCCAGAATATGGTTGTTGGGGTGGGGCGGCACCACCAGTGGTATTTCCTTTTTAATACCCACGGCATCCAGCGCCTGATTTACCAGGGTGCCGGCCTCCGTCATGAGTTTGGTAACTACCTCCGGGGCATTGACAATCACCTTTTCCTGGCGCAGCTGCATATCATGGTAGCTCTTGATGTCGCCGGTGGGAATGATGGTGTCGTTTACCATCAGGAAATCCTGGGTTACCTCGTCGGCCTGGTCGGGCAGAAATTTCTTACCTTCTACCCCGATGATTTTCACGGCCAGCCCTTTCACTGCCGACTGCGTGTCGGGGTCGATGGAGCCGGGGGCCGACGACAGCCGGATGATAACCGGGTAGGTTTTGGGCTCCCGGAACATGCCCTGGGCCAGGTGCTCGGGCAGGTTAGGATACACGTGCAGCTCCCCGCGCAGAATGCCGTGGCTTTTGGCGTGGGCGTCGCGGATGGCGTGGCGGTGCTTCTCAAACATGAAGCGGTTCACCCGGGCCATCGACTCCACAGTCTCGTTGGTGAGCTGCTGCTCATTAGGCTGGATTTCCTCCACTCCGGAATCGAAGCGGACATACGGGTGCGAAGCAGATTCGGGCATAAAAATGGGTTGATACCCCGCGGAACTGCAGAGGCTACTCATCCGGTACGGTTGACCTTGTCGGGAGTTGTGGTGGAACTCTATAAAGGAGCCTTTTCAACCGTCTGCCAGCTAAAACCTGTTTTTACTGCCGCTTGCGGCGGGCGGGGGCCGTGCGGCGCGGCTGCGGGGTGGGCGTTACCTGCACCGAATCAACGGTGACCTGGCCACTGGGTAATTTGGGCTGGGGCAGGGTACCATTGGGGTTTACATCGGTGGGAATGGGCAGCGGCTCCGCTTTGCCCTGGCCTACCCCGGACGGCAGGGTTACGCCGGGCACCGGGCTAATGCGCTCCGTGGGGTGGTGGCGGGTAGGCGTAACGGGCGCGCGGTTTTGGGCCTGGGCGGCGGCAGTGCCCGAGATGAGCAGACCGGCAACGGCAAGGAAACGAGACAGTAGCATAGCGAAGTAGCGCACAAGGTGGGAGAGACAAAGCCGGTGACGGCCGCGCCCCGGGTAGTCTTCTGCCCTACGGCCCACCTGCGCGAAGGTTCCTACCCTGGGCCGGCTAAACGGAGAAGGGCCCGCCGCCGTAGGCAGGAAAAAAACCGCCACCCTCCTTCCTTATCCACTGCTATGCCTCGCTTCCTGCTTGTATTTCTGTTTTTCCTGGGGCTGGGCAGTATGTCGGCCGCCCTGGCTCAGTCGGGTGCCGGCCTACCGCCCCGTCCCGCGCCCTTCCAGTTCGTGAACGACCAGGCCCAGCTGCTGAGCCCCGCCGACGCGAAGACCCTGGAAAGCGGCCTGCGCCGCTACGCCGACAACAACGGCCCCCAGATAGTAGTAGTAACGGTGCCTACGCTGGGTGGGCAGTCGGCCGCCGACTACGGCCGGGCGCTGGGCACGGCCTGGGGCCTGGGCCAGCGCGACAAGGACAATGGCGTGGTACTGCTGCTGAGCAAGCAGGAACGCGCCGTAACCATTCAGGCGGGCTCGGGGCTGCGCAGCCGCATCACGCCCGAGGTAACCAGCCGGGTAATTGGGCAAATGACGCCCCGCTTCAAGCAGGGCAACTACTTCGCGGGCCTGCGCACGGGCCTGAACTCCCTGATGTACGCCGCCGACCCCAGCTCTGCCCCCCAACCCGCCGGCGCCGCTGCCTCCGCTCCTACTGGTGCCGCCCAAGCTTCAGACCAGGCTACCACTTCCCCCGATGAGCTGGCAACAGCCGCGCCTGAACCAGCCACCGCTCTGCCCTCCGCTCCGGTTGCTCCAGCCGAGCCAGAGTCGTCGGGGTTTGGGATTGGCACGCTGGTGTTGGCCGTGGTGGTCATTGGCGGCGGCCTGTGGCTGGTGTCGAAGCTGTTTCGGCGGCGGAGCGCACCGGCAACGGGTAGCGCGCCCGACTTCCTGCCTAACCAGCCCACCCAACCTAACGGCCCGGCCGGCAACTACGGCCGCAGCGGCTACGGCAACCAGCAGGGGGGTACCCAACAGGGCCCCGATTTTCTCTCGAACCGGGGTGGTGGCGCAGGAGGCATGGGCGGCGGCTCGGGGATGGGCTCCGGGATGGGCAACGTGCTGCTCACGGGAGCCGCCGCCGCCGCTGGGGCCTACATGGGTAACCGCATGGCTAACCGCAACGACGATAACACGCCCCACCTCTCCCCCAATGCGCCCGCTCAGCCCCTGGATAACCCCGCCCACTCCAACCCGGATGCCGGCGGTGGCAGCGGGGCCTTCCCTTTTCTGGGTGGTGCAGCGGCAGAGGCCGATAGCGCCCCCGATTACTTTGCCCCGGACAGCGGCGGCGCGGAGCCCGACTACTTTTCCGGCGACAGTTCCTCCTACGATGATTCATCCTCGGATGACACCGGCGGGGGCGGTTTTGATGACACCAATGACAACAGTGGCTCCTGGTAAGCTACTGTAATAGGGCACGTAAGCGGCGGCGAGCAGCGGGGCTTTGGCCTTGCTGCTCGCCGCTCCCTTTTTCAGGAGGGCTGCCTGAATAGCTCAACGCTGATTTTCGATGCTTTCGACGGGGGCGGGCAGCTCTACGTTGCTGGTTTGTGGGAACCCCAGAAAGCGGCTGACCCGGGGCGCTTTGGGACCTGTGTGGTACTGCAACACTTGGGCTTCGGTGGCCTGATCCTCACGGGTGAAGCGGTGGTGCTGGCGCTCATACTCGCCCCAGGTAGCCACGTAATAAAACTCCGTCAGGCGGGTGGGTTCCAGGATATCCGTGTACACGCCGGCGCGCAGTGCTCCGTTGCGCAGGCGCAGGCGGGTGAGGCGGGCCACGGCCTCGCGGAAAGCCGGCTGGCTGCTGAGCGGCACCTGGTAGTCTACCATCACAACCACTGGCCCGTCATCGGCCTCCAGGGCGCCGGGCACATGGGGAGGTGGTCCCAGCTCGGCGGGGTCGAGGTTGAGGCCATCGGCGGAGCGCATAGGAAACGGCAGCGCCAGCCCCAGGCTAGCCAGCATCCAAGCGGCGGCGGCCAGCAGGGCTACGTGCAGGGAGGCGCGGTCGGCCAGCTCACCCCACGCCACGCTGCCCAGCGCCAACCCGGCCTGAAACACCAGCATATACACGCTTACCACCCGAGCCTGCACCCAACGGGGCACGTGCAGCTGTACGGTGGTGCTAAAGCTGGTCATCACCATCAGCCAACCTACCCCCGAGAGAAACATCACCGGATACAGCCCTATTTCCGAGGGAATGAAAGCCAGCCCCAGGTTGGTGCCCACAAACACCCCCGAGCCCAGCAACACCCGCTGGTTGTAGGTGAGCCGGCTGCCGGCCCGGCCCATCAGAAACGCCCCGGTAATGGCCCCCGCCCCCAACCACGACAACAGTACCCCATAGGAACCCGAGCTTAGGTGCAGCCGCCGCGCCGCCACCACCGACAGCAGCGCCCACATGGCACTGGCCCCAAAAGCAAAGGCAAACGTGCGCACCAGCACTGCGTAAATAGCCGGCGAATACTGCACGTACCGCAGCCCCGTGCGCAGTGCCCCGGCAAACCCTTCGGCCGGGCCCGGACTGGCATCCGGGGCACGCCGCCAGTTGCGCACCACCCACCAGGTACCCACAAACGAGAGGCCGTTGAGCAGAAACACGTACCCCGCCGAGTAGTGCGCTATAATCAATCCGCCCAGCGCCGGCCCAATGGCCCGGGCAATGTTGTTGCTGACGCCGTTGAGCGTAATGGCAAACGGCAGCGCCGGCCGGGGCACCAGCTCCACCGTTACCGTTTGCCAGATGGGCATGTTGATAGCCGCCCCTATTCCTAGCAGAAACGTGAGTCCCAGCACACTGGCAGCCGATATGTACCCGGCCAGCGTGAGACCACCGAGCAGCAGGGCCACCACTGCCATAAATGCCTGCGTGAACAGCAACAGCCGGCGCCGGTCTACCAGGTCGCCGAGGGCCCCTGCGGGCAGGCTCAGCAAAAAGGCCGGCAGGCTGGTGGCGGTTTGCATAAGGGCTACCAGCAGGGCCGAAGTGGTTAGGGTAGTCACGAGCCACACTCCGGCCACGTTCTGCATCCAGGTACCCACGTTTGATACCACGGAGGCCAGCCAGATGGCCCGAAACACCGGGTACAGGAAGGGCGTGCGCAGGGAAGGCGCTTTCATAGGGAAACAGAAGCCGTAAAGTGGCGGCCGCACCGCCAATAACCACTGGAGTCCGCCCAGGGTTGCGCCCCGCCGATTACCCGGCCTACTTTCTCTCTGGCAGCTCCACACGCAAACAGCCGCCTCCCAAGCTGGAAAGCGGCTGTTGCTGTACTATTCAGCGGCCAGTGGCCGGGGCAGCTATTTTTTCAGCGTCCGAACGGGGGCTCCTACTTTCACGCTGGGCTGGAGGCCACGGCTGCGCTTTTTCTTTTGCGCTTTCACGCGCAGACGCCACCGTTTGTACACGCCCAGCTTTTTCATTTTGTGGCGGCTGTTGCCACGGTACGGCTTGTAGTTGGGCCGGCCACGCTTGGTAGCCTTGCGGAACAGAGAAACGCTGCTCACCATTTCGGTGCTGGCGGGGTCAGCTACTCCGGCAGTGCGGGCCAGAACCACCTCTGGTTCCAACAGCATAACGAAGGCCAAAAGCAACAAGAGTAGTGTTTTGAACATAAGAGAGGAAAAGAGGTGGTGAAAAGAAAACAAGCCTTCTGTTCCAAACGAAATTCAGTACAGCCATCTTGCTAACAGTGAAGGTATAGGAAACGCAGTAACTAAAAAAATTCATATTTTCATGAATATTTTGCACATCTAATATTACAAACAAATTATTGTATTTTTCTTGCATATACCAATGTAGCAACCTGTAATTATAGGCTACCTGGAACCCGTCCGGCTACTTTCAGCAACAGGCCAAAGTTTATTACTCACGCATAAAAAAACCCACTACCAGTAACGGCAATGGGCTTTGGCTGCTGAAAAGGGACTGTAGTCTTGGCTTTATACTCTGGAACACAGCCAGCGTACTGCCTCGCCCTCGTCCGTAAACTGGTTTAGGGAGCAATAGTCGCCGTGGGTATGGGGCAGTTGCGGGAGGCTTTCGTCCTGCACATCATCGGCCTGGTAGGGCGCAATCAGGAAAGCCAGGTACACATGTCCGCCCAGGTACTGCCGCAGCAGCGGATAGAAGTCCTCGGTGAGCCAGTGTACATCCCGGGCATCTACCTGGGTCCGGCGGCGGGAGTCAATCAGCCAGCGGCGGCACGATTCGCAGGAGGTAGCGTAGCGCATAAGCTCCTGGTAGCCGGCCCGTAGCTCGGGGGAGGTAGTTGGGCGCGTCCAGCGGGCAGTTACAATACCCAGGTCGGAGCGGTGGGTTAGCTGAAGGAAATCGGCAAGGGAGGTAGTGGTCATGCAGACAACGCAACGTGGCACATAGGGAAAGGAGTATCCCGATACGGGCCAGCCGGCAGTTGCGTTGGTACGGCTGAGCTTACTAACAGCTACGGCTGCTGCGGCTTGGCTGGTGGCACCGGCGTTTCCGTGGGCCGGATATCGTAACGGCGGTTGAACTCCGCCACGGCCTCGGAGCCCACATTGCGCTTGGTCACTACTATCATTACGCCGTCGGCCGCCTCCGCCCCAAAAATGCGGGTAGCGTCGGGGCCCTTCACGATGTTCACGCTGGCAATGGTGCGGCGGTTAAGCTGGTTGATAGCCTCTTGGGTGGAGGGTTGCCCATCCAGGAAATATAGGCTGGGGCCGCTGGCCTGAGCAGGCACGGCCGGAGCACCTTGGGCCTGCGCGGCCGGAGCCGTAATGCCCAGCAGCAACAAAAGGCCAGTGCCGAAAGCAGTAGAACGAAGAGTGGTAAGAATACGCATAGGCCGAAGCAGCTCACAAAGTTTGTGCCGCAAGCCCGAGCCGCTACCCGTTGCCTTACTTTGGGCAGGGTAGCGGCTCGTGCTTGTGTTTCATGCTACTCTACGTACCTACACTTATTTGGTGGTAATCAGAACAGCACCTTGTCGGCCTTTTTCACCGTACTTTTTAACTGCCTGCTCTGCATCAAGCACATACACGCTTTGGATGTCGCCGGGAGTAGTTTTTACCTCCTCCGGAAGTACTTCCTTTGCATTGAGCAGTAACAGCCGGCCCTTGAGGTCGGCGGCAGTAATGGATTTGTTCTCCGTTATTGCCTCAACTACTGCTTTGTCTTGCGGGCTCTGCACTCGGAATGTGATGTTGTACTTGGTATTGAAAGCGCGCAACGCGTCAGAATTTTCTCCCTGCTTGGTAACTAGCAATATCACGCCTTTATCGCCCATTTCGCCAAAATCCTGGCGGAATGCGGCTTCGTTGAAGCCCGGCATGAATTTGCGGCCTTTCAAAACGTGCACACTTTTCAGTGCGGCCGGATCTATTTGCTGGGCTGCTGCCTGGGTGGAAGGAAGACCATCAACAAAGTAGAATGCTTGGTCGGCCATAGTTTGGGCCTGCTGCTCTACAGAACTTACGGGCTTGGGTAACTCAGCCTGTTTCGGCGTAGCGCAGCTCACGGCCAGGCCAGTCAGCAGGGTAAAGCCAGCAACGTAGCGCAGCAGCTGCCGCCGACCCGAAGGCAGGGAATTCATCATACGAATACGGTTTTTGAGGGTGATAAAGGAGAAAGGCGTGACCAATGCCGGCCCCGCGGCCAGCGCACTCAGCCGCACCAGGCTGTATTGATACTGCTTCGGGGCCAGTCGGCTCTCGTGCAGCACGGCGGCATCGGCAATGAACTCCAGGTTCTCCTGGGCGGCGCGCAGCCACAGCCAGGCGGCGGGGCTGGCCCAGGCCAGGGCCCGGTGCACATGGCCCAACAGCACATCCAAGGTGTGGACCTGGCGTACATGTACTTGCTCATGTAGCAGAATGGTAGGCAACTCAGCCGGGGCGTGGTGGGCGGGGTTGAGGTAGATGGCGCGCCCAAACGAGAACGGGCTCACCGCCCCGGCCACCGCCCGGAACTGCAGGCCATCGGCCTCCGCCGGTTGGGAAGCCCGGTGCAGCCGCCACAACGACGCGCCCTGCACCAGCAGCAGTATCAGCAGCACAGCCACGCCCAGCCCATAAGCCATCAGCAGCCAGCTTTCGGAGGTAGGCCCGGTAGCAACTGCAGGTAGCGTAGCCGGGGCGGCCGGCCAAGTGGGCAGCACTACCGCCAGCGGCACGGATGGCGCTACCGCTGGGCGCAGGCTGCTCAAATCGAGCACGGGGTACAGGGCTGCCAACGCCAGGGCGGCCAGCAGATACGCCCGGTTGAGCTGATGAAACGTGAGTCGGCGCAGCAGTCCGTAGTACACCCCCAGCAGCAGCAGCAACGCTACCTGGGTTTTAAGCAGATACAGCAGCAGGGGCGGTATCATGGCCGGGACTTACGGTTTTCAATCATATCAATAATATCCTGCAGCTCCTCGGGCGTAATTTTCTGCTCCTGGGCAAAAAACGACACCATCTCCTTATAGGAGTTGCGGAAGTAGTTACCCACAAAGGAGCCCAGAAAGCGCCGCCGATACTCCTCGGCCGTCACGCTGGGCACAAACCGGAACGTGTTGCCCAGCTTGCGGCTGCTCAGGTAGCCTTTGCGCTCCAGATTGCGCACCGTGGAGGCCAGGGTGGTGTAGGGCGGCCGGGGCTCGGGCAGCAGTTCCAGCACATCTTTGATGAAGCCGCCGCCCAACTGCCAGAAGCCACGCATAGCCTCTTCCTCGGGTTGAGTTAATCGTTCCATTGGATTACATTTCTTAATACGAATCTTTCGTAATTCTACGAATAATTCATACTCTTTGGTTATCAACGACAAATATTTTTCATCAAAAAAGAAAGAGGCCGCCTGCATGATGCAAGCGGCCTCTTTGGTGTAGAGACGCGTATTCGCGTTTCGTCGTTGGTGATGTTGTTTCACCCGACGCAGAATGACGTGGTTGCTGATGTCATGGCCGAAGCAAGCGGCACGCGGACGATGAGACGCAAATACGCGTCTCTACAGACCTTGATGGCCCGCCCCGACAACTCCTATAGCCGCCGGGGCGTTTCCGCTACCAGATGCGGGCCCGCTGGTTTTGGGCGCGTACCATTTTGCCCTGGTCTTTGCAGCCAAAGGCTTCGTAGAACTCGGGCATGTTCATGAGGGGGCCGTTGGTGCGGTACTGGGCCGGGGAGTGCGGGTCAGTAAGCACCTGCTGGCGCAGGTACTCGGGGCGGGCGTTGGTGCGCCACACCTGCGCCCAACCCAGGAAGAAGCGCTGCTCGGGCGTGAAGCCGTCGTAGCGGGGGCGGGGGTTGCTGCCGTATTTCTGCTGTAGTTCCTTTTGCAGGGCCGAGTAGGCCAGGGCCAAGCCGCCGAAGTCGGCCAGGTTTTCGCCCATAGTCAGCTTGCCGTTCACAAACACCGAATCCAGGGGCTGGAAGGCCGAATACTGGGCCCCCACCATGTCGGCGCGCTTCGTGAATTCGGCCGCGTCCTCCTTGGTCCACCAGTCGCGCAGGTTGCCCTGAGCGTCCGACTGCCGGCCCCGGTCGTCGAAGCCATGAGTGATTTCGTGGCCGATTACCGCGCCCATACCGCCGTAGTTCACCGCGTCGTCGGCCTTGGGGTCGAAGAACGGCGGCTGCATGATGCCAGCGGGAAACACGATTTCGTTGAGGGAGGAGTTGTAGTAGGCATTTACCGTGGGCGGGGTCATGCCCCACACGGAGCGGTCAATCGGCTTGCCGTAGCGGCTCAGGTTGTCCTTGGATTCCCACTCGCGGGCCGCCAGCACATTTTTCAGGTACGACTCCCGGCTCATCGTGAGGGCCGAATAATCCTTCCACTTGTCAGGGTAGCCGATTTTGACGGTGAAGGCGTTGAGCTTCTTGAGGGCTTCCTCCTTGGTGGCGCCGCTCATCCACTCCAGCCCGCGGATATGCTCGCCCATGGCTTCCTTGATGTTGGCCACCATCTGCTGGGCCTTCACCTTGGTTTCGGGCGCGAAGGCCTTATCCACGTACAGCTGGCCGAAGGCCTCGCCCAGGGCCCCATCGGTGGCGCGGAGCATGCGCTTCCAGCGGGGCTGCTGCTGCTTGGCCCCGCTCAGCACCTGCTGAAACCGGAACGACTCATCGCCAAACGACTGGGGCAAGGCCGACATAACGGAGGACGTGAGGTGCCAGCGCAGGTAGGTTTTCCAGTCCTGCAGCGGCTCCTGTTTCAAAGCGGTGCTGGCTTCGGCCAGGAATTCGGGCTGGCCCACAATCACCTCTTTGGCCGAGCTGAGGCCCAGGGCGGGCAGCATCACGGGAAGGCCCAGGTTAGGGTATTTCTGGGCGGCCTCGGCCACCGTCATCTTGTTGTAGTTGGCGTATGGGTCACGCAGGGCTACCCGGTCCTTGCTGGCTTTGGCGAGCCGGGTTTCGAGGCGCAGCACCGTGGCGGCGCTTTTGGCAGCCACGGCCGGGCTTTCGCCCAGCATCTTAAAGGTGTTGGTGAGGTAGGTGGTGTAGGCCGTGCGGATGGCTTTCGAGCGGGCATCGTCCTTGAGGTAGTAGTCCCGGTCGGGCAGACTCAGGCCGCCCTGGCTGAGGTAGAGGGCGTACTCGTCGCTCTTCTTGCGGTCCTGGCTTACGCCCAGCCCGAATACCGAGCGGGTTTGCAGGCGCTGGGCGCGCACCAGCTCAGTCTGCAGCCCCCGTAGGTCCTTCACGGCGTTGATGCGGCTGAGCTCCGGCTGCAGGTATTTCAGGCCGGCTTTGTCAATGGCTACTGAGTCCATGGCCGTGGCGTAGTAGTCGCCTACTTTCTGCAGGTTGGAGCCCTTGGCGGCGGTTTTGTTGGCGGCGGAGGTTTCCAGGATCTGGCGCATTACGGCCTCATTCTGGTTGATGAGCCCGTTCCAGGAACTCCAGCGCGACTCGGCAGCCGGAATCGGGTTGTTCTTGAGCCAGGTGCCCGAAGCGTACTGAAAGAAGTCGTCGCAGGGGTTCACCGACTTATCAATGTTGGCGGGGTCAAGGCCCACGCCGGGCAGCACGGGGCCGGCCTGAGCCGTAGCCGTGGCATCGGTGGCAGTGGCCGTTGAGGTGGCTGTATCGGTGGTAGTCGAGGCAGTGGTGGCGGGGGTACTGGCAGCGCAGCCGGCCAGGGCTAGCCCGGCGGCCGTACCCAGCGTGAGCAGGAAAGTGCGTTGTGGGGTCATAGATGCGGAAAATGAAGGTTGTGGAAGAAGTTGAGACGTTAAAGACTAGAGCAGTTCCCCTCCTTGGAAAGGAGGGGAACTAGTTTTACTTCAGACTACCAAATTACCGCCCGCTCGGCGTCGGGGCGTACCATTTTCTGGCCCGGTGTGCAGCCGAAGGCCTGGTAGAACTCGGGCATGTTCATGAGGGGGCCGATGGTACGGTACTGGCCGGGTGAGTGAGGGTCGGTGAGGATTTGCTGGCGCAGGGCTTCGGGGCGGATGTTCTGGCGGCGCAGCTGGGCCCAGCTCAGGAAGAAGCGTTGCTCAGGCGTGAAGCCGTCGATGAGCGGGCGGTTGCCTTTGCCGTACTGCTTATCGAGCTGCTTCTGCAGGGCCGCGTACACGATGGTGAGGCCGGCAAAGTCGGCCAGGTTTTCGCCCATGGTCAGCTTACCGTTCACGTACACCGAGTCCAGGGGGGAGAAGGCCGAGTACTGGGTGCCCACCACGGCCGCGCGCTTCGTGAATTCGGCCGCGTCGGCGGGCGTCCACCAGTCGCGCAGGTTGCCTTCCGAGTCGTACTGCCGGCCGGAGTCGTCGAAGCCGTGGGTCATTTCGTGGCCCATCACGCCGCCAATAGCGCCGTAGTTGACCGCGTCGTCGGCTTCGGGGTCGAAGAACGGGGGCTGCAGGTAGCCGGCCGGAAACACGATTTCGTTCATCGGCGGGCTGTAGTAGGCATTGATGGTGGGCGGTGTCATACTCCACTCAGTACGGTCAATGGGCCCACCAAACTTCTTCACGTTCTGCTGGTAGTTCCACTGGCGCGCCGCCAACACGTTTTTCAGGTAGGAGTCCCGCGAAATGGTCAGCTGGGAGTAGTCCTTCCACTGGTCGGGGTAACCGATTTTCACGCGCAGGGCGCCGAGTTTTTTGAGGGCTTCCTGCTTGGTGGATTCGCTCATCCAAGTGTTGGTCCGGATGTGGTCGGCCATCGATTCGCGGATGTTGGCCAGCATATCCAGGGCCTTCTGCTTGGCGGCGGGCGAAAACGCCTGATCCACGTAGAGCTGCCCGAAGGCTTCGCCCAGGGTGCCATCGGTAGCGGCCAGCATGCGTTTCCAGCGGGTGGGCTGCTGCCGGGCTCCGCTTTGCACCTGCGCAAAGCGGAAGGCCTCGTTGCTGAACGCCTGGGGCAGGGCCGAAGGCACCGAGGAGACCAGCTGCCAGCTCAGGTAGGTTTTCAGGTCCTGCAGCGGCTCCTGTTTCAGTAGGTCGCTCACTTCCTTAAAGAACTCAGGCTGGCCCACAATTACCTCCTGAGCCGCGCCCAACCCGTTGCGCTTGAGTAAGGCCGAGAGTTGCAGGTTCGGGAACTGCCGGTCGGCCTCGGCCACCGTCATCTTGTTGTAGCTGGCATACGGGTCGCGGAGCGAAACCCGGTCTTTGCTGGCTTTGGCCAAGCGGGTTTCCACGCGCAGTACGGTGGCGGCTTTGGCGGCGGCCATCGGCTCGGCGTCGCCGAGCAGCTTGAAGGTGTTGGTGAGGTAGGTGACGTAGGCGGCACGTACAGTTTTGGAACGGGCGTCGTCCTTGAGGTAGTAGTCCCGGTCGGGCATGCCCAGGCCGCCCTGGCTCATGCTCACGGCGTACACTGAGCTGTTTTTGCGGTCGGGGCTGACGCCAGCCCGGAAGAAAGCGCCGGTACCCAGCGTCTGCTGGCGGGCCATTTCTACCCGGAAAGCGGGCAGGTCTTTAATAGCGGCAATGCGCTGCAGCTCCGGTTTCAGGTACGTGAGGCCGGCTTTTTCCAGCCCCACTGAGTCCATACCGGAGGCGTAAAAGTCGCCTACTTTCTGCAGGTTGGACCCGGCGGTAGCCGAGCGGTTGGCTGCGGCATCTTCCAGAATCCGGCGCAGCGTGGCCTGGGTACGGTCGCCGAGCAGGTTGCGCGGGCCCCAGCTGGATGCGTAGCCCGGCACGGGGTTGTTGCGCAGCCAGTTGCCGCCCGAAAATTGGTAGAAATCCTCGCAGGGCGACACGGCGCGGTCCACATCCTGGGGGTTGATGCTACGGCCGGGTATGTTGGCGGCAGCGGTAACGGCCGGCGTAGTGGTGCTATTGGTAGTGGCTGGCTGGGTAGTGGCACAGCCGGCCAGGGCCAGCAGCAGGGCCGCCGCGCCGGCCCGGTTTGGTGCAGAAAGGTTTTTCATTCAGCGAAATACAGGGTAGGCTTCGCCTAAAGTCGTGCTGAGTTGGGAAAGGTTGCGGCAGTTAGGCAGCCCGCTAAAGCGAAGCGGCCGACAACCCACTGGGCTACCGGCCGCTTCGCCCGCGCAAAAAGCAGGTTTGGCACTTTATTGGGGTTGAGTCTGCTGGGCCTGCAACCAGGCAATGGCCTGGCCTTCATCGGTGAACTGCGCCGACATGGGGTGGCCGGTAACCGGATGAAACAAGGCCGGAAACGGGGGCGAATCGGTGGAGGCCAGGAGTTGGCCGGGAGCCAGCAGAAAGGCTATGCGGATTTCTCCCTTCAGCTTTTCCAGCGCCATATCGGGCACCTGGGAGTTCACCCAGTTAGTAATTTCTACTACCGTGCGGAAGCGCCGCCGGGCATCCAGCAGCCAGAAGCGACAGTTATCCACTTCTGCCGCCGCCCGAAACAACTGCAAGTAGTTTTCTTTTACTTGCTCGGCCCGAGTTATTTCCACCATCCACCGCCCCACCAGGATGTGCAGGTCGGGGCGGTAGATGATGGGAAAATCGGGGGTGGAGTAGTCGGACATGCGCGAGAGGCCGGTCGTGAGGTGCGCCGGGCACCTGCAGGCTGGTCTTGAGGGCATACGTAATTTAACTGGGCAGTTGTTACCCGCTTTGGCTTTTTAGTGGCGCGGTTTGGCCCGCTCATACTGCAGCGGCCAGGCTACTCCGGCTCCCAGCTCCTGGGCGGCGCGCAGGGGGAAATAGGCATCCCGCAACGACTCCCGGGCCAGCAGAATAACATCAGCCTGCCCGGCCGCCAGAATATGTTCCGCCTGCTGCGCTTCAGTAATCAGGCCAACGGCACCGGTAGCCAGGCCCGTTTCGCGGCGCACCTGCTCGGCAAACTGCACCTGGTAGCCGGGGCCCACCGGAATATCGGCCTTGGGTACATTGCCGCCGGTTGAGCAGTCGAGCAGGTCCACGCCGTTTTCTTGCAGGATGGCGGCCAGCCGCACCGTATCCTCGGCAGTCCAACCGCCCTCCGTCCAGTCGGTAGCCGAAACGCGCACCCATAGCGGCAGGTGCTCGGGCATTTCGGCGCGGGTGGCGGCCACTACTTCCAGCAGCAGCCGAATCCGGTTCTCAAAGGAGCCACCATACGCATCGGTGCGCTGGTTGCTGAGCGGCGACATAAACTGGTGGAGCAGGTAGCCGTGGGCCGCGTGCACTTCCAGCACCTCAAACCCCACCTCCACGGCCCGGCGCGCAGCCAGGCGGAAAGCCTCCACTACCGCATGAATACCCGCTGCATCGAGAGCCAGAGGAGCAGTTTCCTCATCAGTAAAGGGCTGGGCCGAGGGGGCTACCGTGAGCCACCCACCGGCCTCGGGGCCAAGCTGCTGGCCGCCTTTCCAGGGGCTGGCGTGGCTGGCTTTCCGACCGGCGTGGGCCAGTTGAATACCGGGTACGCAGTCCTCCTGCTTCAGAAACTCCACAATGCGCCGGAGGCCGGGCAAGTGGTCTTCCTGCCAGATGCCTAAGTCGTCGGGGGTGATGCGGCCCTCAGGCACCACAGCCGTGGCTTCCAGCAAAATAAGGGCAGCCCCACCCACGGCCCGGGAGCCCAGGTGCACCAGGTGCCAGTCGTTGCTGAAGCCATCCTGGGCGCTGTACTGGCACATGGGCGAGATGACAATGCGGTTTTTGAGCGTAATGCCGCGCTGCTGCAGCGGCGTGAAAAGCTGGGCCATTGTATGTAGAAAGTTGAAGGCAACGTAGCCGGAAAGATTCCTAAACCATCAGTTCCATCGTAGGGTTATCAGCGGCCGGAGCAACTACCTGGTTGGGTAACTGCAGGCGGTGTACTGCTGGCAGAGAATAAGGTATTTCTGCTCCTTGTCCGTCAGCCGGAGTGGAACCAGCTCTTTGGCCAGTTTCACTACCGCATGGCAGCAACTGTACATATTTATTTCGGGCAACAGATTGCGCACAACCAATTGGCGTCGTACATTTGTAACCAAATTTGTTACTTACTCCCGTATGAACACCCGTTTCGCCGTGGCAACGCACATTTTGGCCTATCTGGCGCACGCCGGCAGCCAACCGGTGTCGTCGGAGGTGTTGGCCAGCAGCGCGGGCACGCACCCGGTGGTGGTGCGCCGCTTGGTGGGCACCCTGCGCGAGGCGGGCCTGGTGCAGAGCCAACGCGGCGCGGGTGGCGGCACCCTCCTAGCCCGCCCGGCCACCGATATTTCCCTGCTGGACGTATTCCGGGCCGTGCAGGAATCGGAGCCCGATTTGTTTCAGGTGAATAGTACTAACCCCAGCTCCCACTGCGACCTGGGCCGGGTAATGCAGGAAACCCTAGATGGCCTGTTTGGCCCCGCTATTGAAGCCATGCGCGCCGCCCTGGCGGCCGTGTCGGTGGCGCAGGTGAAGGAGGAGCTTGGCAAGCACTTGCCCCAGGGCTGCCCCGGGGCTTCTGGTTGAGGCTTTTTTATTTCTTCGGAAATGTAACCAAATCGGTTACTATCTGTTTTTCACGCACTTCCGTCGCCCGCAGTGCAGGCGGCATGTTTCCACCACTTGGCCGCCCGTAGCGCGCCGCTGGTGCAGGCCGGTAAGCCCGGCACCCCGTTTCCATGAAAAAACTTGTTGGCCTGGGGCTGATTCTGACGGTTGCGGCCGGTAGCGCTATGCTGCCGCTGTGGCTGCCTACCACCGATGCCCAGGCAAGCTCTTTCTCCAGTGCACCTGCCCAGTTTCAGCTGGTGGCGCGCACCCTCCCCGATTCGGCCACGGCTGTAACCGGGCAACCTATTGCGGCCGGCCAGGCTGGCCGCGTACACGAGGTATATGTTCAGGATGGGCAGCGGGTGAAGCAGGGCCAGCTCCTGCTGAAGCTGTTGGAGCGCCTGCCCAGCGTGCAGCAGCAGCAGCTTCAGGCTCGGCTGCACCGCCAGCAACTCGCTTTTGAGGCCCTGCAACAGCAGCCCGCCACCACCCCCGAGCTGGCTACTGCCCGGCAGCAGCTGGAGGATACCCGCGCCCGGCTGGCCCAGTGCGTGCCCATGCTCAGCTTTGTGTACGTGACGGCCCCGGCCGCTGGCACCATCCGGCAGCCTAGCGCCACCTTGGGCGACCAACTGACGGCTCATTCGGTGGTGGCCTTGCTGGCTCCTGAACTTCCCGCCGATACCACACTCCTACTTACCAGCGTTGAGTAGCCTCCCGCCGGAGGCGTAATCCGCATTTTCTTGTTTTTGCCCCGTTTCTTATGGAACAGCTCATTCACTACCAAGTGGAGCGCATGCTCCGCCGCAAGCGCCGTAATCTGGCTCTCACGCTCACCTCGTCTTCCCGCCTTCAGGAGGATATCGGCCTTGATTCCATTGACTTAGTGGAGTTGGCCATCAACTTGGAGCATCGTTTTCACATCGAAATCAAGGACGCAGAAATGGAGCAGCTGCGCACCGTGCAAGACGTGCTCGACTGCGTAGACCACCACCTCAGCGGCCTGCTGATTGAGTAGCACCGCGGGCCTTTGCGAAGCGTAAGGGCCCGCAGCTAGTCCCGCCAATACCCAGGTGCGGCAAACCTGAGTGGGTTATTTTTCCACTGGCTCCCGGTGAGCGGCTTGCAGCCAGGCTATAGCCTCCCGCTCATCAATGAACCGCTCCCCCACAAAGGGCTTGTCGGCAAAAAAGCTGGCGGGTGGGAAGGCGGCGTCGGCTTCCACGTCGCGCATGATAATGGGCACCAGCAGGTACGCCAGGTAAGTACGGCCGCCCAGGCGGGCAGGCAAACCAGGCAGGAAGGTGTTGATCATCCAGCTGGCTCCTTCCCGGTCGGTGTTGGAGCGGCGGCGGGCATCCAGCAGCCAGTAGCGGCAGGTATGTGCTTCGGCTTTTTCCAGCAGGTACCGGTAGCCCTGCTGCATTTCTTCCAGCGTTACGCGGCGCATCCAGCGGGCCAGCAGCACATCCAGGTCGGCGCGGTAGGTAACATCCAGGTAATCAGGAACGGGTAGCGGCATCGGAGCAAAGAAGAAGTACCCAAAGGTAGTTGTTGGGCTACGCATCCAAACAACCGCTCCGGCCTGCTTCGGCAGAAACTCGACTAAATTCGTATAGTTGCCCATGATTCCACTGATTGCCTATACCCAACGCCTCACGCTGCTGGCCGCCAGCCGCGCTTTGCTGACGGCTGAACTTCAGAAACCCCGGTATTTCCCCGTTTTGTTGGGGGCTGAAATGCCCCAGCACTGGCCACCCGGCGAGTACGACGCGGATGCCCAGCAGTTCTTTCTGGACCAGCTCACGACCGGGGGGCGAGACGCGGCCGGCTGGTACGGCTGGTACGCTTTGTTGCGGGCCGGGGCGGAGGCCCCCAAAAATACGTTGGTCGGGGCCGGCGGCTTCCACGGTCCGCCCATTGATGCCACGGTTGAAATCGGGTTTTCGGTGGCCGAAGATTGGCAGGGCCGGGGCATTGGCTCCGAGCTGGTAGCCGGGCTGCTGCGCCACGCCGCCGATACCACTATGGTGCGCTACATCACCGCCCGCACCACGCCCACCAACGAGGCAGCCCGCCGCACCCTGGAGTCCAACGGCTTTAAGCGCATTTCCGATGCCCTCGATGCGGAAGGCCGCCAGCTCTACGGCCGCGACGTAACGGAGGCCGACAAAACCCCACCCAAGGCCTGAGTTATTAGTTGCTGGTTGTCAGAACGAAATTCTCTCTGAACCTGTTTAGGAAGGGTGCACCAGGTTAAAGCACAAAGGACTCCCACGGCATGAGCGAAATTTGAGGTGCGACCCATCTCCTTTCTCTCCGC